>DRQR01000138.1 GCA_011371355.1 Actinomycetota bacterium
GAAGTCGGCCCGTCCCATGGCCAAGGTGATGCCGAAGGGCGCCACGTGGATCCGCGACGCCGTCGAGACCATCGAGCCCGACGACCGGCGCGTCGTGCTGCGCTCGGGCGACGAAGTCTCCTACGACTACCTCGTCGTCGCCCCCGGACTCCAGATCGACTGGGACAAGGTGGAGGGCCTCACCGACACCCTCGGCCGAAACGGAGTGAGCTCGAACTACCGCTACGACCTCGCCCCGAAGACCTGGGAGTTCGTGCGCGGCATGACCGAGGGCACCGCGGTCTTCACGATGCCGAACGGGGCGATCAAGTGCGCCGGGGCGCCGCAGAAGATCGCCTACCTCGCCTGCGACTGGTGGCGACGCCAGGGCGTCCTCGACCGCATCCACCCGATCCTCGTCCTCCCCGGCGCGGCGATGTTCGGCGTACCCGAGTGGGCCCGGGTCCTCGCCCAGGTGGCGGAGCGCTACGGAATCGAGGTGATCTTCGAACACGAGATGGTCGCCGTCGACCCCGACGCCAAGGAGGTGACGATCCGCAGCCTCGCCGCCGACGGCGGGGGCGCCACCCGGACCATCCCCTACGACTTCCTCCACGCGGTTCCGCCCCAGTCGGCCCCCGACTGGATCAAGAAGACCCCCCTCGCCGAGGACACCCCGGTCGGCTACGTCGAGGTCGACAAGCACACCCACCAGCACGTCCGGTGGCCCAACGTCTTCGCCCTCGGAGACGCCGGGAACACCCCGAACTCCAAGACCGGCGCGGCGGTTCGGAAGCAGGCCCCCACGGTCGTCGAGAACCTCATCGCCGCGATGGAGGGCCGACCGCTCCCCTCGAGCTACAACGGCTACGCGTCCTGCCCGATCACCACCGCCCGAGGGAAGATGCTCCTCGCCGAGTTCGACTACGACGCCAACCCCACCCCTACCATTCCGGGGAACCCGTACAAGGAACGCTACGACATGTGGCTCCTGAAGCGCTACGGGCTCCCGTTCCTCTACTGGAACCTCATGCTCAAGGGGCGCGCCTGAGGAGGTGACGATGCAGATCGAGCAGATCCGGACGCCCGGGCTCGGCGACTCGACCTACGTGCTCCACCACGACGGCGTCGCCGTCGTCGTCGACCCCCAGCGGGACGTCGAACGGTTCCAACGAGCCGTCGAGGCGACCGGGGCGGAGCTCCGCTACGTGCTCGAGACCCATCTCCACAACGACTACGTCTCGGGAGGACGGGAACTCGCCCGACGGCTCGGAGGCCGGGTGGTGGTACCCGCGGCCGGTGCCGTCGCCTGGACCGACTACCTCCCCGCCTTCCACCACGAGGACCTCACCGCGGGTGGACTGACGATCCGTCCCGTCCACACGCCCGGACACACCCCCGAGCACATGGCCTACCTCGTGCTCGTCGACGGCGACCCGGTCGCGCTCTTCTCCGGCGGGAGTCTCCTCATCGACTCCTTCGGACGCCCCGACCTGCTCGGAAACGAGCGGGCCCGAGGCCTCGCCAAACTCCAGTACGTCACGATGCAGCGCCTCAAGGAGCTCCCCGACGACGTCGGTCTCTACCCCACCCACGGAGAGGGCTCCTTCTGCACCGCCTCCTGCGCGGGGATCACCGTCTCGACGATCGGCCGAGAACGTCAGATGAACCCGCTCATGCAGTACGACGACGAGGAGCAGTTCATCGAGGCGATCCTCGCGCCCCTCCAGCCGTGGCCGCGGTACTACCGCCACATGGGGCCGGCGAACCTCATGGGGCCCACCCCCGCGCCCGACCCCCACGTCCCGGTCATCGCCCCCGAGCACCTCCCCGACGACGTGCACCTCGTCGACATCCGGCCGCGGGACGTCTACGCCAAGGGGCACGTCGAGGGCTCCTACGGGATCGAGTTCTCCGACCAGACCGGGGTGTGGGGCGGCTGGCTCATTCCCTTCAACGCCACCATCGCCCTCGTCGCCGAGGAAGGCCAGGACGTCGTCGAGGCGGTCCTCCAGTTCGAGCGCATCGGCTACGACCACGAGATCGGCGTCGTCACCGACCTCGCCGGGTTGGAACGCGCCTTCGGACCGTTGGTGACCAACGGCCTGGAGTCGTACCGAGTCGTCATCGACAAGCTCCGCAACGACGAGCCCCTCCAGATCCTCGACGTCCGTTCGCCGGGAGAGTGGGAGGACGGCCACATCCCCGGCTCGGTGTGGCGCTACGTGCCCGACCTCGCCGAGCAGGGTCCGCCCCCCGAACTCGACCCGAGCCGTCCCGTCCACATCGTCTGCGGGTCCGGCTACCGGTCGAACCTGGCCGTCAAGTACCTCGAGGAGGCCGGGTTCGAACCGATCGTCGTCACCGACGGCGGCGTGATCGAGATCCTCCAGGGGCTCGTCCCCTCCACGGCGGGCTGAGTCGAGCCCCGTCACCCGCCGTCGAGGAGCACCCGACGCGCGACCTCCACGTCGACGCCGGCGACGTGGAACCGCTTCCGCCGACTCGACCTGCCTGCCCGGAGCTCCACCCGGCGAGCCCCGAGGACCGAGGCGAGGTACCGGGCGATGGCCCGGTTCGCCGCGCCCGACTCGGCGGGCGCGGCGACGCGGATCCGGACCGCGTCGCCGTGACGACCCTTCGTCTCGGTACGCGAGGCACCGGGCACGGCCCAGACGGTGACGGCGATCCCTCCCTCGACGACCTCCACCGGCTCCATGATCCCAGTGTGGCCTCCCCCGGCGCCGGCCGCCAACCCGCCTCGCGTCGGTCGGCGCGGCCCCCGGGAGCGACGCCAGGAACCGGATCTCGGTAGCCTTGCCCGGCATGGACGCCGTCCGCCGCCTGACCCGCCCCGTCCTGCGTCGACCCCGAGCCCTCCTCGCCTTCGAGGGCTGGAACGATGCCTGTGAGGCGGCCTCGGGCACCCTCTCCTACCTCCTCGGCAAGTTCGGTGCTCGAGAGCCCTTCGCGGTGATCGAACCCGAGGACTTCTTCGACTTCCAGGAGCATCGCCCCACGATCCGGGTCGGGGCCGGCTCGACCCGGCGTCTCGAGTGGCCCGAGACCCGGTTCTTCGCCGTCGAGCTGCCCGAGGACGACCGCGACCTCGTGGTCGTGTTGGGGGAGGAGCCGAGCTTCCGCTGGAAGACCTTCTCCCGGATCGTCGCCTCCCTCCTCGGGGACGTCGGGGTCGAGGAGGTGATCCTCCTCGGGGCCTACATCGGCCAGATCACCCACCGCAGTCCCGTGCCCCTCTCCGGAGTGGCGACGGACCCGTCCCTCGTGGGTCGGAACGGGCTCGAACCGACGGTGTACGAGGGTCCCACCGGGATCGTCGGAGTCCTCCTCGAGGCCTTCCGGGAGCTCGGAATCCCCGCCCTCGGCATCTGGGCGGCCACCCCCCACTACCTCGCGGCGAACCCGAATCCCACGGCGATGCTCGCCATGGCCCGGAAACTCGCCGACGTCCTCGAGCTCGGCGTCGACCTCACCGACCTCGCCGAGCTCGACGAGGAGTTCCGGCGCCGGGTGGACGAGGCCCTCGGCGACGACGAGCTCGCGCAGTACCTCGACGACGGTACCGGCGACGGACCCGAGGTGGCCCCCGAGACGACCGACGAGCTCGTCACCGAGATCGAGCGGTTCCTCCGCGGCCTCGACTGAGATGCGGACCGACCAGGTCGCCTTCTGGCTCCACCTCCTCGGCGCCGCGACGTGGACCGGCGGGCTCGTGGTCCTCGCCGCCCTCGTCCCCGCCCTGCGACGTGCCGGCGCCGACCGGTCCATCCTCCAGGCCGCCGCGCGCCGCTTCTCGGTCGTGGGTTGGGCGGCGATGGCCCTGGCGGTCCTCACCGGCCTGTGGCTCATGATGTCCTACGAGGTCCCCCTCGCCCTCTTGGGGTGGAAAGTCGGCCTCGTCGGCGCGATCGTCGTGCTCACCGCCGTCCACCAGCTCACCGCGTCGCGTACCTCGCCCGCCCTCCGCGGCGCCGTCCAGGGGATCATCCTCCTCCTGTCGATCCTCACCTTCGCGGTCGCGGTCGTCTCCTTCACCTGATCCGACGGAGGTCGGCTGCCCGGACGCCGAGGAACTCCCCTCGCGGATCCCGACCCTAGGACGTGGGTCGGGCACCGAGGACGGCGTCGAGGACGGCGAAGAACCGGGCGACGTCCTCGACGTCGTTGTAGAGATGGGGCGACACCCGGA
>DRQR01000139.1 GCA_011371355.1 Actinomycetota bacterium
AAGCCGAGCCGGAGCCCGGGACAGGCGAAGACCTTCGTCAAGGAGCCGACGACGATGCCCTCCCGTCCGGCGGTCCACCGCCCCGTGGCGAGGGGATAGAAGGCCTCGTCCCACACGTCGGCCCGCAGGGAGGGTGGGGCGAGCCGCCCCGAGGGGTTGTGGGGGTCGGAGCGCCATATGGGTCCGGCGTCGCCGCGGGGATGGAGCCCGAACTCCGGCTCGGCGAGCACGCGGCCTCCGTGGGTCCGGGCGACGAGGGAGATCGCCTCGCTCCCTCCGTTGGTGAGGAGGACCCTGGCGGGATCGACGCCGAGGACCTCGGCGAGGAGCCCGACGGCCGTCGACGGATCCGGGTAGCGGACCACGGCCTCGGCGTGGTCGGCGACGAGGGAGGCGACCGACGGGGCGTGGGGGTTGAGGGTCTGGGAGAGATCGAGGATCCGAGCCGGGTCGAGCCCGAGCGCCGCGGCGATCCGCGGCCCGTCGCCCCCGTGGGGTCCGGGGGGTGGGATCCGGGTCACGCTCCGGGACGTCGGCACGACTCCCTCTCGACGGCGTCCGCCCAGGCTACCGCCGAGGACGTCCCGACTAGCCTCGGCCGCCATGGCCCGCGACCCCCGTTTCGACGTCCTGTTCGAACCGGTCCGGATCGGACCCGTGGTCGCGAAGAACCGCTTCTACCAGGTCCCCCACTGCAACGGCATGGGATGGCGAGACCCGTCGATGCTCGCCGCGATGCGGGGGGTGAAGGCCGAAGGCGGCTGGGCGGTCGTCGCCACCGAGGAGGTCGAGATCCACCCATCCTCCGAGATCACCCCCTACGTCGAGGGTCGGCTGTGGGACGACCGGGACCTCTCGGCCCATCGACTCGTCACCGACGCCGTCCACGCCCACGACGCGCTCGCGGCGATCGAGTTCGTCCATCACGGCCTGTCCTCCCCGAACCTGTCCAGCCGCGTCCCGCCGATGGGCCCCAGTCCCCTCCCGGTCGTCGGCTGGGACGCGCCCGTCCAGGCCAGGGAGATGACCCTCGCCGACATCGAGGTCCTGCGTCGCTGGCACCGCGAGGCCACCGAACGGGCCATCGCCGCCGGCTACGACATCGTCTACGTCTACGCCGGCCACGGCCTCTCGACCTTCCAGCACTTCCTGTCCCCTCGGTACAACCTCCGCACCGACCGCTACGGCGGCTCCCTGGAGAACCGACTCCGCCTCCTTCGGGAGGTCCTCGAGGACACCCTCGAGGTGGCCGCGGGCCGGGCGGCGGTGGCCTGCCGGTTGGCGGTCCACGAGATGCTCGAGGGCGGCTACACCGTCGACGACGTCCGAGCGGTCCTCCGGATCGTCGGCGAGCTCCCCGACCTCTGGGACTTCGTCGTGGGCCGCTGGGAACACGACTCCGTGACCTCCCGGTTCGGAGCCGAGGGGTTTCAGGAGGACCTCGTCCGGGGCCTCAAGGAACTCACCTCGAAGCCGGTGGTCGGCGTCGGCCGCTTCACCTCCCCCGAGACGATGCTCCGCATGGTTCGCGAGGGCGTCCTCGACTTCATCGGGGCCGCCCGTCCGTCGATCGCCGACCCGTTCCTCCCTCGGAAGATCGAGGAGGGGCGTCTCGACGAGCTCCGCGAGTGCATCGGCTGCAACATCTGCGTGACCGGCGACTGGACGACGAGCCCGATCCGCTGCACCCAGAACCCGTCGATGGGCGAGGAGTGGCGCCGCGGCTGGCACCCCGAACGGTCCGCCCCCGCGAAGCGGCCCGGCAAGGTCCTCGTCGTCGGCGGTGGGCCCGCCGGGCTCGAGGCGGCCCTCACCGCGGGGCGGAAGGGTCACGAGGTGGTCCTCGTGGAGGCGACCCGGACCCTCGGGGGACGGGTCGGCCGCGAGGCCGCCCTCCCCGGCCTCGCCGCATGGCGCCGGGTCGTCGACTACCGACTCGGCCGCATCGATGCCATGGCGAACGTGTCGTGGTACCTCGAGTCGACGATGACCGCCGACGAGGTGCTCGGGTACGACTTCGACCACGTCGCCGTCGCCACCGGCGCCACCTGGCGGCGGGACGGCGTCGGCCGGATCCACACCCACCCGATCCCCGACGACGGCACGGTCCCGGTGTTCACCCCGGACGACCTCATGGCCGATCGCCTGCCCGTGGCGGAACGGGTCGTGGTCTACGACGACGACCGCTTCTACCTCGCCGGGGTCCTCGCCGAGCTCCTCGCCCGCGAAGGGCGCCGGGTGACCTACCTGACCCCGGCGGCGGTCGTCTCCGCCTGGACCGAGCACACCCTCGAGCAAGGCCGCATCCAGGCTCGGCTCCTCGACCTCGGCGTCGAGATCCTCACCCACCGGGCCGTCGACGCCCTCGCCGAGGGGACGCTCCTCAGCCGGTGCGTCTTCACGGGTCGAACCGAACCCCTCCCCGCCGATGCGGTGGTCATGGTCACCGCCCGGCTCCCCGAGGACGGCCTCGCCGTGGAGCTCCTCGAGCGCCGGGCGGAATGGCCGGCGAACCTGCGAACGCTACGCGCCGTCGGCGACGCCTTCGCCCCCGGCACGATCGCCGCCGCGGTCTGGGACGGCCGCCGCTTCGCCGAGGAGCTCGACGGCCCCGACGAGGCGGCCCTCTTCCGCAGGGACGTGCCGGTTCCCGGCGCGCGCGGGTGAACCCCGAGTCGTCGTCTCCGCACGCGGGGAGGTACCGTCACTCCATGTCGTCGACCGCGAGGGAGCGACGCCGGTATCTCACCTCCGCCCGGATCGCCGGAGCGGCGATCCTGCTCGCCGCCTGCTCCCCGGGCCGGGGCGACGCCGACATCCTCCGGATCTCCGCGACCGAGCCGGTCCGCTACGCGACCCTACGGGAGGTCGCCGCGGCGTCCTCGGTCGTCGTCGAGGGGGTGGTCGTCGCCGTCCGACCGCATCGCATCGTCGGCGACGCCGAGCCCGCCGACGGTCCCGAGCCCTTCGAGGCCTACGAGGTGTCCACCATCGACGTGGAGGTCGCGAGGGTCCTCGCCGGGACCCTCGACGGCGACCGCGTGAGCTTCCCGTGGATGACCCGCGAGAAGCTCGAGGACGGCGAACCGGGGCGTCGGGTGGTCGTGAACGGGCTCCCCCCGCCCGAGGTCGGCGACCGCTACCTCCTGTTCCTCCGGGAGATCCTCCCGGCCGACGCCGAATCGACCGGATCCGCACCCCCGACCCATGCCGTCGTCGTCTTCGAATCCCTCCTTCGGGTCGACCGGGGACGCCTCGCGTCGGACTACGAGGGAGGCCGATTCGCCGCCGACCTCGTCGGCCGCGATCCCGCCGAGGTCGTCGCCGAGGTCGCCGACGCCGTGGGCACCGCCCCCTGAGACGCCCCGGCGCCACGATGCCGCCCCTGGGGACGTCGTCGGGAACCGCCCGCGATCCCCGTCCCCGGTGACGAGTCGGGTCCCCCGAAGGGTCGCCCGCCGCGACACGGACGAAGCCCGGCCCCTACGATGGCGGTGGTGGCCGTGCCGATCCTCACCGACGACGACCTCGCCCTTCGCCTCGGCGACGCCATCGGCCTGGCCATCGAGGCCGTCGGGGACGCCCTCGTCGCCCGCGCCGGTGGCGATCTCGATGCGCCGCCCCGCTGGATGCTCGACCTCGGCGCGGGACGGCTCGTCTTCACGGTCGGTGCCGAGCGGCGCAGGAGTCGCGCCGCCGGATTCCGGGTGTACGACACGTTCCCCGACCGGGGAGCCCAACACGCGCAAATCGTGGCGGTCTTCGACGCCGACGATGGCCGCCTGCGAGGCCTCGTACTCGGCGACCTCCTCGGCGCGATCCGCACCGCGGCGATCGACGCCGTCGCCATCGACGTCCTCGCCCGGCCCGATGCCGCCACCCTGGGGATCGTCGGCACCGGCCTCCAGGCCGAACACCACCTCCTCGCCGCCGTCGCCGTCCGCGACTTCAGACGGGTCGTCGTCTACTCCCGCGACCCCGACCGTCGCCGCGACTTCGCCAACCGAATGGGCGCAGCCATCGGCGTCGAGGTCGCTGCTGCCGACACCCCCGAGGCCGTCGCGGAGGCGGCCGACGTCCTCGTCCTCGCCACGACGAGCCGACGCCCGGTCGTCGACGCCTCGGCGATCGGCCCCGGAATGCACGTGACGACCCTCGGCCCGAAGTTCGTCGACGCCCACGAGCTCCCCATCGCCGTCGGGGAAGCCGCGGACCTCGTCGTGACCGACTCGCTCCCCCAGGTCGAGGCCTACCCCCGCCTCTTCTTCCTCGACGTCCCCATGGTCGAGTTGGCCGACATCGTGGCCGGTGATCATCCCGGGAGGGCCCGGTCCGAGGAGCTCACCCTCTTCTGTTCGGTGGGGCTCGCCGGGACCGAGGTCGTCGTCGCCGATCGTCTCCTCGACGCCTTCGCCTGACCTACGATCCCGGGGTGGACTCCCGCTACCCGAGCCGCATCGTCTGCCTCACCGAGGAACCCACCGAGGTGCTCTACGCCCTCGGCGAGGAAGACCGGATCGTGGGGATCTCCCGCTTCACCGTGCGACCCCCCGAAGCCCGACGGGACAAGCCCCGGGTCGCCGCCTTCACCTCGGCCGACGTCCCGGCGATCCTCGACCTCGAACCCGACCTCGTCGTGGGGTTCTCCGACATCCAGGCCGACATCGCCAGGGAGCTCATCGCCGCCGGCGTCGAGGTGTGGATCGCCAACCACCGCACCGTGCCGGGCATCCTCGCCTACGTCCGACGGCTCGGGGCCATGGTCGGCGCCGCCGAACGGGCCGAGGCCTACGCCCGCCGGCTCGAAGCCCACCTCGACGAGGTCCGCCAAGCCGCCGAAGCCCTCCCCCGGCGCCCCCGGGTCTACTTCGAGGAGTGGGACGATCCGCTCATCACCGGCATCTCCTGGGTGGCCGAGCTCATCCGCATCGCCGGCGGCGACGACGTCTTCCCCGAACGCGCCGCCTCGTCCCTCGCGAAGGGGCGCATCCTCGAAGACCCCGACGAGGTCGTCGCCCGAGCCCCCGACCTCGTCTTCGTCTCGTGGTGCGGCAAGCGCTACCGGCCCGGCGCCATCGAGACCCGCCCCGGCTGGGACGCCATTCCGGCGGTCCGTGACGGCGAGATCCACGAGATCGACGCCGCCATCGTCCTCCAGCCCGGCCCCGCGGCGCTCACCGACGGCCTCGACGCCATCCATCGGGTCATCGCCCGGTGGGCCGACCGCACGCCCTGACCCCT
>DRQR01000140.1 GCA_011371355.1 Actinomycetota bacterium
GGGGTGCCGCTCGAGGAGTTCGTCGACACCTTCACCTTCCAGACCTTCGAGCCTCGGGGCATGGTCGAGGGCCACCCGAACATCAAGATGGCGAACTCGATCATCGACTACGTCTTCCGGGCCCTCGGCGTCGAGTACCTGCAGCGGGACGAGCTCGCCCAGGTGCCGCCCGACCGCTCCTCCGACCTGCCCGAGCCGCCGAAGGGGGCGGCGGTGGACGCCGGGCTCCAGCTCGACCTGACCGACGCGGCGATGGAGGCCGACATCGACGCCCAGGTGCAGGCGGCCGAGTTCGTCGACTCGCCGAGGGCGACGACGGTCTCCCCCGGTCCCGGCGCCGTCGCCGCCGTTCCCGACGGCACGAAGGCGGCGGTGGCCACCGCGGAGACGGCCGCCGACGCCCTGTTGGGCGAGAACATGGGCGACGCCCCCGCCTGCTCGAACTGCGGCCACATGACCGTCCGGAACGGGTCGTGCTACGTCTGCCTCACCTGCGGGGACACGACGGGCTGTAGCTGAGCCGATCCCACCGACGGCCCGCCGCGGGGAACGACCCGCGCTGGGCCGTCGTGGTGGGGTCGGGGCATGGCACCCGTCGGCGACCACGACGCGATACCGTGCGGAGATGGCCACCGAACGCTACGACCCGATCGCCAACCCCTACGCGCCCGGCGCCGGCACCCCGCCTCCGGCCCTCGTGGGCCGGGGCGAGCTCCTCGCAGGAGCCGAGGTGGCCCTCCGTCGGCTGCGGGCGGCGCGCACGGCCCAGCACCTGCTCGTCACCGGCCTCAGGGGGGTCGGCAAGACGGTGCTCCTGGCCAAGCTCGCCGCCCTCGGTGAACATCACGCCTTTCGCGTCCTCCGGGTCGAGGCGACGGGGGGCGACGACACCATCGCCGGCCTGCTCCGGCAGGCGGGCCGCCTCGTCGAAGACCTCGGTGGGCGCGGCGGCGTGCGGCGGGCACTCCGGGCGATCGAATCGGTGTCCCTGACCGTCGCCGGAACCGGCGCCTCGGTGAGCCGGCGGGTCTCCGATCCGGCCCGCGACGCCCTCGCCGACGTCGTCGTCGACGTCGCCGCGGTGGCCGCCGACGCCGAGCTCGGGGTCGTCCTCACCCTCGACGAGGCCCAACGTCTCGACCGCCGGGACCTGCGGCGCATCCTCGCCGGGATCCATCGGGCCGGCCAGGACGCCCTACCGATCTACGCGGTCGTCGCCGGAACCCCGGACCTGCTCGGCGGGGTCGCCCGGGCCGCCACGTACGCCGAGCGCCTCTTCGAGGTCGCGTCCCTCGGACCACTGTCGGTCGACGAGGTGGCCGAGGCGGTGGCCCAGCCGGCCGCCGAGCTCGGGGTCTCGTGGGCTCCCCAGGCCGTCGAGCGCATCGTCGAACGCTCCTCCGGCTATCCCTTCTTCGTCCAGACCTGGGCCTACCACACCTGGAACGCCGCCGTCGACGACCCCATCTCGGCCGCCGACGTCGACCGAGCCGCCCCTCACGTCGAGGCCGCCCTCGACGCTTCGTTCTTCGCGGTCCGCATGGCGCGGATCCCTCCCTCCCGACTCGCCTACGTCCGAGCGTTGGCCTCCCTGGGGCCCGGTCCCCACCCTTCCGGCGAAGTCGCCGCGGCGATGGGCAAGACCACTCGGCAGGTCGGCTCGATCCGGAACCGTCTCGTCGCCGACGGGATCGTCTACTCGCCGCGTCACGGATGGGTGGAGTTCGCCGTCCCCCACCTGGACCGATACGTCTCCCGAGCGTTCCCCTAGCGACGAGCTCCGACGCTTCAGGCGACCTCGGAGATCGCCGAGGGTCCCGCCGGGGCGAGGAGCACCTCGAAGCACGTCCAGCCTCCCTCGCGGCGATACCGGACCTCGCCGTCCATGCGGCGGGCGAGTTCCCGGGCCACCGTGAGTCCGATCCCGACGCCCATGGGACCCCGGGTGTGCCGGGCGAGGCCCTCGAAGGGAGCGAAGACGCGCTCGACGAGCTCGTCGGGGATGCCGTCGCCGTCGTCGGCGACGACGACGACCGGGCTCGGTCCCCCACGGACCTCGATCCGCAGGTTGGGTCCGCCGTGGCGCCGGGCGTTGTCGACGAGGTTGTGGAGCACCTGACGGAGCCGATGGGCGTCGGCGGAGGCGGTCGCCGACGGGTCGAACGCCACGAGCACGTCCCGAGGCTCGCGCAGGGCGTCGAGGACCGCCTCGACCGCGGGGACGAGCCGGACGGGTTCGAGGGAGATGGGGATCTGGTCCGCATGGCTCCGTCCGGCCACGAGCAGGTCGTCGAGCATGTGGGTCATCTCGGCGCTCTGGTCGGTGATGATCCTCGCCATCTCGGCGAGGTCCTCGCCGGTGGCTTCGAGCATCTCGGCGAGCTCGCTCGCGAAGCCGTGGACCGCGGTGAGCGGCGTGCGGAGCTCGTGGCTCACCGCGGCGACGAGGCGGTTGTTCGAAGCGACGTACTCCTCGGCGAGCCGCAGGCGCTCCTCCTCGTGCTCCCGACGCTTCCGATCGACGACGCCGAGGGCGAAGAGCAGACCCGCCACGATGGTCCCGAAGCCCGCCACCATCGCCACCGCGGGCCGGACGCCGGAGGCCGGATACGACGGTCCAGGGCGGACGGCGATCGTCCACCGCCGATCGAGGACGTCGAGCTCGTAGACCTCGGTCGGCGAAGGGGTGGCCGCCGGGAGGTCGGCGAGCACGAGTCCGGGCTCCGCGGTCGTGTCGATGGCCGTGGCGGCGAGATACCCGTCGCCCACCGCGTCGAGGCCGATGCGGACGAGGGCGCCCGGATCGACGAGGGCGACGACGGTGCCGGCGCGACCCTCCGGGCCCGGGATGGGGACGGTGAGCTGGTAGGCGAGCCACGAGGCCCCCGGCTCGTCGAGGAAGACCGGCGTCATCGAGCGACTCGGAGCGTCCGGGACCGGCGCGAAGGCCACGTCCTCGGGAAGGCGCACCGACGGCATCGTCTCGCCGACGGGGGCGTACCCCACCGCCCGAAAGACTCGGCTGCCGATGAGCCCTCGGCCGGGGGCGCCGCCGGCGACGAAGGTGGCGAGGGAGCGGACGCCGGTGTCCGGATCCGCGTCGAGCGCCGCCATGAAGGTCCCGAAGGCCGTCATCTGGTAGCCGACGTCGGCGATCGCCCCCTCCACCTGGTCGACGAAGGCGTCCGCGGTGAGCTCGAAGTTGTTCCGTTCCGCCTCCCCGATCACCGAGGCGGTGAGCCAGGCGACGAGCACCGTCACGGCGAGGGCACCACCGGCGGCCACGATCCAACCGGTCGACGGGAGACGAGACCTGGCACCGACCATCACAGGGGTCCTATCGGCAGCTCGCCTCGTTACTTCAGGAGAAACCTTCCCCAGCGTGATAGTCGGTGGACCCCGCCGACGCCCGTCGGCTCCTCGGACCCAGGATGCGTTCGAGCTCCTCTCGATGGACCGTCTCGTGATCCAGGAGCGCCGCGGCGAGACGGTCGAGGGCTTCCCGGTGCTCGGAGACGAGCTTCCTCGCGGCGGCGTGCTGTCGTTCCAGCAGCTCGTTGACGTTCCGGTCGATCGCCGCCTGGGTCGCATCCGACACCTCGGAGGGCTTCGCCAGCTCGTAGCCGAGGAACGGCTGTTCCTCGTCGGTGGAGAGCGCCACCGGACCGAAGTCGCCCATGCCCCACCGGGTCACCATCCTGCGGGCGAGCTTCGTGGCCTCGACGAGGTCGGATTCCGCGCCGGTCGTGATCTCGTCGAAGACGACCTCTTCGGCGCTCCGACCTCCGAGCATGACCGCCAACCGGGTGCAGAGGTAGGTCCTCGTGTAGTTGTAGCGGTCCTCCTCGGGGAGCTGCGCGGTCACGCCGAGGGCTCGACCGTGGGGGACGATCGTCACCTTGGAGACCGGGTCGGCCTCGGGGGAGAACCAGGCGACCACCGCGTGTCCGGCTTCGTGGTAGGCGACGATCTCCCGGTCGCGTCGGTTGAGGACGGTATGCCGCTCTGCGCCGAGGAGGATCTTGTCCAAGGCGCGATCGAAGTCCCGCCGCTCGACCACCTCGGCGTCCCGCACCGCGGCGAGGAGTGCCGCCTCGTTGGCGAGGTTGGCGAGGTCCGCGCCGCTCATGCCCACGGTCTGGGCCGCGAGCTCGCCGAGGTCCACGTCGTCGCCGAGCCGCATCCTCTGGGTGTGGATGCGGAGGATCTGCTCCCTCGCCTCCCGGTCCGGCATGGGCACGACGATCTGTCGGTCGAAGCGGCCCGGTCGTAGCAGCGCCGGGTCGAGGACGTCGGGACGGTTCGTGGCGGCGAGGACGACGATGTCGTCCCGCTCGTCGAACCCGTCCATCTCGGTGAGGAGCTGGTTGAGGGTCTGCTCCCGCTCGTCGTTGACGGTGCCGACGCCTGCGCCCCGTCGGCGGCCGACGGCGTCGAGCTCGTCGATGAACACGATCGACGGGGCGTGCTTCTTCGCCTGGGTGAAGAGATCGCGGACCCGGGAGGCCCCGACGCCGACGAACATCTCGACGAACTCCGAGGCGGAGATGAAGAGGAACGGGACGTTCGCCTCGCCGGCCACGGCGCGGGCGAGCAGCGTCTTGCCGGTCCCGGGGGGTCCCACGAGGAGGAACCCGCGGGGCAGGCGGGCTCCGAGCCGCCGGTACTTCGCCGGATCGCGGAGGAACTCGACGACCTGGCGGAGGTCCTCCTTCGCCTCCTCGGCGTCGGCCACGTCGCCGAAGGTGACCTCGGGTCGCTCGGTGGTGTAGGTACGGACGCGGGAGCGCCCGAAGGAGAACATCTCCATCTGCCCGGCGAGAGAACGGCGTCCGATCCACCACAGGAGCCCGAGGAGGAGTAGGAGGGGCAGGACGTTGACGAAGAGGAGACCGACGAGCTCGTTTGGTGGCGGCTCGACGTCGATCGTCACCCCGTGACGGTCGAGGCGAGCTACGAGGTCGGGGTGGCCCACGGACTCGGGATAGTGGGTGACGAACCGGTTCGTGGACGTCTCGTCGATCTCGATCGGCTCGCGGAGCTCGCCCTCGATGGTCGCGCCCGAGATGCGGACGGCGACGACGTTCTCGGCGTCGACCTCGGCGAGGAAACGACTGTAGGGGAGTTCGGGCGGCCGGGACGACGGTCCGAAGAACGCGAAGAGGTTCCAGGCGACGACGAGCGCGAGGAGCACCCACCAGATCCACGTGGGTGCGCCCGTCGTCGGTGGTCGGTCGCCGGGACGTTCCTCGGTCACCCGGTCGATGGTACCGGCCGGTGCGGTCTCGTCAGGGGGTGGTCGTGGTCGTCGTCGTCGTGGTGGTCGACGTCGTGGTGGTCGTCGTCGTGGTCGTGGTGGTGGTGGTGGTCGTCGTCGTCGTGGTCGTGGTGGTGGTCGTCGTCGTCGTGGTCGTCGACGTCGACGTGGTGGTCGTGGTGGAGGAGCTCGGCGGCTCCGTCGTGGTCGTCGTCGTGGTCGGCGCCGGCTTCGGCTTCCGGTACGTCCAGACGAACTCCTCCCGCTTCACCGTTCCGTCGGGGTACTCGATGATCCGAACGGTGGTCACCCGGCCCCGGCCGTAGGACTCGGCCCGGCACTTCCGGCCCCCGTTGTTGCCCCAGAAGGCCACGGTGATCGAGGTGGGGGTGTACGAGGTGTCGATGTAGACGATGGCGTCGGTGTCGTTCCGGAAGATCACGTCGGGCTTCGGCCAGCCGAGGGTCGCCTCCCGTCCGTAGGGATACCGGGAGAAGTAGAGGCTGTGGGGCTGATGCTCGACGTCTTCGTAGCAGCCGAAGAACACGGCGTTGTAGAAGGTGGTGGCGAACTGGCTCGTGCCACCGCCGATGTTGATCACCGAGTCGCAGCACTGGACCCGGCCGTCGATGATCGCCCCGGCCCGCACGTATCCCTCGGCCGCCGTCCGCTTCCCCGCGTACTCGTTGATGGAGAAGGTCTCGCCGGGCCAGACGATGGCCCCGTCGATCTCGTCGGCGAGGAGCTGGATGTTCCGCACCCGAGGCTGGCAGCACGGGTGGTAGGTGGTGAACTCGGACACCTTCGTGATCGGGCCCATCGCCTCGGCGTCGGCGGTCGTGAACGCGGGCTCGATCGCCGCCACCCGGGGTACCTCGACGCGCTCGAGCCCCTCGAGGGCCGCGGTTCGGAGGACCGCCGGGAGCCGCTCGAAGTCGATCGTGAGGCCATTCCGGGAAGGTACGACGTCGACCCGCTGGGCTTCTTCGTCGAAGACGAAGGTGGCGTCGACGGGCTCGGTCTCGAACCGGTCGAGCACCGGGGCGAGGAGCTCACGCAGGCGGGCGGCGTCGAAGGCCACCTCGAGGCCCGGGGGATCCTCCCGAACCTCGACGGCGAGGGCCGAGGCGAGCTCCCCGGGAGTGAGCACGTACTCCGCATCGTCGGCGACGAGTCGGAGCGGCCGTCGGGTCATGGCCTCGGCGAGGGCGAGCGCCTCGTCCACGTGCCGATCCTCGAGCACCGGCGTCGCGGCGACGACGGGGAGCTCGGCGACGGCGGATCCCTCGCCGGTGGCGAGCCGCTCGACGACGATCTCCCGGGCCCGGTCGGGATCGATGAGGGATCCCGGCCGGGGATACTCGGGCCGGATCTCGGCCCCGTCGACGACGAGGCCGCCGTGCCGGGCGGGATCGGCGAGGACCTCCCGGCTCCATCGCTCGACGAGCGCGACGAGCGCCGCGTCGTCGATCTCGACGACGAGGGGGACGTCCACGGGGGAGCGCCAGGAGGTCAGCCACTCGACGAAGTCGGCGACCACCCCGCCGGCCCGCCGGACGTCGAGGACCGCCGCCGCGGTCGCCGACACGTCGACCCGGGCGTCGATCGCCGCCGGGTCGAGGAACACCTCGCGACCGGCGACGCGGAAGGGGATCGGGGTGCTCCGCAGCTCCTCCTCGTAGGCCCGGAGCGTCGCCTCCAACGCAGCTCGGTCGAAGCCCCCGACCGGGATCCCGGCGACGCGAACGTTGCGACCGACCCGGGGACCACCCTGGGCGTCCACGGCGTAGGCGACGATCGGAGCGACGACGACCGCACCGACGAGCAGGGGGAGGAGCCGGAGGAGGATGCGCCGCATGAACGACGAGAGTGTACGGGATCTCCGCCCGAAGGTCGCGGATGGAGTGGGCGAGGCCCCGAGGCGCGCGGAGGCGGCGCGCCGGGTCCCTGCGGCGGAGCCGGGGATCCCTCAGCGGCCGAGGGCCTCGGGGAGCGCTTCTCGAAGGAGGAAGAGCCCGATGACGACGAAGGCGGTCGCGGCGACGACCTGGAGCCATGCCGCGGGTACGACGCGACTCAGCGCGCCCCCGAGGACCACGGCGAGGCCGGTCGAGCTGACGAGCGCCGCGGAAGCCGCGAGGAAGACGATCCAGGGACGGTCGCTCTCCGCGGCGAAGGCGATGACGGCGAGCTGGGTCTTGTCGCCCATCTCGGCGAGGAACAACGTGGAGAACACGGACAGGAACGTACGCACGACACCTCCCGATCGACGGCGAGGAGCCTACCCACGGGACGCGCCGGCATCGCACGTAGGGCCCCCGTGGGTTCCGATCACCCGACGCGACGCTCCCGGGGTTCGCGGTACGCTCGACCGAGCGCGAACCGAGGCCGGAGTTCCCCGAACCGATCGTCGTCTTCGTCCGTACCGAGGAGTGCCATGGACCGCCCTCGACCGGCCACCGCCGCCCCAGCCGCGACGCCGCCCCGACCGCGGGCGTCGGCGGCCCCGGCGCGGCCGTCACCGGTCCTCCACGACCCCTCCCGCCGATCGTGAGGTGGTGATCGGATGGCCGCGAGCGACGATCGTCACCTGCGGGAGAGCTTCGCCCGGGGCCAGGAGTCGGCCATCCGGCGCCTCTACGACCTCTACGGCCGGGCGATCTTCGGCCTCGCCCTCCGAGTCCTCGGAGACCGGAGCCTCGCCGAGGAGGCGACCCAGCTCACCTTCCTCAAGGCCTGGCAGGCCGCCGACCGCGTCGATCCGAATCGACCCCTGGGACCGTGGCTCTACACGATCGCCCGGCGAGTCGCCATCGATCTCTACCGGCGGGAACGCCGCCACGCCCACGAGGACGTGGACGGACGCGACATCGCCGTGCTGCCCCCCACGATCGAGCACACCTGGGAGGCGTGGCGGGTCCGAACCGCCGTGGACGAACTCCCGGCCGTCGAGCGGGAGATCATCGAGCTCACCCACTTCCTCGGCCTCACCCACGAGGAGGCCGCGGCCCGTCTCGGTATTCCCGTGGGCACCGTGAAGTCGCGTTCCCACCGCGCCCACCGCCGACTCGCCCTGCGTCTGGCTCGTCTTCGGGAGGCCTCGGCATGAACTGCACGGACTGGCGAGCTGCGATCCTCGAGGGGCGGGAGGTGCCCGGCCTCGAAGCCCATCTCGCCCGGTGCGTCGAGTGCCGTCGCCTCGCCGGGGATCTGCGCACCTTCTCGACCTACCTCGCCGACGCGGCACTGTGGGAGGAGCCGCCTCCGGATCTCTGCGACCGGATCGTCTGCATGCTCGACGACCGGTCGCAACCTCGGCTCCGACGACGCTCCCGATCGCGGCTCGCCGCCTGGGTCGTCGGCGCCGCCGCCGCCGTGGCGCTCTTCGCCGTCTGGGTCCTCGGCGACGCCTCCGAGCCCGACTGGCAGACGACGATGGTCCCCACGGAATCCACGATCACCGGCACCGCGACCGTCGCCGGTTGGAACACCGAGGTGGGTACCCGGGTCGTCCTCGACGCGACGCTCCTTCCCTCCGCCCCCGGCGACCACACCTACGAGCTCTGGTTCGCCGGGGAGGACGGGGTGGTCTCCGCCGGGACGTTCCGAGCCGGCGGCGACGTCGAGCTCACCGTCGGCGTCGCCCGGCGCGACTACCCGACGATCCTCGTCACCCTCGAGCCCCTCGACGGCGACCCCGCCCCGTCGGACCTCGTCGTACTCCGCTCCACCGACGCCTGAGCCGCCTCGCCGCGTCGTCGGGTAGGTTCGGGGCATGGGCGCGCGCGTCGCCACGGCTCTCGACGCACCCGAGGTCGCCTCCGGCGGTCCCGTCGTGGCGCGCCGATGCTGGCTCGTAGCCCCCGAGGAGCACCGCGACGGGACCGTCGGGCTCGTCCTCACCGGAATGCTCGGCTTCCCATGGCGGGAGCCCACCCTCGATGCCAAGTGCCTCGAGACCGAGCCGGCCCGCCACCTCGGAGGCCCCGGGGAGATGGAGCGACACCATCGGGTCGTGCCCGATCCCGACTGCACCTGTGGAATCCGGGCCGCCGATCCCACCGCCGACCTGCCCCGGCCGCCCCGGGGTCGACCCTTCGCCACCGGGTTCGTGGCCCTGACCGGCCGGGTCCTGCGCCACGGGGGTCTCCTCCGCGCCCAGCGGGCGTCGATCGTCGGACCCCTCACCCTCCACCTCGGTAGACCGCCCCTCGCCCTCGCTCCCTTCCTCCGAACCGCCCGTCCTCCCCGTCCCCTCCGGGTCGCCGTGGACGCCGGGAGTCTCCGGGTGCGATGGGGGTGGGGAGCCGACCGAGCCGCCGACTGGCTCCACCGGGCCGCCGCCTCGCTCGCCGCGCGGTACCACGTCGAGGTGCTCGCGAGCTGAGCCTCCGGTGAACCGCCCCGCCCTACCTCGGCTTCCGGGGCTCCGACACCGCCGGCCCGGCGCGCCGACCTCCCCGGCTCCTCTCCGAGCCGGTCGTCACGCACCACCGCGAGGCCGTGGCCGGCCGGTCCCCTATACCCCCCACGGAGCCGGTGCAGAGCGACGCCGTTGCCCCGTACCCTTCGCCCCACGCCTGGGAGGAGGCCACGATGACCACCACCGCGACGACACGGATCGCCGCCCGCCTCGTAGACGCGACGAAGATCTACGGCGAGGGCACCGCCGCGGTCACCGCCCTCGACGGGGTCGACCTCGCCTTCGAGGGAGCGCGCTTCACCGCGATCATGGGTCCGTCGGGGTCGGGGAAATCCACCCTCCTGCACTGCGTCGCCGGCCTCGACGTCCTCACCTCCGGGGAGGCCTACCTCGGGGACACGGCCCTCGGTTCGCTCTCCGACCGGGCCCTGACGCTGCTCCGGCGGGAACGCGTCGGCTTCGTCTTCCAGGCCTTCAACCTCATCCCGACCCTCACCGCCGCGGAGAACATCCTCCTCCCCCTCCTCATCGCCCGCCGCGCCCCGGATCGGGCGTGGTTCGACCACATCGTCGACACCCTCGGCCTCGGGCATCGGCTCGACCATCGACCCGCCGAACTCTCCGGCGGCGAGCGACAGCGCGTCGCCGCGGCCCGGGCCCTCGTCACCCGCCCCGAGATCGTCTTCGCCGACGAGCCCTCCGGCAACCTCGACTCTCGGTCGGGTGCGGAGCTCCTCGGCTTCCTCCGCCGCGCCGTCGACGACTTCGGCCAGACCATCGTCATGGTGACCCACGACCCCGCCGCCGCCGCCTACGCCGACCGGGTCGTGTTCCTCGACGACGGCCGGGTCGTCGACGAACTGGAGGGGCCGACGGCCGAACGCATCCTCGACCGTATGAAGTCCCTGGGGGGCTGATCGTGCTCCGGGTGGCGCTCACGGGCCTTCGGGCCAACAAGCTCCGGGTCGCCCTCACCGGGGTCGCGATCGTCGTCGGCGTCGCCTTCGTCACCGCGAGCTTCGTCTTCACCGACACCATCGAGGCTCGCTTCGAACGCCTCTTCTCCGAGGCCGCACGGGGCGTCGACGTCGTGGTACGGCCGGTTCGGCCCGAGTTCACCACGGGAGACCCGACCGAGATCGGCGCCTTCGACGCCTCCGTCCTCGAGATCGTGCGGGCCGTGTCCGGCGTGGCGAAGGCCGAAGGCGGCGTCTCGGGCTTCGCCCAACTCGTCGACCACGACGGGAACCCGATCGGCGGCCAGGGACCCCCGACCCTCGGCTTCGCGTGGATCGACGACCCCGACCTCAACCCGATGGAGATCCGACCCGGCAACGGCCGGGCGCCGCTGGCGGCCGACGAGATCGTCGTCGACTCGGCCACGGCGAGCCGCCACGGCCTCGCCCTCGGGGACGAGGTGACGGTGATCACCCCCCAGGGGCTCGGACGCTACCGGATCGTGGGGATCGCCGACTTCGGGGAGGAGGAGTCCCTGGCCGGGGCGACGGTCACCGGGTTCCGGCTCGACGAGGCCCGGCGCCGCTTCGGGCTCGAGGGACGCTTCTCCGAGATCTCCGTCGTCGCCGAGCCCGGGGTCCCTCCCGCCGACCTCGTCGCCGCCCTCGAGGCGATCCTCCCCGACGGCGTCGAGGCCGTGACCGCCGAGCAGGCCACGGCCGAGCAGCTCGCCGAGATCGCCGACGCCCTCGGGTTCCTCAACGTCGCCCTCCTCGCCTTCGCCGGGGTCGCCGTCTTCGTCGGTGCCTTCCTCATCGCGAACACCTTCCGCATCATCGTGGCCCAGCGCACCAGAGAACTCGCGCTGTACCGAACGATCGGCGCCACCGCCGCACAGGTGACCCGACTCGTCCTCGTCGAGGCCGTCGCCGTCGCCGTCGTCGCCGCCGCCGTCGGCATCGTCGGCGGCGTCCTGCTGTCGGAGGGGCTCACCACGGCGATGGACGCCCTGGGTTTCGCGATCCCCGACGGCCCACTGACCCTCCGCGCCCGGACGGTCGTCGTGGGGTTCGCCGTGGGCACGATCGTCACCGCCGCCGCGGCGCTCCTCCCCGCACGCCGGGCGGGCCGCATCCCGCCCGTCGCAGCCCTCCGCCTCGACGCCGTCCGTCCCCCACGACGCTCCCTGCGCGACCGGGCCCAAGGCGGCGGCGCCCTCGCCGCCGTCGGCGTCGCCCTCCTCGGGATCGGCCTCTTCGCCGGACCCCCGAATCCCCTCGCCTTCGTCGGCCTCGGAGCGGCGACGCTCTTCGTCGGGATCGCCGTCCTGGGACCCTTCGCCGTGGGTCCGCTCACCCGGGCCCTCGGATGGCCCCTCGTCCGGTGGTTCGGCGCGGCGGGTCTCCTCGCCCGGGAGAACACCCGGCGCGAACCGCGCCGCACCGCGGCGACGGCCTCGGCGCTCATGGTCGGCGTCGCGCTCGTCGTGTTCGTCGCGATCCTCGCCGCGTCGACGAAGGCCACCGTGCGGGCATCGGTCCTCGAGACCTTCGGCGCCGACTTCACGATCACCTCGGCGAACTTCTCCGCCGGGATCCCCAGGATCGTCGTCGAGGAGCTCGCCGCACTCCCCGAGCTCGACGTCGTCTCGGCCGTCGTCTTCGACGTCGCCGGCGTCGGGGACGACACGGCGCGCCTCGTGGCGGTCGACCCGAAGACCATCGACGGGCTCGTCGACCTCGGTACCTCCGGGGAGGTCCTCGCCAGGCTCGCTACGACTCCCGACGGCGTCGCCGTGGCGGAGCCCCTCGCCGAGCGCGAAGGCGTCGGGATCGGCGACACGATCACCCTGGCGTTCCCCCAGCTCCCCGACTTCCCGGGGCGGGTCGTGGGCATCGTCGAGTCGAGCGACCTCGGCGAGCTCGTCGTCACGCGCGCCACCTACGACCGCGGCTACCTCAACCGGTTCGACTCGATGGTCCTCGCCCGGGCCGCCGGCGACCTCGCCGAGGCCCGGCGCGCCGTCGAAGCCGTCGTCGATCCCTACGCGAACCTGCGGGTGCAGACCAAGGACGAGGTGGTCGCCGACGCCGAGCGGCAGATCGACCAACTCCTCGCCCTCGTCACCGGCCTCCTCTTCCTCGCCGTGGTCGTCGCGATCCTCGGGATCACGAACACCCTCGCCCTGTCGATCATCGAACGGACCCGCGAGATCGGGCTCCTCCGGGCCGTCGGGATGCTCCGAGGTCAGGTCCGCCGCATGATCCGCTGGGAGGCCGTGCTGATCGCCCTGTTCGGCGCCCTCTCGGGGATCGCCACCGGGATCCTCCTCGGCTGGGCGGTCGTGGCCGCCCTGCGAGACCAGGGACTCCGCTCCTTCGCGGTCCCCACCGGTCAGCTCGCGGTCCTCGTCGCCGTGGCCGTGATCGCCGGAATCGTCTCCGCCGTCTACCCGGGTCGGCGAGCCGCACGCCTCGACGTGCTCGAGGCGATCGCCTACGAATGACCCTCAGCGGGACATCCAACCGGGGGCCTGATCGACGAGGAACATGCTCAGCGCATGCACCCGGTCGAGCACGTCGCAGAGCCGCTCCTGGTGGAACATGAGCGTCACGAGGGACACCTCCACCTTCCCGACGAGGGAGAGCCGCCGCTCCTCGCCGTCGGCGAGGGCTCCGAAGGAGTCGACGGCCGACACCTCGACCGGGAGGTCGACGCCCCCGATCGCGGCGAGCTCGGTGGACAGGACGATGAGGTCCGGGGGACGGTCGAGGGGCGGCAACGACCAGTTGAAGAGGAAGGGCACGGCGTAGACGCCCTGGGGGTCCTCGGGCACCTCGTCGGTCCGCTCGAAGAGGTCACCGAGCCGGAGCAGCACCTGGGGATCCACGTCGATGGCCATGTGGAGATCGAGGGGGCCGTCGCAGGCCTCCTCGGGATGGACGTCGATCTCCCAGGACTGGCGCAGGGTGTAGGTCTCGATGAAGTGCCGCTCGTCGTGGACGTGGAAACCGTGCTCGATGGCATGATCCTTGAGGTAGGTGATCGTCCCGGCGAGGTCCACGGCCATGGGGCCAGGCTACCCCAGGGGACCGACACCCCCGCCGCCCCGCAGCAGGCGGCCGGCCGCTCACCTAGCCTTCGGGACGTGCGCTACCAGCTCAGGATGTACGACCTGCGGCCGGGCACCCTCGAGGCGTTCCTCGAGCTCTTCCCCCGCATCGTCGAGGCTCGCCGTGAGGCCGGCTTCGAGGTCGTCGCCGCCTGGACCGAGCACGCCGTCGACCGGTTCGTGTGGATCGTCGCCCACGACGGCGACTTCGAGGCCGCCGAGGCCGCCTACTACGCCGCTCCCCGACGTGCCGAGCTCAGCCCCTCGCCGGGTGAGCTCATCACCACCGTCCGCACCTGGATGCTCGACCCGATCGAGGGATGCTCCCCGACGGGAGGCGGCGAGTGAGCGAACCGCACCCCGAGCTCCGCTTCGACGAAGACCGCGCCTACGACCTCGGGGTGGACGAGCGGACGAGCCTCCCTGCGACGCCGTGGCACTTCCCCGGCCCCGAGGCCTGGCCCGCCCTCGCCGCGGAGGAACGCCCGCCCTTCGTCGCGCCTCGCTGGGAGAAAGAACTCCACCGGGCCCTCACCGCCGGCGACCCCGAGGCGATCCTCCAGGTCGCCGCCCGCCATCCCGCTCACCACGCCACCTGTGAGATGCTCGCCGGATTCCTCCTCGCCGTCGACGATCCCCGCCGGGCAGCCGAGCTCCTCGAGCGGGTGGTCGTCGAACGCTACGACCCCCTCCACGATCCCTTCCTCCGGCGCTACCTCCCCACCGCCGGCGCCGCGGTGCCCCTCGCCGCGGGGATCGTCGTCGAACTCCCCCTCCGGCGCCAGCTCCTCGCCCTCGCCGCCGCCGAGCTCCTCCAACGCCTCGGCGAGCTCGACCGAGCCGCGGCGGTCCTTCGCCGAGTCCCGGCCACGACCCACGTCCGCCTCTCCCTCGCCGAGATCCTCCTCGACGCCGGCCGTCCCGAAGACGTCGTGGCCGCCACCGAGGGGGTCTTCAACGACGACGACGTCACCGCCCTCGTCCTCGTCTTCCGTGCCATCGCCCTCGCCCGCCTCGGCCGACGCGTCGAGGCCGCGACCACGGCGGAGCGGGCCGCCGCCGAGGACCGCCGCAGCCCGGAGGTCCTCCGCCTGGCCGACCAGGTGCGGAAGGAGCTCGGATCGTCCGGATGAGCGACCCGATCCGAGACGTGGAGGTCACGCGGGTCACCGGGACGCGAACCGAACCCGGCTCCGATCCCGTGGTCGTCGAGGCCCCCATCGAGATCCGCCTCGGGACCACCCCCGTCGCCGTCCTCATGCGCACCCCCGGGGAGGACGAGGATCTCGTCCGCGGCTTCGCCCTCACCGAAGGCATCGTCCTCCGTCCCGACGAGCTCGTCGCCGTCGACGCCGTCGGAGACGACCGATACCGGCTCGTCCTCCGCGACGACGTCGCCGTCGACCCGGAACGCTTCCGCCGCAACCTCTCTGCGACCTCGTCGTGCGGCGTCTGCGGCAAGGCGAGCATCGACGCGGTACGGATCGCCACCCCACCGATCGACGGCGACGTCGTCGTCCCCCGAGACGTCGTCGCCGGCCTCGCCCGGCGGATGCGGCGACATCAGCCCGTCTTCGACCGGACCGGGGGGCTCCACGCCGCGGCGCTCTTCGGCC
Organism: Actinomycetota bacterium; assembly: GCA_011371355.1. Taxonomy (GTDB): domain Bacteria; phylum Actinomycetota; class Acidimicrobiia; order Spongiisociales; family UBA5794; genus DRQR01. Next base: position 15,366 of record DRQR01000140.1, read on the forward strand.
TCGACGGTACCCTCCACGTGGTCCGCGAGGACATCGGCCGCCACAACGCGGTCGACAAGGCGATCGGCCGTCGCGCGACGGTCCGCTGGCGCCTCCTCGACGAGATCCTCCTCGTCTCCGGTCGGGTGTCCTTCGAGATCGTCCAGAAGGCGGGGGTGGCCGGCGTCCGCGTCGTCGCGGGGATCTCGGCCCCCTCCTCCCTCGCCATCGACCTGGCCCGCGAGCTCGGCATCGTGCTCGTGGCCTTCCTCCGAGACGACGGCTTCAGCGTGTACTCGGGGGCGAATCGCCTCGGCTGATCCCCTCCGGGTCGGTCACCACCGACCTGATCGAGATCCCTCCACCGATCGCGAGGGCGTCGACGGCGACCGTCGGGCCTTCGTCCACGAGCCTCGGCGTGGCGACCTGGAGGACGTCGCCGAGCACGACGCGTTCGCCGACTCGAAGCCGCCAGTCCAGGGGCACGAACACGTCGATGGCGCCGGCCACCGCCACGAGCGTCAGCCGGGCCCCCTCGACGGGGCGGGCCTGGGTGAGGTCGAGCTTGGCGCCGCCGAGGACGGCGACGACCCTCCCCCGGCGGAGCTCCGAGGCGCGAGAGACGAACTCGGCGCCCTCGAGCACCGAGACCACCGAGAACGTCCCGCTCTCGGCGTCGCCGTACTGGCGCACCACGAGGCGCACCACCACGACGGCCGCGGCGACGAGCCCGAGGACGGTCGCCGCGAACGCGACGAGCCGACGAAAGAAGCCCATGTCCACGACGCTACCAGGCGCTCCGACCCCGCCGGTAGTCGCCGTCTTCGACCTCGGGGAATCCGTCGACGGGGCCGTGGTACCGATACACCCACGCCGTGACCCCGAGCTCGGGGATCGGGACGAGCTCCCGGACGAAGGACGACCCCTCGAACTCGTCGAGGAGCGGGAGGAGGTCGTCCTCGCCCTCGTAGACCTCGACCCGTACGGTGCCCGGACCGGCGACGAGGCCCGGAAACCCTCCCAGGTCGACGAGCCTCCCGGGTATCCGCGCCGCACCGAGGTATCGCAGTCGGTCCCGGATCCCGAGCGCGTCCTGGGCCCCGTGGACCCCCAGCAGCGTCCCGTACACCGCGAGGATCACCGAGCCACCTCGTAGGGCACCTCGGCGACCCCGACCCGCTGGGCGACGGCCACGGCGACGGCGACGCAGACCACCCCGAGGACCTGGAGGGGGGCGAGGGTCTCGGCGAGCACCACCCGACCGGCGAGCGCGGCGACGACCGGTTCCGAGGTCGAGACGATCCCCACGAGTCCCGCCTCGATGCGGCGCAGCGCCGCCATCGCCGCGAGGAAGGGCAGGACCGTGCCGACGACCCCCACCCACAGCAGCGCACCCCACACCCGCGCCTCGAGGGGAGCGGGGAACCTCCACGGCGGCAGCGCCACCGCCCAGGCGGCCGCGGCGAAGACGAAGCCCCAGGTCATCACCGTGGTCGCGGGCAGGTGCCGGCCCAGGTGCTCGCCCAGCACGAGGTAGGTGGCGAAGAAGCCGGCCGCGGCCAGGCCGGCGGCGATCCCGACCCAGTCGACCTCCGCGATCCGCCATGCCTCGGTGACGAGGCCGACCCCGGCGACGGCGAGGACCCCGGCGGTCCAGCCGATCCGGGAGACCGGCCGTCGTTGGACCACGGCCATCCACCCGAGGACGAGGACCGGTCCGAGGAATTGGATCGTGACCCCCGGCCCCACGCCGAGGCGCTGGATCGCCCAGTAGTAGGTGGCGTTCACCGCGGCGAGGACTCCCCCGAGCGCGGCGAGTCCGCCGATCCCCCTCCGCACGGCGAGGCGCCGGGTCGCCGCAGCCAAGACGACGAGGACGGCCGCGGCGATCGTCGCCCGGGCCTGGGCGACCCGGGCCGGGGGAACCACCTCGAAGGCCGACGCCGCCACCGCCGACGACACCCCCCACAGCGTCGCGGCACCGAAGGCGAGGGAGACCCCGAGGCGATCCCGTCGTCGAGCCATGCCGGGAACCCTAGGGCCTCGAGGCCCGGCCCTTCCCACCGTCCCGCCCGCCCCGGCGCCGCCACGAGGAAGAGGTGGCAGACTGGCGAGATGGGATTCACCCGCCGGGAACTCGAGGCGGCCCGGGGACGATCGGTCCCCGATCTCGTCGGCGACGACGTCCGCCTCCTCTTCGTCGGCATCAACCCGGGCCTGTGGACCGCCGCCGCCCAGGCCCACTTCGCCCACCCCGGGAACCGGTTCTGGAAGGCCCTCCATCGCGCCGGGCTCGTGGACCATCCCATCGACGCTTCGGGAGGACTGTCGGCCGAGGACGCCCGGGCTCTCGTCGAACGCGGCATCGGGATCACGAACCTCGTGAACCGAGCCACCGCCCGAGCCGACGAACTCGACCCCGAGGAGCTCCGCGGCGGGGCGAGGGAGCTCGTCGAGAAGATCCGACGCCTCCACCCGAAGGTGGTGGTCGTCCTCGGCCTCGGCGCCTACCGGACCGGCTTCGGACGACCCCGGGCCCGACGCGGCCGCCAGCCCGAGCCCCTCGACGGGGCGATCCTCTACGTGGCGGGGAACCCCAGCGGCCTCAACGCCCACGAGACCGTCGACTCCCTCGCCGGGCTCTTCGCCGAAGCGGCCCGAGAAGCGGGGATCCCCCTCGAGGAGCCACGATGACCCGCCGCCGGCCCGTGGTCCTCTTCCTCTGCGTACACAACGCAGGCCGGTCGCAGATGGCCGCCGCGCTGCTCCGCCGCTACACGAGCCGCATCGACGTGCGATCGGCCGGTTCGGCGCCCGCCGACGAGATCCATCCCGGCGTCGTCGAGGCCCTCGCCGAGGTCGGCGTCGACCTCTCGGGCGCCGAGCCGCGGCGGCTGGACGAAGACGACGTCCGAGCCGCCGACGTCGTCGTCACCATGGGATGCGGCGACGCCTGTCCGATCCTCCCCGGCACGCGTTACGTGGACTGGGCGGTTCCCGATCCCGCCGGGCTCCCCGTCGAGGAGGTGCGTCCCATCCGAGACGAGATCGACCGCAGGGTTCGGGCCCTCGCCGACGAGCTGCTGTCGACGATCGACCCTCACGAGAGCCGGTAGGCTCGGCGAATCCGGGTGCAACCCGAACGCCACGACCGGGGTTCTCTCTCATGATGCAGCCGACCCCGAATCCCGAGTCCCTCCCCGGCCGGCTCGCCGACGACCTCGACGGCGCGTTCGCCGACGTCGTCCGCGTCTACCAGGACGGGATCTACTCGGGAGCCGTCCAGCTCACCCGCGACCGCCACGACGCCGAGGACGTCGTCCAGGAGACGTTCGTCCGCGCCTACCGGGCCCTGCAGCGCTACCCCGCCCGGCGCCGGGCCGAGCTCCGCCTCGGCGGATGGCTGTGGACCATCGCCCTCGACGTCTGCCGCAATCGGCATCGCGCCCGCTCGAGACGACCCGACGAGACCACCCTCGCCGTGCTCGTCGACCCCTCCGACCCCGCGGCGGACGACCCCGCGGCGGTGCTCGACGGCGCCGCCGAGATCGAAGAGTGGCGGCGCCGTCTCGCGGACCTCCCAGAGCCCCAACGCAACGCCGTCGTGCTCCGACACGTCGTCGGTCTCGGCTACGACGAGATCGCCGCCGCCACCGGACGCCCGGTGGGAACGGTCAAAGCCGACGTCCATCGCGGCATCCGCCGGCTCGAACGCATCCCGACCGTCGAGGAGGTGACCTCGTGACGGACATCGAACGCCGGCTGCGCGCCTTGCGCGCCCGAGCGCCCCGACGGCTCCTGCCGTCGATCCTGGCGGCCCTGGCCCTCGGCGACGCCTACACCGTCGTCGACGGACCCGTCGGTCCCCTCTACGTCGCCTGGAACGACCGCGGGGTGACCGCCTGCGTCCCGGTGGCCGCCGTCGACGGTCCGTTCGAGGACGCCCATCCCCGCCATGCCATCCGCGTGGACGAGCCGCCTCCATGGCTCCGCGGTCCCCTCGACCGGGCGCTGGCGACCGGCCGACTCGGCGATCTCCCGGTGGATCTGAGCGCCCTCGGCGAGTTCCAGCGCCTCGTCCTGCGCAAATGCGCCGAGATCCCGCCCGGACAGATCCGCCCGTACGGCTGGATCGCCGCCGAGCTCGGTCGTCCCGGCGCCGCCAGAGCGGTCGGCACCGCCCTCGCTCGCAACCCGATCCCGATCCTCATCCCGTGCCACCGGGTGGTCCGTACCGACGGCCGTATCGGGCGGTACGCCTACGGCACCGAGATGAAGCGGGAACTGCTCCGTCGGGAAGGAGTCGATCCCGACGCCGTCGAAGCGTTGGCCCGTCGTCGCATCCGCTACGTCGGATCCGACACGCCGAAGACCTACTGCTATCCGACCTGCCACCACGCGGCGAGGCTCTCGGCCGACCATCGGGTCGCCTTCCGTTCCCACGCCGAGGCCGAAGCCGCCGGCTATCGACCCTGCCGGGCGTGTCGCCCGGCGGCCTGAGTCCTCCGAGTACGATGCCGGCCATGCCCGACCTCGTCGAGACCATCCGCGCCTCGGTCATCGGCGACGACCACGTCGTCCCCGGCCCCTTCGGGCCCCGGCGGGTGATCTACGCCGACTACACGGCCTCCGGCCGGGCCCTCAGCTTCATCGAGGACTACCTCCGCGACGTCGTCCTCCCCCTCTACGCGAACACCCACACCGAGTCGTCGGGCACCGGGCTCCAGACCACCCGGTTCCGCGAGGAGGCCCGCGAGATCATCCGACGGGCGGTGGGAGCCGGCGACGACCACGTCGTGCTCTTCGTCGGCTCCGGTTCGACCGCTGCGATCGCGAGGATCGTCGACGTCCTCGGACTCCGGATCCCCTCCGCGCTCGAGGATCGCCACCGGCTCTCGGCCCACATCCCCGCCGACGAACGACCGGTGGTCTTCATCGGCCCCTACGAACACCACTCGAACGAGCTGCCGTGGCGCGAGTCGATCGCCGACGTCGTCACGATCCGCGAGGACGCCGACGGACACATCGACCTCGACCATCTCGCCGAGGAGCTCGCCCGCCACGCCCACCGACCGCTTCGCATCGGGAGCTTCTCGGCGGCCTCGAACGTCACCGGGATCCTCACCGACACCGACGCGGTCACCGAGCTCCTCCACGCCCACGGGGCCCTCGCCTTCTGGGACTACGCCGCCGCGGCCCCGTACGTGGCGATCGACGTGGCCCGACCCGACCGTCCCGAGGCGGCGAAGGATGCGGTGTTCATCTCCCCCCACAAGCTCATCGGCGGTCCGGGCACCCCCGGGCTCCTCGTGGCCCGTCGGGATCTCTTCACGAATCGGGTGCCGACGGTGCCCGGCGGCGGCACGGTGACCTACGTGAACCCGTTCGAGCATCGCTACGTCGACGACGTCGAGCATCGCGAGGAGGGCGGCACCCCGGCGATCGTCGAATCGATCCGAGCCGGGCTCGTCTTCCAGCTCAAGGAAGCGGTCGGTGCGACGAGGATCCGACGCCTCGAGGAGGGGTTCGTCCGCCGGGCGATCGCCCGCTGGGAGCGGCATCCGAACCTCGAGATCCTCGGGAATCCCGACGCGGAGCGCCTCTCGATCGTCTCGTTCGTCGTCCGCCACGGCGAACGCTACCTCCACCACAACTTCGTCGTCGCCCTCCTCAACGACCTCTTCGGCATCCAGGCCCGCGGCGGCTGCTCCTGCGCCGGTCCCTACGGGCACCGGCTCTTGGGGATCGACCTCGAGACGAGCCACGAGTTCGAGCGGGAGATCTCCCGAGGCTGCGAACTCATCAAACCCGGCTGGGTGCGGGTGAACTTCAACTACTTCATCTCCGAGGCGGTGTTCGAGTATCTCCTCACCGCCGTGGAGATGGTCGCCTCCGACGGCTGGCGGCTCCTGCCCCGCTACCGGTTCGACGTCGCCTCCGCCCGCTGGGAGCACGTCGACGGCCGCCTCGAGCCCCCACTCAGCCTCCACGACATCGACTATCGAGACGGCACGATGCGCTACGAGCACCGCCCACGCCGCGACCCGGACTCGGCGCTCTCGGACTACCTCGCCGAAGCCCGGCGGATCCTCGCCGACGCACCGGCCGCCTCGGCGCCGCCGGCGCCCCCGCGGTCGGCCGACTTCGAACACCTCCGCTGGTTCACCCTCCCCGAGGAGGTCGCCGGTGGCTGACACGCTCCACGAGCCGCCCGCATGGTTCGAGGAGGCGATCGAGCATCCCTACGTCGAACGGGTCGTCGAGGTCGACGGCACGCCGATCCACTACCTCGACTGGGGCACCTCCGGCAACCCGGGGATCGTGTTCGTCCACGGGGGAGCCGCCCACGCCCACTGGTGGTCGTTCCTCGCCCCGATGTTCACGAACGAGTGGCACGCGGTCGCCCTCGATCTGTCGGGACACGGGGACTCCGGTCGTCGTGCCGAGTACTCCCACACGACGTGGGCGCGGGAGGTCCTCGCGGTGGCCGGCGACGCCGGGTTCCCCGGTCCGCCGGTGGTCGTCGGCCACTCCCTCGGCGGCATGGTGACGATCCAGGCGGCCTCGTCCCACGGCGACGACCTCGCCGGAGCGATCATCGTCGACGCCCCGGTGCGTCGCCCCGCCCCCGAGTCGGAGGCCGGTGCCCGCGGCCGTACGTTTCGGACTCCCGGGGTGTATCCGGACCTCGAGTCGGCCCTCGCCCACTTCCGGCTCGTCCCGCCCCAACCCTGCGAGCATCCCTACATCCTCGACTACATCGCGCGCCGATCCTTGAGAGCGACCCCCGAGGGATGGACCTGGAAGTTCGATCCGCACGTGTTCGATCAGACCCTCGTCGCCCTCCGGGAGCAACTCGCCTCCGCCGAGACCCGCGTCGCGCTCCTCCGCGGCGACCTCAGCGTCGTGGTCCCACCAGACGTCGCCGCCTACATGTACGAGCTGCTGGGGCGCAGCGCCCCGGTGGTGTCGATCCCCCACGCCCACCACCATCTCATCCTCGACCAACCCATCGCGTTCGTCGCCGCGGTGCGTGCGCTCCTCGCCGACTGGGAGCACTCCGTTCCCGGCCGCGCCGTCTCGACGGCGTAGGATGCCCCCCGATGCGGGAGGAGATCCTCAGCCTCGAAGAGGCCTACCAGGCCGCCTACCTGTGGCTCGATGCCTTCGGCGCGCCGCCCAC
>DRQR01000141.1 GCA_011371355.1 Actinomycetota bacterium
GGAGGGGGCGAGGGGTTCATCCCCGCGCGTGCGGGGCGGATCGCTTCTCACCCTTCGGCGTCGCCGTCGCCTTCGGTTCATCCCCGCGCGTGCGGGGCGGATGCTTCACGGCGGCGACCTCTCGGACACCTCGACGGGTTCATCCCGCGCGTGCGGGGCGGATCGAAACCCCGGACGGGACGCGGCGAATCACCGCGGTTCATCCCCGCGCGTGCGGGGCGGATGCCGCCGGCGAGGCGGACGTGGTAGGCCCTGATGGGTTCATCCCCGCGCGTGCGGGGCGGATCGCAGGTGCCGACCTCGAACCGTGCCAGTTCATGGGTTCATCCCCGCGCGTGCGGGGCGGATGCTTCCTGACCAGGGGTTTTGCGGCGTCGTTTGCGGCTGACGAGCATTCCGCTGCGGATGATAGGAGCATAGGGGTACGGGCCGATCGTCCGACTGGAGAGGTGTCCCTCGCGGTGAGTGAGGAAGAGGGCGGCACCCGCGTCGAGGTTCTCCGCGACGTGGTTGTGAAGGCGCTCCTGCTCCCTGGCCGAGAGTTGCCCGACGTATGTGGACTCCGCGATCTGAACCAGCCAGCGGGTGAGAGAGCCCCGCAGTCGCGGTGGTGCGTTGTGAAGACAGACGACGATCATCGTTCGGGCTCGTCCCTAGGATCATCCTGGCCGTAGTTGGTCCCAGCAGGAACGACGCCTTCAGCCGGATCCCACAGGCCGGTGGGAATCGCGCCCACGCCATGGAGTTCCAGAATCTCGAGCACGTCCTTGACCATCCGCCCGGGGAGCCCGTCGAACAACTCACCTGCGCGCTCCCGCGCCAGGCGTCGGGGGCTCTCAGGCTCCTCTGCTGCTAGGTCGAACGCCGCTGGGATGGTGATGTCGGTCTTGTAGAGATCGGCGACGTCGTGGACGAACGAAAGGTGGTTGCCCGTGTGGATGAAGCCGATGGCCGGGGAGAGTCCGAGACCGAGGACGACCGCATGGGTGACGGCGTAGAGGGCTGCGTTCAAGGTAGACAGGACCAAGTTCACGGTATCTGGTTCGGCCTCGGGTCCGTACACTCGTCCTTTCCAAGTTACCCCTGTGCGTCGGGCGTGTTCACGGTAGGCCGCCTTCACTCTTCCGCCCTCGAGCCCTCGGAGCCTTCGCATGTTGGCATTCGGGGGAACATCGTCACCGAACCGCAGTCGGAACATCCGTCGAGCTACAGCCATGCGGCTACGCGGACTGGCCCACAGCCGGGCCTGCTGGAGGAGATTCGCCGAGGAGCGGTCGCCCGGGTTGGCGACGGCGAGGAGCCGGTGCCCGTGCCGTTGGGTGAATGCGACGGCGCATCCGGAGGCGGTGATGTGGCTGATGGCTTCCCGAGAGACGGTGACACCGGGTCCGATGAGAAGGGCGATGACCCGTCCGACTGGGAGTAACTCGTCACCGTCCTCGTGGTGGGCGACGATGCCCGAGTCGTCGCGGCGGATGGCGCATCGTTCGACGTACAGGAGGGGATGGCGGGCGGCGATGCGTGGCTGAGGTTGCGTCATGCGAGCCGGAGGAGACCAAGACCCCAGGCTTTTCCGGGTCCGATCCCGTCGAGGCGGGCTCGGGTGAACCGGTCGAGGTCGGTAGGGGTGAGGATCCCTCGGAACAGGACTGTTCGCCAGGCGATGGGTTTGCGCCGGGAGCGCAGCGTTCCATGGTCGACGATCTGCAGGGCGGTGTCGTCGATGGAGAAACCGTGACGCTCGCCTTGTCGATGGAGCCAGGCTCGCCTCTCGGTGTCAGTGAGGAGCGGCTCCTTGCGACCTCGGGGGCGTCGTTGCCCGGGAATCTGGGCGGCGGCAGGGACGGATCGTTGGGGGCTGGTGTAGAGGAGGAACCGCAGCGGTGCACCTTCGGTGATCCCGGGGAGGTGGGCAGGCACGATGCGGGTCTGGGGCGGGACGATGTAGTCGGCGGACCGGTCAGGCCATTCGGGTGCGGTGATGGATTGCACGACAACGGTGACGGCGTCTCGGCGGCCGGGTTGTTCGGCCCACAGGATGCCGTGGCGGGCACGGAAGGCGGGGTCGTGCTGGTCGGTCGCGGGGAACGCAGTGTTGATGATGCGGTGCACGTCGTAGGGGTCGCGGGCGCGGCGAGGATCGAGATGGAGGAGGGTGAGGTGGAGCTGGTCCGGGATGGTCATGGGCGTTCGATCCAGGTGAGCTTGACGAAGCGGGGCGCGAACCGGCGCGGCGCGAACGACACCGGCTCGTCGTAGCGGATGGCGGTGGCCTCGTGGGGTTCGGCGGGTTCGACGAGCCGGAGCTTGGCGGGTGGATCACGATCCTCGGGCCACCAAGCCGGAGGTCGCCAAGGTGTGCTGCGGAGGGTGGCGGCGGCGCTGTGGGGCACGATGGCGGGTTCGAACGGTGCGACGGGGAAGAACCCGCGCCTTCCCAGGTAGACGGGTCGCCGGGGGGCGTCGAGGGCGGTGGCGATGCGGTGGAGGAGCTCAGGTTCGCCGTGCAGGGCGACCAGGTAGGCGCCGTCGATCAGGTGGTGAGCGTGGATGACGATCGGGGTCTTCTTCCGGGCCCCCCGTTCACCGGCGGCGGGAGCGAAGTAGCCGTCGTCGGGGTCGTGTCCATGGAGGCGCAACAACGCGTCGGCGTTGCCGGAGCCGACGGTCCGGTAGTCGTCGACGGTACGGGGTTCGGATTCGACCCGCACGGAGACGGCAACGCTTGCCAGGTCGCCGATCGGGTCGGACCGGTCCCGCCCCATCGCGTTGGCGATGAGCCCGACGATCCCCGACTTGGTGGGCTCGCGGGCGGTGTCCTTGTGGGAGAACCGGCCGCTCAGGCCCCACGACTGAAGGGGAGCGTCGATGCGGAACGTCAACGTGGAGGTCATGGCGTGGCAGCGTCGACGAGCGTCTGGGCGAACCGGTCGATGGGTCCGTTGAACACAGCGGCATCGAGGGGTGGAGGGATGTCCGAGCCGGCGGCGCTCAGCACATGGACGGCAATGGGCCGGTTCCGGTCGGTGTGGAACGTCGAGTCGATGGTCGCCCAGTGCCCGACGAGCGCGCCGATGGAGTTCCCGACGAGGTTCCCGCGCGGGTTGACCGGGGTGGCGAAGGCGTTGGCGAGGCTGATCGCTCCGGCCGGTCGCACCACCCCGAGGACGAACGCGGGCGGCACGTACGCCGCGTAGGAGCGCTGCTTGCCGCTGGGCAGCGTGGTGGGGAACGTCTCCAGATACGCGGCCAGCGCGGCATCGAGCAGGTCGGGGTCGACGCCGGCGGCGATGGTTCGGTAGGCATCGACGTCGACGACGCTGTACCGGTACAGGCAGGGGGCAACGAACCCGGTGATGTCCATCATCGACGCTCCCGGTTCACCTGGTTCGGCGAGGTCGTCGACGGAGGTGAAGAAGTCGAACTCGAACTCCGTGCGGTGAGTGGCGATGGCGTGGGCGACAGCGACGGCGCCGTCGATGTTCCGCTCGGGTCGATTGGCGAGCATCCTGCCGAAGAGGGCGATATCGACCGCGGCGGGGTCCGCCAGCGCCTTGGTGACCACGTCGGAGAGCTTCCGGTCGTCGACGACGATCTTGTCAGGGTCGGGTTTCTTGGCGGACAGGATTTCGTCGGCGGCTTCGGCAGCCAGGTCGGCGAGGCGCTCAAGCTCGGCGAGAGAGAGGAACAGCTGCACCTCGGTGACGCCATCGTCGCCGCTTCCGGCGAGGGGAGCGACGATGGTCTTGGCGAGGAGGGCGGTCTGCTCGCCGGTCCACTCCGGGTTGCGTTCACCGAGGACTTCGGCGAGGCGACGAACATGGCGGCGGGAGCGGAGCCCGAACAGAGACGGGTCGCCGAGGAGCTCAGCCATGGCGCTTCGGACGGCCCGCTTCTGGGCTTGGGAGGACACCCGGGACCGTCGAACCCCGCCGAAGGTGGCGTCCTTGGGGGAGCCGTCTTCCCCACGGTTGACGTTGGATGGGGGCAGGTTCTGGATGACATGCAGCTCGATGATCATGCAGGCACCTCCTCGTTGTCGGTGGTTTCGTCGCGGGTGTAGAAGTCTCGGGCCCAGCTCAGCTGGACGTGCCTGCCCGGGCGACCCCACTGGGAAAGGTCCCGATGCAGCCTTCGCCAGTCGATCCCGATGCCGTGGCTCCGGAGCTGGCCGACGAGAGACCGGAGATGGGTGGGGAGGTCCTCTTCGTGGGAACGCAAGATCCGGACGAAACGGCGTTCGACGGCGTCCGAGCCCGTTACGGCGGCGAGGCGCCGTAGCGACACGGCGAAGCTGCCCGACGTCGTGGTCGGGTCGTTGCCGCGGTGCCACAGGGCGAACAACTCGGCGGTAACGCGGGCGTGGTGTTCCTGCCACTGGGTCTTGGCGTAGGGGGCGAGCCATCGCAGCGCCACCGGATAGTCGGGGTGGTCTGGGTCGGCGGCGTGGCGGAGATGGGAGAGCGCGGCCCGATCGCCGCTGCGGATGAGCTCGTCGAGCAGATCGACGACGTTGGGATCGGTCATGAGCCCCTCCTGTCGGGTCGGCGGAAATGTGCAGCGAGGAAGCGGCGGTGCCGGAACACGTCCTCGAGGGCGATGGCCGCCGTCAGATAGGGTCGGGTTGCGGCGTCGTAGACGTCCATGGTGACGGTCTGCAGCTCCTCGAGCCAGCGGTCGGCGGCATCGGGATCGTCGGCGATGACGCCGTCAAGGAGCCCCTCGAACCGGCTCCCGAGCCGATCCCAGAAGTCGAGGAGGTAGCTGCGGAACGTCGCCTCGGCGTCGGCTCGAATCCGTTGGCGGCCACCGTCCACGGCGAGGGTGTCGAGGACCTGACCCAGGTTGCGGACCAGCGTCCGGTAGGCGTCCTCGGTCCGCTCCAGGGCCACACGGACGGTGGTGGACCTCTGAGGATGCCCGAGGATCTGGGGCGGCACCGGGATGGTGTCCTTCCGCCACCAGTAGAGCGACCCGGGGTTCTGGGGGGTCCCCGTGCTCACGGCGAGGAGATCCCGCGGAAGTGGAATGTCGTAACGCAAGGCCAGAGCTTCTCGATGGTCCACTACTCCCGGCCGGACATACCGGGTCTTCGCGTGCAGCTGCGTGGCCGGCGACAGCAGGCGCCGGGTCTCACGCCAGGCGACCCGTTCGAAGGGCAGCCAGATCTTCTTGGCGTTGCCGTCGTCATCGACCTCGGCTGGGAGCATCGGATCCCACCTCGGGTAGCGCGCCTTGAAGGCATCGTCGAACTGTTCTCCACGTTCGACACGGATGCGGGACACAACGATTCGGCCGTCCACCTGCGCAGGGATGAGCTGGACCCGCCGGGGCTGCCAGGTGAGGTAGTCGAGGTACCCCTCTGGGGGACGGACCCGGCCGGCGACGGGCGCCTCCCGGTCCCAGGCGGGACGGTCGTCACTGCCGGGCATGGGGAACTCCCCTGCGGGATCGTACCGAACGAGGTTCAGCAGAAGGGTTTCGAAGAGGTTCGCTCCCACATTGAAGAGAACCATGCCCTTGAGCAGGGTTCCAGGTTGCACTCCGCGATAGATCGTCTGGTACGCGTGGGCGGTGACGAGGTAGAGGGCCATCTCGTCGGCCGGAAACGCGACGGCGTCGACGTCGCGATAGGTGTCCGTGTGCTCGAAGAACAGCTCGGCGGTGCCCGAGACGAACCGCTTGTGGATCTCGACAGCAGGTCTCACTGCCCCCTCGACGGGCGCTTGGAGGAACGGATGAACGTCGTCGAACAAATCGAACCGTCCATCGCTACGGTCGTCGAGGTAGTGGTCGACCAGCTCCGCGTCGAGCGAACCCTGCTCCCACAGCGCCACCCAGTCGCGCTCGGTGCGAGGCCCGTCGATGATGTGATGCACCATCGCCAGGAGGAGCCGCAGCAGCGCCGGCTCGTCGATGGGGTCGGAAACGGCGAGAGCGGCGATGGTCGGTGCCTGCACCAAGGCGTCACGAAGGCCGACTTTGCGGAGGACCCCGTCACTGTCCCGTACCGGGATCCACGGCTCGAACCGTACGTCAAACGAAGCAGTCACGAGAGCTCTCCGATGACCAGACCCAAAGACCGTGCCGGATCGGGGTCGTACTCGAATCGGAGCCCGTCTACGTCGGCCGCCCATGTCCCGTCCACAGGACGAAAGGCGACGATGCGACGGTCGGACAGCCACCCCGACCTCTTCCATTCCTCCGGCGTCGGCTGCGTTACCAAGGCCCGGTACGCGGTCGGGGTCGATACCCGGATCGACGCGCCGAGGACTGCCATGATCCCGTCGCGGGTAGCCGCCAGTGCCGCCGGGTCGAAGCAGGCCCCAGTCGGGGAACCCAACCGCGGCCCCTCTCCTGTGGCAAACACCGGGACCACCTCGATCGAAGGGAGCCCGAGGCGGGTGAGGACCTCCAACGCGGCGGCTTCTTCGAGGGCCGTGCCCTGTTCGGTGATCTCCCGGAGCGTCATCTCTACGGTCGGGGGCCGAACCCACCGCATCTTGGCTTCCTGCAACTCGACCGTCATCTTCGCCCGGTATGTCTCGCGGGCTTCGATCCAGTCGTTCCGGTCGTCGCCGTCGAGGCTCGACGCCACCGTGTCGTCGTCGTAGACGAACCCGATCAACGCCTCGGTGTCGGCAGGGAGGGCGAGGCGAGAGCCGTGCCGGCGGAGGACGTGGCGGCTTCGCAGCAGCACCCAACGGTCGTAGATCCATTCGGCGGGCCGAAGATCGCGACCACTCGGAGAAGCAACAACGAGAGAGGGCCGTTCGAGATGTGGCGGACGCCGATCGCGCCGGTGGCGATGCACCCGCCCGGCGCGCTGGATGATCAAGTCGACCGGGGCCAGATCGGTGACCATGGCGTCGAAATCGACGTCGATGGACTGTTCGATGACCTGGGTGGCGACCACCACGAGCCGTTCCGGTCGCTGCCTGGCGACACGAGGATGCCCCAACGCTTCGGTGAGGCGGCGTTCCCGCCGGCGGCGTTCCCGCGCGGGGAACCGGGAATGCAGCAGCGTCACCTCGTCATGGGGCAGCCGAGTCAGCAACGCCTGGTAGGTGCGTTGTGCGTCGGCGACGGTGTTGCGCAGCACCGCCACGCAGCCACCGGCCTCCGCGAGTTCGATGGCTCGGTCGACGACCACGTCGGGGAGGCACCAATCGACGGCGAAGGTCCGCTCGGTATCCCACTCGATCGGGTGGGCGGCGGTGCGTTCACCACTCACCGTCACCCGCGGGTAGGGGACGTCCTCGTCCTTCTCCGCCGCTGTGTCTACGCCACGGCCAGTCCGGTATGCGGCGACGAGCTCACGACGGCGTCGTTCGGGCAGCGTTGCCGACAACAGCACCACGGATGCCCCCGCGGCCGCGAGCCACTCCAGCAGCCGATCGAGCAGCCGCGACATGTACGTGTCGTAAGCGTGCACCTCGTCGACGATCAGCGTCTTGGTTTCCAGACCGGCGAGGCGCAGCAAGAAGAACCGGTGAGGCAGCGCCGCCAGCAGCGCCTGATCGACGGTACCGACCCCGAAGGTCGAGAGCAACCCCCGGCGCCGAGCAGTGAACCACCGGTCGGCGACGACCCGCTGCATCCCCGTGTCCTCCCCGTTACCTCGGGCGTCGTCAACGACGTGGACGGGACGGGGGTCGAGGAGACATTCGAGCCGTTCGTCGAACGCGGAGAGGCCGTGGAGGAGCTGGAGTTGCACAGGCTCGCCCGACGCTTCGGCGAGGAAGCGCTCGATACGGCCCAGCATTGCGCTCGACGCAGCCTGGGTCGGCAACGCGAAGTAGGAGCCGCTCGACCCGCCGCTGGCGGCGTTGGCTGCCACGAGCCACAAACCCGCTTCGGTCTTCCCCGATCCCGTGGGTGCCTCGATGATCGCCAACGTCGGCGTCGAGCCGCTTGAAAGGGCGGCCATCGTGGCCCGCTGCGTACTGTTCGGCGCGAAGCCGAACAGCTCTCGGAACTCGGTCGTCCGGGGTTCCCATCGTCGCCAATGCAACTCCTTGTCCAGCACGTCGGCCGCGACGCGGCGCGTCTCCGCTGCGTAGATGCCGGGGTCGGCGTCGGGTCGGTACGGGAACCATTCCTCGTTCGACGCGATCCAGTCCGCCACGGTCACAAACGCGGCGAGGCCGACGAGCTCCGCGGGGGGCAGCACTCCGGCACCAAGATCGACCCGGGACACGTCGAAGGTCGCTCGCAGCAGATCTACGAGCCTGCTTCGATACTGCTGCCAGCGCTCACCTCCTTGAATGGTCGGGCTTGCGGCGTCGCCGTCGGGCGGCCCGTAGTGACCGTGATGGCCTGCGATGGCGTCGCACAAATCGGCGATCGCCGCGGAGCAGGACTTGCTCGTCGAGGCACGGAGATGATCTCGAAGCGCGAACCACCCAACGACCCCGTGAGGGAACCGAGTGTTGGCGTCTGCCGCCATCGACTCCGGCGGGAAATCGAAGCCGGCAGCACGAAGTGGCGGTACCAGTCGAGGAATCCGCGACTGGAAGACCGGCCCCGCCTTTCCGAGGTCATGCAGCGATGCGCAGAGCGCCAACGCGTCGGGCACATCACCGAGATCGCACCGCCACGCCTCAGCGAAGGAGCCCAGCATCCGGTCGGGGAAAAACCGGACGGCCAGCTCCCGCGCGACCGCGCCGGTGTCCAGAGCATGACAGAACAGCGGATGGAAGCTGGTCGCGTCAGGAAGGGCCTTTGCCCATACTTCCGCCGCTATCGTCCCCATGGCCGAGAATATACCGACCCGCACCGACAGAAACCGGTCCCAGGACGATCACATCCGAGGTGTATCCGCCCCCTGTGGAAGGCCCCCTTCCGCAGTGGACACTCCTCCCGGCTTCCTCCGATCCCTCCCTCACCGCGTGAACAGCGGCGACTCCAGGTAACACCAGAAGGCCTCGTCGTCGACACCGTCGACGAGCTCGATGAAGTCGTCAACGGTGGCCTCGGCGGGGACCTCCACCCCCGCCTCCCTCAGACAGGTCCCCAACCGCTCGAGCTCCGCCTCCAACTCGGCCCCGGTCAGCTCGTTCTCCTTCGCCCAGGCGAAATCGACCCAGGCCAGGTACTCCGCGTCGCATCGATCCTGCGCCTCGCTCGTCGCCTCCGACCCCTCGGGCCCCACCGTCACCCAGTACTCGTAGAACAAACCCCTCGCCCCCAACACCGGACCGTCGACGTGGTAGCCGAGCTCACGGATGCACTGGACGGTCCGGAACACCGCCCGCTCGTACTCGGCGAAGGTCACCACCCCATCGGCGAGGATCTCCCGCTGGAACGGAGGAAGCCCCTCCGGCAGCGTCGACGACGACACCACCGGAGGCACCGTCGCGCACCCCGCCACCACGACACCGCACAGCAGCGCCGCCGCGGTCCGGTGGGACATCAGTGGTTCCACGGCACCGATCCGAGACCTCCCCCGCCGGCCTCCTCGGCCGATGGTACCCCCGGCGATCCGGCTCAGCCGAGCACCTGGGGGAGCTCCTCCTCGGTGAGGAGCACCTCCCGGGCCTTCGAGCCGAGGGAGGGACCGACGATGCCCTTCCGTTCGAGGATGTCCATGACC
>DRQR01000142.1 GCA_011371355.1 Actinomycetota bacterium
CCTCGAAATGGCGCCGCGCCTCGGGGTGGTCGGCCACGGCGATCTCGGGATCGAGCTCCACGATGTCGTTCGACACCGCCGCGACCCGCTCGGCGATGTCCTGCTTGATCTCGGCGAGCCGAGCGGCCGCGGCCCGGCGCCGCGCCGCCCGGGACCGCCAGACGAGGAGTCCGACGACGCCGACCACCACGAGGAAGAGCACGAGGAGGGTCCCCCCACCGCCGCCCCGCACCGGCTCGGCCTCCCCGACCGTGCGGCCGGTGAGCGCGGCGACGAATCCTTCGACGACCTCACGATCGCTGCTCCCGCGGAGGGCCGCGTCGAGGGCCCGGTCGAGCTGCTCCCGGGTCCACAGATCGTCCTGGGAGGCCCAGCCGACGGTCTCGGGAGCGACGACGAACACGGTCCCGGCACCGAGCCGATCGAGGACGGCGTCCGCGAAGACCGTCGCCCCGCCGGCAGGCTCGCTGGAGAGGACGACGACGTGGAGCCGCCCGCCGGCGAACCGGGCCTCGGCGACGGCGTCGGCGACGACGCCCTCGTCGACGTCGGCGCCGGCCTCGACGTAGAAGCCACGGTCGACGAGCTCGTCGACGACGTCGGCGGGCGCCACCGCGCCGAGGAGCAGGAGGCCGAGTAGGGCGACGACGAGGGAGATCCTTCGCATCGGGCCAGGCTAGATCATCGACCGACGACCGCTCGACCGAAGAAGAGCAGGTTCGCCGGTCGTTCGGCGAGGCGCCGGGTGAGGTAGGGATACCAGGCCGATCCGTAGGGGACGTAGACCCGCAGGGCGTGACCCTCGGCGACGAGCCGCCGCTGGAGGTCGCGGCGGACCCCGTAGAGCATCTGGAACTCCCAGGGACCGACCCGATCGGCGGCGAGGCGCAGCGCGAGGCGGATCCGGGCGTCGTCGTGGGTCGCGATCGCCGGGACGACGTCGGGCGCGGCCATGAGGATGCGGAGGAGATGGTCGAAGTTCGCGTCGACGTCCTCCCTCCGTTGAAAGGCGACCTCCGGCGGTTCGGCGTAGGCGCCCTTGCAGAGGCGGATGTGGCCGCCGAGGGGCAGGAGCCGGACGAGGTCGTCGGCGGTCCGGTGGAGATAGGCCTGGAGCGCGATCCCGAGGTTCCCCAGCTCGGCCTGGGCGCCGGCGTAGAGCTCGATGGTCGCCTCGGTGTACCGGCTCTCCTCCATGTCGACGGTGACCGTCGTCCCCACCTCCTTCGCCTTCGCGGCGAGCTCGACGAGGGCGTCGGCCGCGAACGCCCGATCGAAGTCGAGACCGAGGTGGGTGAGCTTCACGGAGATGTTCGCGTCGAGCCCGGCGGCGGCGATCCGTTCAAGGCAGGCGAGGTAGTCGTCCCGGGCCCGGAGGGCCTCCTTCCGATCGGCGACGTGCTCTCCGAGATGGTCGAGGGAGACCCGAAACCCCTCGGCGTTGAGCCGTCGGGCGACGGTCTCGGCGTCGGCGAGATCGTCCCCGGCGACGAACCGGTGGGACAGTCGCCTCCCCGCGGCGGTCCCCGTGATGAGCCGCCGCACGGGACCTCGGTGGGTGACGGTGAGGACCGCCCTGCGGAAGAGGTCGCTCATCGGCGACCGCCGCTCTCCTCGCCGAGCTCCCGAGCACGGGCGGCCGCGGCCCGGATGGCGTCCTCCATGAGGGCACGGAAGCCTCCTTCTTCGAGGACGTGCATCGCGGCGGCGGTCGTCCCACCCGGCGAGGTCACCTCTCCCCGGAGCCGGAACGCCGACTTCCCCGACTCGGAGAGGAGCCGGCCCGCGCCGCGGATCGTCTGGTGGACGAGGACCTCGGCAGCGTGATGGGGCAGGCCCTCCCGGATCGCCGCTTCGGTCATCGCCTCGGCGAGGAGGAAGACGTAGGCGGGACCCGTGCCCGACACCGCGGTGACCGCATCGAGGAGGTCCTCGGAGAGATGGATCGTCTCGCCGACCGCTCCGAGGACCGCGGCGGCCCGCTCGAGGGCGTCGGTCGCGGTGCCGGGCGACGCGCAGTAGGCCGTCATCGCCTCGTCTACGGCCGCCGGGGTGTTCGGCATCGCCCGGACCACCGGGACGCCGGGGAAGGCCGCCTCGTAGACGGCGAGGGGCACCCCCGCGGCGAGGGAGACGAGGACCTGCTCCCCGTCGAGCACGCCGTCGAGTTGGGCGACGAGGCCCGGGACGTCCTTCGGCTTGACGGCGACGACGACCACGTCCCGGCCGGCGGCGGCCTCGGCCGGGTCGAGGAGGGTGCGGATCCCGGTGTCCTGCTCGGCCGCCGCGGCGCCCTCGGGCCTGCGGGCGGCGAGCACGAGGTCCGACGGCGACCACCCCGCCCGAAGCAGGCCCTTGGCGAGGATCGTGCCCATCGATCCGGCTCCGAGGATGGCGACGGTCGGCTTCACGGCCCGAAGGTTACCGATCGGGATCCGCCGCCTCCTCGAGGCTCCCGAGGGCGGCGGCGAAGGCTGCGGCCGCGGCGGCGTCGTAGCCCACGAACCGGATCTCGTCGAGGGTGTCGGGGTGCTCCCTCACCCAGCGGGCCGCCGAGTCGACGATCACCCGGGCGGCCTCGGCGAGGGGATAACCGTAGATGCCCGCCGAGATCGCCGGGAGCGCCACGGAGCGGGCGTCGTGGGCGGCGGCCGCCTCGAGGGCGGCCCGGACCGCCGCCTCGAGACGCTCCGGGTCCTCCGCCGCCCCGGAGTAGACCGGGCCGACGACGTGGACGACGATCCTCGCCGGCATCGCCCCGGCGGGCGTCACCGCGGCCCGGCCGGGGCGTACCGGGCCGTGCTCGGCGACCCAGCGCCGGGAGGCCTCGACGAGTTCGGGTCCCGCGGCCCGGGCGATGGCGAGGGCGACGCCCCCACCGTGGGCGAGACGCTCGTTCGCGGCGTTCACGACCGCGTCGACCTCCTGGGTGGTGATGTCTCCCTCGACGACTCCCAGGTCCGTTCCTCCGATCCTCACGTTCCCACCTCCCGTTCGATCTCCGCGTCGGCCAGCACGGGATGCCGCTCGGCGAGCGCGCCGAGTCGACGCCGCAGCCGCCGCGGGTCTCCCGTCGTCGTGACGACGAGGGGACCGTCGTCGACGGTCGGGGCCACCTCGAGGGTCCGGCGGGCGACGGCCGGCGCCGGATCGACGAGGCGTACTCCCGGACCGGCGTAGCGGGCGAGCCGGTCGGCGACGAGCCCGTAGTGGGTGCACCCCAGCACGATCGTATCGACCCCCCGGGCGGTGAGGTCGGCCACGTAGCCACCGCCGAGCCGCTCGACGGCGAGTCCGTCGCCCCGTTCGATCGCCGCGGCGAGGCCCGGACAGGACCGCGCGACCACGGCGACGTCCCGGGCATGGCGGTCGACGACCGCGGCGAACCGATGGGCCTCCAAGGTGGCGTCGGTGGCGAGGACGCCGACGATCCCCGACCGGGTCTCGGCCGCGGCGGGTTTCACGGCGGGTTCCATGCCGACCACCGGGACGTCGAGGCGCTCCCGGAGGTGATCGAGGGCGGCCGCCGACGCGGAATGGCAGGCGACCACGATCGTGGTGGCGCCGCGGTCGAGGAGGCTCTCGGCGATGGCCTCGGCACGGGCCCGAACCGTCTCGAGGTCGCGTTCCCCGTAGGGGGCGTGGGCCTGGTCGGCGACGTACCGCACCGCGGTGCCGGGCCGGAGTCGCAGGAGCTCGACGACGACCGAGAGTCCGCCGATCCCAGAGTCGAAGACCCCGATCGGCGCCATCAGTCGTGCCAGGGCCGGGTGAGGGTGTCGACGAGGTGGGGTGCGTAGAGCGCGGGTTCGAGGAGGAAGGAATCGTGACCCTTCTCCGAGTGGACGGTGATCCGGCGGTGCCGGACCCCGGCGGCCTTGAGGAGTCCGGCGAGCTCCTCCTGCTCCTCGGGGTAGTAGCAGACGTCGCTGTCGATCGAGAAGATCATGAACCGCTGCTCGCGGCAGCGGGCGAAGACCTCGACGGCATCGGTGGCCCCGGCGTCGGCGACGAGGTCGTAGGTCTGCCACGCCTCCATGATGCGAACGTAGCTGTTCGCGTCGAACCGTCGGACGAACCGCTCGCCCTGATGCCACATGTAGGACTCGAGGGGGGTCCGGACGCCGTAGGTGCCCGGGCCCTCCCCCGGACGCACCACTTCGTTCCGGGCCCGGTCTTCCATCGCCCGGAGGGAGACGAAGGTCTTGTGGCCGATCATGCGGGCGAGGCGGAGACCGGCGACGGGTCCGGGCCCCGGGTAGTAGTCGCCGCCGGCGAAGGCCGGGTCGCTCTCGATGGCGACGATCTGCTCGAAGTTGTGGAGTTGCTGGAGGGCGGTGGTCCGGTGCCCGGAGGCGATCGGCACGACGATCCCGACCCGATCGGGATACCGGGTGGCGAGGGAGAGCACGAGCATGCCGCCGGTGGAGGCCCCGACGGCGGCGTGGAGGCGCTCGATGCCGAGATGGTCGAGCAGCCGCATCTGCACGTCGACGATGTCGGCGAAGGTCACCGAGGGGAAACGCGACCCGTAGGGGACGCCCTTGGTCGGATCGATCGACGACGGCCCGGTGGTCCCGTAGCAGCCGCCGAGGTAGTTGGCGGCGACGACGAAGAACCGGTCGGTGTCGATCGCCTTGCCCGGCCCGATGAACCCGTCCCACCAGCCGCGTCGGCACTCGTCGGTCCACTCCACGGCGAGTCCCGGCACCTGGTGGTTCCAGCCGGCGGCGTGCTGGCTGCCGGTGAGGGCGTGGAAGACGAGGACCGCGTTCGACGCCGCGGCGTCGAGCTCGCCGTAGGTCTCGTAGGCCACGGTCACCTCCGGCAGGGTCGCCCCCGAGCGCAGGACGACCGGTTCGGCGGGGGTGCCGAAGGTGAAGAATCGGGTCTCGACCGGACCGACGCCCGTCATCACACGCCTTCGCTCGGTCGGCTCAGGCTAGCCCCGGGCCGGACCGTCCGAGGCCGTCGTCGCCGGCGGCCACGGCACCCCGTACCGGTCGTGATGGACGAGCTCGACGAGGGGCTTCCGTCCTCCCCACCGGGCCGGAGCGGCGTCTTCGGCGGGGTAGCCGAGGGCCACGGCGTATCGGCACCGGCTGCCGTCGGGTAACCCGAGCACCTCGTGGGCCCGGTCGTCGTGATGGAGGGTGACGGGACAGGACGCGATCCCGAGGGCATCCGCGGCGAGCATGATGTTCTGGGCCATCCGCCCGACGTCGAACTCGTACCCGCCGGGTTCCTGGACGAGGGCGAGGGTCACCGGGGCGTTGCGGATCGGCTCCGTGAAGTTCCCGCAGGCGGCGAGCCGCGCTCGTTGCGCGGGGTCGGTGACGACGACGACGGCCCAGTCCTGCCGGTTCTTCGCCGAGCCGGTCCATCGGGCGGCCTCGAGGACGGCGACGAGGTCCTCGTCGGCGAGGGGTTCGGGCCGGTAGGTCCTGATCGCCCGAAGTCGAAGGATCCGTTCGTAGCACCGGTCCACCATGGACGCGGAGGGTACCAACGACGTGGCCCAGATCCGTCGTCGACGACGGGGTGGCGTCCCCGTGGAGCGCCCGCACGGAGGGGACGGGCGGCGCCCGTCCCCTCCCCCCTCCGCACGGGTGGTCGGTCCGGACTCAGAAGCGGTCGACCTCGAGCTCCATGAGGGCGCCGTCCTCGGCCTCGGCGAGGCGTCGACGGAGCGCCACCTGGGGCAGGACCTGGTCGACGAAGAACCGCATCGAGGCGATCTTCCCCTCGTAGAAGGCCCGGTCGGCCTCGTCGGCCCCGTCGAGGGCCGCGAGGGCCACCTCGGCGTGGCGGAGGAGGAGCCAGGCGATGACGACCTCCGAGAGGGAGAAGAGGAGGTGGTTCGTGTGGAGCCCGACCTTGTAGATCTCGGACGGCTCCTGCTGGGAGGCCATGGCGTACCCCACGAGGGTGCCCACCGTGGCCTGGACGTCCTCGAGGGCGTCGCCGAGCGCCCTACGCTCGGCGGCGAAGGCCTCGGCGCCCCCCTTGACCGTCTCGAGGATGTCCTCGCCGAGTCGGGTGAGGGTCCGGCCCTGGTCGCGAACGATCTTGCGGAAGAAGAGGTCGAGGCCCTGGATGGCCGTCGTGCCCTCGTAGATGGTGTCGATCTTCGCGTCCCGGAGGTACTGCTCCATCGGGTAGTCCATGGTGTACCCGTTGCCCCCGAGGGTCTGGAGGGAGAGGGCGAGCATCTCGTAGCCCTTCTCCGACGAGTAGCCCTTCACCATCGGCAGGAGGAGGTCGTTGAGGCGTCCCCAGTGGTCGTCGTCGGGGTCGAGCACCGCGCGGTCGAGGAGCCAGGCGGCGTAGAACACGAGGGCCCGGAGTCCCTCGGCGTACGACTTCTGGAGCATGAGCATGCGTCGGACGTCGGGATGCCGGATGATCGGCACCCGCGGAGCGGTCTTGTCCCGCATCTGGGTCATGTCGGGTCCCTGGATCCGCTCCTTGGCGTACTCGAGGGCGTTGAGGTACCCCGTCGAGAGGGTGGCCGCCGACTTCACCCCGATGAGCATCCGGGCGTCTTCGATGATCTTGAACATCTGGCGGATCCCGTCGTGGACGTTGCCGACGAGGTAGCCGACGCAGGGCCGGTCGAGGCCGAGGGTGAGCTCGCAGGTCGCCGAGCCCTTGATCCCCATCTTCTTCTCGACGTTCGTGGCGACGACGCCGTTGCGCTCGCCGAGGTTGCCCTCGTCGTCGACGAGGTACTTGGGGACGATGAACATCGACAGCCCCTTCGTCCCCGGACCCGCCCCTTCCGGGCGGGCGAGGACGAGGTGGACGATGTTCTCGAAGTAGTCGTTCTCCGCCGAGGTGATGAAGCGCTTCACCCCTTCGAGGTGCCAGACGTCCCCTTCGACGTGCACCGCCTTCGTCTTCGCCGCGCCGACGTCGGAGCCGGCGTCGGGTTCGGTGAGGACCATCGTCGCGCCCCAGTTGCGTTCGATCATCGGCTTCGCGAAGCGCTCGGCCTGCTCGGGGGTGCCCTCTTCGGCGATCACCGCGGCCATGAGGGGTCCGGAGACGTAGAGGAAGGCGGCCGGGTTCGCCCCGACGAGGAGCTCCGTGGCCGCCCAGCGGAGGGCCTGGGGCGCACCGAAGCCCCCGAGTTCGGTGGGGACGCCGAGGAGATGCCATCCCCCGGCGACGAGGGCGTCGAGGCTCGCCTTCACCCCGTCGGGGAGGTGCACCTCGCCGTCGACGAGCTCGAGCTCGTTGCGATCGGCCTCGACGAAGCTCGCGGCGAACTCCTCGCGGGCGAGCCGGTCGACCTCCCGGAGGGCGTCCTTGGCGGTGTCGACGTCGAAGGACTCGAAGGGAGGCTCACCGAGGTAGTCCTGGATGCGGACGACCTCGAAGAGGTTGAACTCGAGATCGCGGAGGTTCGTGCGGTAGTGGGTCATCGGCGGCGTCCTCTCGTGCGTCCTCGATGTAGCATCTTGAGTATATACCCAATTCTTGAGCGCTCGATCAAGGACTTCGATGGCACGGAACCGGGTGGGAAGGCGCACGGAGGCGAGGATCGTCGCGGTCATCCGCGAGCTCCTCGGCGAGGTGGGACTCGAGGGGACGACGATCCAGGGGATCTGTGATCGGGCCGGGATCCGGCCCGGCAGCTTCTACAACATCTTCCCCACGAAGGAGGACGCGATCCTCCGGGTGGTGGGAGAGGCGATCGCCGCCGTGGATCCCCATCCGGACGACGGGGCCGGCGAGACCCTCGACGAGCTCGTGGAGGCCTACGTCCGCTTCCTCGCCGAACAGCCCGAACTCGCCCGGGTGTACCTCCAGGTCGCCGTCAACGGGGGGCTCCACGCCGACGAGCCCCGCGCCCACTTCCTCCGCCACCATCGCCGTCGGGTGGACCGCTTCGCCGCGGCCATCGACCGGGAGTCCCCACGGGCCGACGCGGTCGCCGACGCCGAGTTGCTCCTCGGCGCCCTCGACGGCCTCGCGCTCCGATGGGCCCTCGACCCGGACTTCGCCTTCGCCGACCACGCGAAGCGGGCCCTGGCGTGGTGCCGCGCCGCTCAGCCCTCGCCGAGCGCCTCGTAGTCCTCCGGCGTGTCGACGTCGATGGGCCGATCGCGGTCGACGGGCACCTCGAGGACCCGACCCGGGGCGTCCGGCCCCAGGTGACGCCAGAGGGGCTTCGGGCCCTCCACCC
>DRQR01000143.1 GCA_011371355.1 Actinomycetota bacterium
GCCGATGGGGGGACGATCACGTGGAACGACGTGCGGATCGACGACCCGGCGTCCTTCATGATCCCGCCCCGCAGCGCCTACACCCCCCAGGTTCCCCGCTTGTTCTCGATGACCCTGCGGGACAACCTCCTCCTCGGAGCGCAGTACACCGACGACGAGCTCCGCGACGCCGTCGTCGCGGCGGTCCTCGAGCCGGATCTCGCCGACATGCCGGACGGCCTCGACACGATGGTCGGTCCCCGCGGCGTCCGGCTGTCCGGCGGCCAGATCCAACGGGCCGCGGCCGCCCGGATGTTCCTCCGCCGTCCGGACCTCCTCGTCTTCGACGACCTCTCGAGCGCCCTCGACGTCGAGACGGAGGCCGCCCTGTGGGACCGGTTGTTCGCCGAGGGGTCGACCCACACCGCGCTCGTCGTCTCGAACCGCAGGACCGTCCTCGAGCGCGCCGACCGGATCGTCCTCCTCGTCGACGGGTCCGTCGCGGCCGTCGGGACCGCGACCGAGCTCGCGCGTCACCCCGAGTTCCGTCGCCTCTCGACCGGGGACTCGGGAACCTGAGCGTCGCTCACTCGCGGGTGATCGACACGAGCTCGATCTCGAAGGTGAGGGCCTCCCCGGCGAGGGGATGGTTGGCGTCGACGAGGATAGAAACGGTCGTCTCCGCCCCCATCGCTCCGAAGGGATTTCCCCCCCCCCCCTCGATCCCATCGTCGGCGACCTCAGGGGATCTCCTGTCGCCTCGTGGCTCCTCCGTCGGACTCAGACCCCGAGATCCGGCGATCCCGGTCCCGCCGGAGCAGCGGAAGGACGGCGAGAGCCGACGAGGTACCGAAGAACCCGGCATAGATCATCAGGCCGATCACGGCGATCCCGTTCTCTCCGACGATGAGGGACTCCGCCCCGGCGCCCCGAGCCGCCAGGGCGTAGGCCATGTAGGCGGCGAGGCCCACACCGAACCCGAGCGTCGTCCCGACCACGGCACCGGCGATCGCGATACCAGCTCCGAGAAAGATCCAGTGGAGCACCGTCCGAGATCGACGCAGGCCGGCCACGGCGCGGCTCACCGCGATGCGATCCGCCAGCCAGACGCACCCCACGGCGAGGATGCCGAGCGCAGCGTACGCGGTGTCCCTGGCCACCCGACTTCCGGCCAGACCGGACGAAGGCAGAACCACCGCGAAGGCGGCCACGAGACCCACAAAGACGGGAAGGAGCGCCCGCAGCGGATAGACCGCTGCCCGGGGCGGCCGTACCGACGTCGCCAGCAGGCTCCCGAGGACCCCGATGCTCCCCGGCTCGCCCAGGAGCGCCCCCACCAAGGGACCGATGAGGAGAGACCCGCCGCCGGTGGGGATCGCCGCCAGGAGCCAACGAGCGCGACCACTCCACCGAGCCGCCAGGGCAGCTGCGACGACGAAGAGCGGGAACGCCGGGAACAGAGCAACGCGACCCGAGACCTGGTGCAGGAGGCCTGCGGCTCCTGCGACCCCCATAGCGATCGCCAGCGGCACAAACGGCCGCCAGACGACAGGCCCGACCGGATCCGGTTCGCTCCCGGCCGCCCTTCCCGACATCCTCCGATTGTATGCTCCGCGGGCCGATGGCGGCCATGCCGACCCCGCGGAGCTGAAGCCGGCGCGATCGATTCGAAGCCGAGTGCCGACGGCCGACGCCGTCCGCCATGAGGTCGGCGTCGCGAGGGCGGCCGTCCTTCCTCCCGTAGAGCGAGGCCTCCCTCACTCGCGGGTGATCGACACGAGCTCGATCTCGAAGGTGAGGGCCTCCCCGGCGAGGGGATGGTTGGCGTCGACGAGGACCGAGTCCTCGCGAACCTCGAGGATCACCGCGGGCAGCCCGTTCGAGAGGGTCACCCGATCCCCGACCTCGACGTCGTCCTGGGAGGGTGCCTTCGGGACCTCGAGCACGTAGTCGTCGGACCGCTCCCCGTAGGCCTCCTCGGGGGGAATCCGGACGGTGACGGTCTCCCCGACCCGCATCCCGCGCACCGCCTCGTCGAAGCCGGGGATGACCTGCCCGGCCCCGACCACGAAGGACAACGGCCGGCCTCGTTCCCGCGACGAATCGAACTGCGTCCCGTCGTCGAGGGTCCCCACGTAGTGGACCTCGACGAGGTCGCCGTCGCCGGCGACGAGGCCGTCCGCGACCGACGACTGCTCCGACCCGGCGGTCGTCGCGACCTCGTCGGCGGAGGGGCCGGCCGAGCACGCGGCGAGGACCGCGGCGACGACGACGAACGAGACGCTTCTCATGGTTGCTCCGTGGTCGACTGGTAGTGGAGGCTACGTCGTAGCCTTCCCTACGACGGGATGGAAGACCACACGACGACCATCGACCTGGACATGACGAACGACGAGACGATCCACGAGCAGATCACCGCCGAGGCCGTCGCCTTCATCGACGAATGGCTCGACGAGCACGGCTGGTTCGTCGATGCCCGAACGATCGACTTCGCGCTCGACCTGCGCCATCTCCTCTCGGCGGCGAAGTCCGACGTCCACGACGACGAGCTCCAGGTCACCGAGCCCGTCTGAGCCGTCGTCGGGGAGGCGGCGAGCCCCACCGCGGGAGACGATAAGCTCGGGGGATGGACGACTACACCGTTCCCCTCCGCGACATCCGCTTCGTCCTCGACCACGTCTGCCGTCTCGAGGAGATCACGACCTTCCCCGGTTTCGAACACGTCGACGTCGACACCGTCGACGGCCTCCTCGTCGAGGCGGCCCGGTTCATGGAAGAGGTCTTCGCCCCGACGAACCGGATCGGCGACCTCGTCGGCAGCCGGTTCGTCGACGGCGAGGTCGTCACCCCCGACGAGTTCAAGAAGGCGTGGCGCGCCTACGTCGAGGCGGGCTGGAACGCGGTCTCCGGCCCACCGGAGTACGGCGGCGGGGGCTTCCCCCACGTCGTCGGGTTCGCCATCTCCGAGATGATGACCGCCTCGAACCTCGCCTTCTCCCTCTGCCCGATGCTCACCGGCAGCGCGATCACCGTGCTCGACGATCAGCCGGACGAGACGTTGAAGGCGACCTACCTCGAGAAGCTCGTCACGGCCGAGTGGACCGGCACCATGGTCCTCACCGAGCCCGAAGCCGGTTCCGACGTCGGGGCGCTGCGGACGAAGGCCGAGCCGAGCGACGACGGGACCTGGGCGATCACCGGAACGAAGATCTTCATCACCTGGGGGGAGCACGACCTCGCCGAGAACATCGTCCACCTCGTCTTGGCCCGCACCCCCGGCGCCCCTCCGGGCACGAAGGGCATCTCGCTGTTCGTCGTACCCAAGTACGTCGTCGGCGACGACGGATCCTTCGAGGAGAACGGGGTGCGCTGCGTGTCCATCGAGCACAAGCTCGGCATCCACGGCTCTCCGACGTGCGTCCTCGAGTTCGAGGAGGCGAAGGGCTGGATGGTCGGCGAAGAGCACCGAGGTATGCGGTACATGTTCAAGATGATGAACCAGGCCCGGGTCGAGGTCGGGCTCGAGGGCCTCGCCGTCGCCGAGCGCGCCTACCAGAAGGCCCTGCGCTACGCACGGGAACGCCTCCAGGGCCGCGCCGTCGGGGCTCCTCCCCACGAGCGGTCTCCGATCATCGAACACCCCGACGTACGCCGCATGCTCATGACGATGAAGGCCTACGACGAGGCGATGCGAGGCCTGCTCTACGACGTCGCCGGATCGGTGGACCGGTCGCGCCACCACCCCGACGACGTCGTCCGGGAGGCCGCCGCGGCCCGAGTGGCCCTCCTGACCCCGGTGGCGAAGGCGTGGTGCACCGACGTCGGCGTGGAGATGACCTCGATCGGCCTCCAGGTGCACGGAGGCATGGGTTACGTCGAGGAGACCGGGGTGGCCCAGTACTACCGGGACTCGAGGATCACCCCGATCTACGAGGGCACGAACGGGATCCAGGCCGTCGATCTCGTGCTCCGCAAGCTCCCCATGCACGGCGGTCGCGTCGTCCGGGAGTACCTCGCCGAGATCGAGGGACTCGACGCTCCCCTCGCCGAGGCGGGTCCCCGGTTCGCGGCGATGCGCCGGGAGCTCGCCGAAGCGCTCCGAGTCCTCTCGGAGGCGACGACGTGGCTCCTCGGCCGCGACGACCCCCGGGACGTGCTCGCCGGAGCCACCCCGTACCTGCGGATGTTCGGCACGGTCGCCGGGGGCGCCTACCTCGTCCGACTCGCGCTCGCCGCGGCGAAGGACGGCGAGGATCCCTGGCTCCGAGCGAAGGTCGCCACCGCCGACTTCTACGCCAGGGAGCTCCTGCCGTCGGCCGTCGGGCTCCTCGGCGCCGTGAAGGCGGGAGCGGCCCCCCTCTACGCCCTCGATCCCGAGCAGCTCGCCCCGGCCCGGTGATCCGCGGCGTAGCGGTCCCCGCCCGCTACCCTCCGGTGCGGGTCGGCGCTGCAAGACGCCGGGACGGAAGGGTTCCGTACCTCCCGACGGTGCCGCCCGGCACGGTCGTAGACCCACCGCCCGCCGCACGACCCGAGGACCCATGACCGACACCTACACGCCCACCTCCGAGGAACTCGCCACCGACGTCACCTTCGCCGAACTCGGCGTCCCCGAGGACCTCGCCGCGGTCCTCGCCCGCCGAGGCATCTCGAAGCCCTTCCCGATCCAGGCGGCGGCGATCCCCGACGCCCTCGCCGGCCGCGACGTCCTCGGCAAGGCGAAGACGGGATCGGGGAAGACCCTGGCCTTCGGCCTCCCGATCGTCGCCCGGATGCGCCGGGCCGAACCCCGACGTCCCCGAGGCCTCGTCCTCGTCCCCACCCGCGAGCTCGCCCGGCAGGTGAGCGACACCCTCGAACCGCTGCTGGCCGGTCGCGACCTCGGCCTCGTGAGCGTCTACGGCGGTGCGTCGATGGGCGACCAGATCCGCGCCCTCGACCGCGGCGTCGAGGTGGTCGTGGCCACCCCCGGCCGGCTCATCGACCTCCTCGAGCGACGCAAGGTCCGCTTCGACGACGTCGAGATCGTCGCGATCGACGAGGCGGATCAGATGGCGGACATGGGCTTCATGCCCCAGGTCCGCAAGATCATGGACGCGATGCCTCGAGAACGCCAGACGATGCTCTTCTCGGCGACCCTCGACCACCAGGTGACCGAGCTCGTCGACCGCTACCTCACCGACCCGGTACGCCACGAGGTCGACACCACCACCGAGACGGTGACGACGATGTCCCACCGATTCCTCAAGGTCCATCACCTCGACAAGGTCAGGGTCGCCGCCCGCATCGCCCGAGCCGCCCGCCGCACCCTCGTGTTCACCCGAACGAAGCACGGCGCCGACCGCCTGGCCAAGGATCTCCGCGCCGAGGGGATCTCCGTGGCGCCCATCCACGGGGACCTCCCCCAGCACCAGCGCGAGCGGGCCCTCGAGCGGTTCCGTGCCGGAGAGATCACGACCCTCGTGGCGACGAACGTGGCCGCCCGGGGGCTCCACATCGACCACGTCGACGTCGTCGTCCACTACGACCCGCCCGACGACCCCAAGACCTACCTCCACCGCTCCGGGAGGACCGCGCGGGCGGGCGAGGAAGGGCTCGTCGTCACCCTCGTCGAGTGGGATCAGGTCAACGAGGTCATCGCCATCCAGCGCCGGGCAGGCCTCAACGTGCCGATCGTGAAGATGCTGTCGAACGACCCACGGCTCGACGATCTCGCCGGCTGGGAACCCCCCGAGGAGCTCGCCCCCTTCCGGGGCAAGACCCGCCGGGTCCGGTCTCTCGGCCGAAGGCGTCGCCGCCGCTGACGGGAGGAACCCGATGACGAAACGCTACGACGCCCCACCGGCGATGACCCTCGACCTCGACAAGGACTACGAGGCGACGCTCCACACGACGAAGGGCACGATCAGGATCCGGTTCTTCGCCGAGGAGGCGCCGCTCACCGTGAACAACTTCGTCTCGCTGGCCCGGGACGGCTTCTACGACGGCGTGATCTTCCACCGGGTCGTCCCCGGCTTCGTGATCCAGGCGGGGGATCCCACCGGAACGGGCCGCGGCGGACCGGGCTACCGGTTCCGCGACGAGCTCGACCATCCTCGCCCCTACCGCCGAGGTACCGTGGCGATGGCGAACGCGGGCCCGAACACGAACGGGTCGCAGTTCTTCGTCTGCCTCGACGACGTCGGGCTCCCCCACCGATACACGATCTTCGGCGAGGTCGTC
The DNA here is from genome assembly GCA_011371355.1 of Actinomycetota bacterium. GTDB lineage: Bacteria > Actinomycetota > Acidimicrobiia > Spongiisociales > UBA5794 > DRQR01. The sequence continues at coordinate 6,202 of DRQR01000143.1, forward strand.
GACGGCATGGAGATCGTCGACGCCATCGCCTCGGTGCCCCTCGACGGGGAACGCCCCCTCGACGACGTGATCATCGAACGCGTCGAGGTGGTCGAACGCTGAGGTCCCGGACGCGGTCGCTACTGGAGCGTCCTGAGGAACGCGACCACGTCGCGCAGATCGGCCTCGGTGAGCGTGGGATTCCCACCCTTCGGAGGCATCGCGACGCCGGTGGTGTTGTCGGGATGGTCGGCGGGTCGACCCTCCTCGATGAACGCCACGAGCTCGTCGTCCGACAGGCCCTGGATGAACGAGTTGTTCGTCAGGTCGTGACCGAGTCCCGGGATGCCCTTGGCGTCCTGGCCGTGGCAGGCCGCGCAGGTCCCCCTGAAGATCTCCTCGCCTTTGGCCGCGTCGCCGCCCCCGCCGCCCGAGGGTGGTGCGGTCGTGGCGGAGGTCGTGGTGGTCGGCGCCTCCGGAGCGGCGGCCGGCGGCTCCGGCCGGTTCGCCGAGATCACGGCCCCCCACACGAGCAGGATCACGGCGACCGAGACGGCCAGGGGCGCCAACCACAGCAGCGCGCCGCGGGGCTTGGGGCCTTCGGTGTCGTTCGGGGTGTCGTTCATGGCCTCCACCTGGGTTCGGTGTCCCCGGCAGGTTAGCGACCTCGGCGAGCCCGTCAGCTCGCCAGACGCCGACGTCGATCCCGGAGACGCCGACGGAGCCGACGCCGCTCGTCGGCGGTCATCCCACCCCAGATCCCCTCCGTCTGGTTCGTGGCGAGGGCGAAGGCGAGGCAGGCCTCCCGCACGTCGCACGTCGCGCAGACGGCGAGGGCGGCCGCCGCGGCCTCGGGCAGGTCCGATTCGGGGAAGAAGAGGTCGAGGGGCGCCCCGGCGCAGGCCGCCGCGGCGCGCCAGTCTCGGTCCGTCGTCGGCGCCGCCTCGTCCAACCCCGGCATCACGTCCCTCCGCGTCGGTACCCCAAGAACGTTGCGCGATGCAATCGTGTTCCCGGGCGGCGCCGCGGCGGGTCTCAGGCCGGGGTCTTCGTGTCGTCGAAGTCCCAGCCGAGCTCGTCGGCGTCGACGGCGACGACCCCTTCGAGCCGTTCGACGAGGGCGGCGAGGATCCGGGCGTCGGAGCGGTTGGGGACCCTACCCGAGAGGGTCACGACGCCGTCGTCGACCGTGACCTCGACCATGTCGGGCTCGAGCAGGAGGACCCGTTCGACGAGATCGTGGACGATCTCGTCGGCGATGACGTCGTCGGGCCGGGCGAACGCCGCGACGATGTCGGCCCGGGAGACGAGACCGAGCAGACGGCCGTCGGGGTCGACGACCGGGAGCCGCTTGACCCCCCGCTCCGACATGAGCCGAGCCGCCTCGGCGAGGTCGGCCTCCGGATCGACGGTGATCGGGTTCCGGCTCATGGCCTCGGCCACGGTGGTGGCCGCACGACGCCGTGCCTCTCCGAACAGGGCGCGGAGCAGGCGGCGCCGTTCCCCTCCCCAGGCACGGTCGGCCTCCGCCTCCACGAAGTCGGCTTCCGTGATCATCCCGACCACGACGCCGTCGTCGACGACGGGAAGCCCACTCACGGCGGCTTCGACCATTCGCCGAGCCGCCTCCTTCAACGGCGCGTCGGGCTCGATCGACACCACGTCGGCGGTCATGACGTCCCTGACCTTCACCTCGTCGGTCCTTTCGTCGGGGCCCCGGGGGCCGCTCCTTCCTCCCAGTCCTCGGGAGGGTACTGGTGCTCCTGACGGGTCTCGACCCTGGCGACGTAGGCAGCGGCCTCGGCGCGCCGCTTCATGCCGAGCTTCGCCAGCATGTTCGAGACGTAGTTCTTCACGGTCTTCTCGGCGAGGAAGAGCTCGTCGGCGATCTGCCGGTTCGTCTTGCCCTCCGCGATGAGGTCGAGGATGCGGCGCTCCTGGGTGGAGAGCCGCGCGAGCAGCGGATCGTCGTCCCTGCGCCGGCGCACCTTCTCGACGAGGCGGCGGGTCGCCTCGGGATCGAGGAGCGACTCGCCGGCCGCGGCCCTCCGGATCGCGTCGACGAGGGCGTCGGAGTCGACGCGTTTGAGGAGATACCCGGCGGCGCCGGCCATCACCGCGGCGACGAGGGCCTGCTCGTCGGCGTACGAGGTGAGCATGAGCACGGCCACCTCCGGCCACCGCTGCTTGATGTCGCGGCAGGCCTCCACCCCGGAGGCGTCGGGAAGCCGCACGTCGAGGACGACGACGTCGGGCGAGTCGTATCCGACCCGTCGCACCCCCTCGGCGGCGGTCGACGCCTCGCCGACCACGGTGATGCCCTCCTGGAGATCGAGGAGGCTCTTGAGCCCGGCGCGAACCACCTCGTGGTCGTCGACGAGCACCACCCGGATGTCCTGCTCCACCGCCACACCGCCACGCTAGCCGCCTCGGCTGGGCCTCTCGCCGCCGGAGCACCTACCCTTCGGGTGATGCACGGGCCCGTCGCCTCCGAACGCCTCCGCTCCCTCGTCGAAGGCGCCGCGTCGGTGGCGAGCCAGACCGATCTCCAGGCGGTCCTCGCGAACGCCGTGGAGACGGCCATCGAGCTCACCGGCGCCCGGTACGGCGCCCTCGGCGTGCTCGACGACCATGGAGGACTCGCCGACTTCGTGTATCGGGGCCTGGAACCGGACGAGGCGATGCGCATCGGCCGTCTGCCCAGCGGCGAGGGCATCCTCGGGCTCGTCTCCCGCCACGGCGAGACCCTGCGCCTCGACGACGTCGCCTCCCATCCCGACAGCGCCGGCTTCCCCCCGGGCCACCCCGAGATGCGGACCTTCCTCGGCGTACCCATCCGGGCGGGGAACGCCCGGTTCGGCAACCTCTACCTCACCGACAAGCCCGGGGGTTTCACCGAGGAGGACGAGGTCCTCGTCGAGGCCCTCGCCATGGTGGTCGGCGCCGCGGTGCGCACGGTGGAGCTCCAGGAGCGCCTCCGCCGGCTCGCCATCGTCGAGGAACGTGAACGGATCGCCATGGAGCTCCACGACGGCATCGTCCAGGTCCTCTTCGCCGTCGGACTCTCTCTCCAGGCCCAGGCCGCCCGGGTCGACGATCCCCTCGTCGAGGACGCGCTCCTCGCCGACGCCGCTCGGCTCGACGAGGCGGTGGCGACGCTCCGGAAGTTCATCTTCCAGCTCCCCACCGACGAACCCGAGATCGACCTGCGAACCGAGATCGGCGACCTCATCACGAGCCTCGCGGGTCCCTACGACGTCGCGGTGGAGGTGAGCTACACCGGCGACCTCGTTGGGCTGTCGCCGGAGCTGTGCCACGACGTCCGTCAGTTCGTCGCCGAGGCCGTCTCGAACGCCCTCCGGCACGCCGACACCGATCGGATCGTCGTACGGATCGACGCCGGAGCCCCCGGCCTGACCATCGAGGTTCGCGACGAAGGCAGCGGGTTCGACCCGGCGGCGGCGGTCTGGGGCTCGGGTATCGCGAACCTCCGGCAGCGCGCCGAGAAGCTCGGCGGCTCCCTCGAGCTCCACTCCCGGCTCGGTGAAGGCACCGTGGTGCGGGCCACCCTGCCTCGCTGAGCTACCGCATCGTCGTCTCGACCACTAGCCTGCGGGCCTCGAAGCGACCGGATGAGGCGAGAGGGGACACGCCTTGGCACTGAAGATCACCCACCGAGGGACCGAGACCGTGATCGCCGACGGAGCAGGAGCCCTCCTCGGGGCCGATCCCGGCGCCACCGTCCGGATCGCACGACCCGGGATCTCCCGCCGCCACGTCCTCGTCACCCACACCGCGTCGGGATGGGTGGTGGAGGACGCCGCCTCGAAGAACGGGACCTACCACGAGGGGAGTCGGATCACCCGGCTCACCATCGACGGCCCGACGACGATCCGTCTCGGTCACCCCACCGAGGGCGAAGCCGTGACCTTGACCCCGGTCTCCGACGAGGCGACGAAGGTCCTCCCCGAACCGCCGCGGAGCCGTGCGGCCGACAGGCCTTCGGCCTCCACGCCGCCTGCGGCCGCCACGGTCGATCCCCGCCTCGACGAGATGCTCGCCACCCTCGCCGACACGGTGAAGGCCCTCCGCGGCCTCACCTTCTCGGTGTGGGCGATGATCGCCGTCACCGCGGTCCTCGCCCTCCTGACGCTCTTCGTCGGGATCCTCGGACGCTGAGGAGGGATCAGCCCTCACCGTCCTGGCTCGATTCGCGGAGGAACCGTTCGATCTCGGCGACGAGGTCGTCGCCGTCGGGAGGTTCGAACGCCGAACGGGGCTCGTCGCGATCGACGATGGCCTCGAGACGAGCGACGTAGGCCCGGGCGTCGTCTCGGGAGGCCACGATCCGGTCGAGCTCCTCCCGCTGCTGGGTCGCCGCGGCGGCGACCGATCCGACGGGGATGTCGAGCTCGAGCTGCCGGGAGAGATGCTCGAGGAGGGCGAGCTGACCGGCGTGGTAGGGCTCGCCGACGTAGTGGGGCACCTGGGCCCAGTACCCCACCGTGGGGATCCCGGCGTCGGCGAGGGTCTTCCGGAAGACGCTCAGCGCGGCCGCCGGGACGACGAGCTCGTTCGGGAGCAGTTCGTCACCCGTCGCGAGGAGTCCGGGATCCGAGGCCGTGGCGACGACCCGAACCGGCCGGGTGTGGGGCACCGGCGCCGGTACCGCGCCGAGGGTGACGAAGCGGTCGATCTCGGCCAGACCTGCGAACGCGACGAGGTCCTCGCCGACCGCACGCCACCGGAAGTCCGGCTCGTGGCCTCGCCCCACGAGGAGCGATCGGCCGGCGACCTCCACTTCGAGGATCTCGATACGGGGCCATCGCACCGACCGGAGCTCGCCGTCGGCGAAGTGGAGCATGGGCCGGTTCGAGCGGAAGTCGAAGAGCTCGTCGGCGTCGAAGGTCGCCACGACGACGCCGTCCTCGGCGAGCCTGGCCACCGCCTGGGAGGCGACGCCCGCGGCGTCACCCCATCCCGCCAGGGCCATGACGAAGGGCAGGGACTCGGGGAGCTCCGTCCGTTCGAGTCGCAGGAACCTCATCCCGCACCTCGGAGGCGACGGAGACCCTGACCGGAACGCAGCCCGGCGAGCCGCTCGATGGGGAGGACGACGACGACCTCCCCCGGCAGCATCTCGGGGATCTGCCAGTCGAGGGCCCGGTACTTCTCCATGAACAAGCCGGCGACCTCCGCGGCCACCGCCGCCTCGGTGACGACCGTCGCCGTTCCCCAGACGGTCACCGCCTCCCACTCGCCGATGACCTCGTCGAACACCGTTGCGGTGAGGCAGACCTCGGGCGACTCCAGGATCGCATCGAGCTCGGGACCCGGCGGCGTCCGGAACGCGACCCGATCCCCCCAGAGCACGAAGAAGACGGGGAAGACGTCGGGGACGTCGGCGACGATCGCGCCGAGGTGCCCGACGGCGACCTCCACGAGGATCTCCCGACAGCGGGTGAGCGGCAACGTGGTCATGTCCCGAAGCCTACGGCGGCCGGGGGTCCGATGGGGTCGGACGAGCTCAGAGATAGAGGCCCCGATGGGCCCGTTCCTCCTGGGCCTTCGCCTCGAGGGCCTGCTTGCGACGCATCTGCTCGAGCTGGGCGGCGGCGGCGACCTGCTGGGACCACAGGGAGGCCTGGATACCGTGGAAGAGGCCTTCGAGCCAACCGACGAGCTGGGCCTGGGCGAGGCGCAGCTCCGACTCGGTGGGTGCCTCCGCCTGGAGCGGCAGGAAGATCGCGTCGACCTCCTCCCGGAGCTCGTCGGAGAGGGCCTCCTTGAGCTCCTCGATCGTGTTCTCGTAGATCTTCACGAGACGGCGGCGACCGGCCTCGTCGATCGTGGCCTGCCGGGCCTCGTCGAGCATGGCGCGGGTCATCGCCGCGATCCGCATGAGCTTCGTCGGCTGGCTGACGTCGACCTGTTGGGTGTCCTCCCCGGCTGCTCGGGGAGGGGCCTCGGCCGCGGCGGGTGGGTCGAGGACCTCGGGCGTGACGGGGTCGTCGGGCGAGTTGCGGTCGTTCATGGTCTCCAGCTTACGCCCCCCGGCGGACGACCCCCTCCCCGGAGGACCGATCGACCGGTACGATCCGGAGGCCGACGACCGCGGAGGGAGACCGTGGAACTGGTCGTGTTGTTCGTGTTCGCAGGAGGTCTCGTCCTCGTCTCGGGCGTGGTCGCCCTCGTGCTCCACCTCACGACGGTGCCTCGTCTCGAGCGTCGGGTGTGGGAGCTCACCCGACGCGTCGCCCTCCTCGAGCGGCGCCTCGAGGGAGCCGCCACCGAGGCCGAGGTGCCGTCCCCGGTGCCCGTGAGCCCGTCTCCGGCCCCCACCTCCCCCGCTCCTTCGCCGCCCCGAGCCGGGCCGTCGTCCACCGGCGAGGAGCCCGAGGGTCGCCCCATCCCCGCGCCGCCGCGGTCGCCGACGCCCGCCGCCGCCGAGATCGGCCCGCCGGCGACGGCGAAGCCTCCGGGATTCGGAACCCGACTCATGGCCTGGCTGACCACCGGCGGAGGCCTCGTCCAAGTCGGCGTCGTGGTCCTCTTCGTCGGCGCCGCCCTCTTCGTGGGCTACGCAGC
>DRQR01000144.1 GCA_011371355.1 Actinomycetota bacterium
CCCCTGCATCGAGTGCAATCGCAAGGTGCGCTTCCGGGCCCTCCTCGAGCGGGCCGATCGCCTCGGCTGCGATCTGCTCGTCACCGGCCACCACGCCCGCGTGGTGGAGGACGCCGACGGGTTCCGCCTCCGACGGGGACGTGACCCCGCCAAGGACCAGTCGTACGTGCTCTACATGCTCGGCCAGGCGCAGCTCTCCCGGATCCGACTCCCGATCGGTGAGCTCACCAAGGACGAGGTGCGGGCTCGGGCCGCCGAGCTCGGGCTGCGGGTGGCCCACAAGCCGGACTCCCAGGACCTCTGCTTCGTGGGCGCCGGCGACTATCGGACCCTGCTTCGTCGGATTCGACCGGAGGTGGTCGCTCCCGGCGACGTCGTCGACGTCGACGGTACGGTCCTCGGCCGTCACGACGGGACCGCCGGTTTCACCGTCGGCCAGCGGCGTGGACTCGGGATCGCCGTCGGCGAGCGGCGGTACGTCGTCGAGGTGCGACCCGAGACCCGGACGGTCGTCGTCGGTCGGCGGGAGGACCTCCTCGCCCCGGGCTGCGTCGTCGAGGACGTCTCCTTCGTCGCCGGTTCCCCGCCGTCCGATCTCGGCGTGGAGGTCCAGATCCGGTACCGGGCCGCACCCGTCCCCGCCCGCCTCCACCGGGAGGCCGACGGTCGGTGGTTCGTCGAGTTCGCCGAGCCGATCGAGGCCCCCGCCCCGGGGCAGGCGGCGGTCTTCTACCGGGGAGACGAGGTCCTCGGCGGCGGCACGATCGCCGCCCGCCGGTGAGGATCACCGGGGTCGGGTCGCTGCCGCACGTCGATCCGGCCGCCGCCGCCCGGTTCGTGCTCGCCACCTGCGACGTCCCCTACCTCCCGCAGCTCCCCCGACGCCACCGGGAGGAAGGCATGCTCCGGCAGTGGGGCGACGGGCTCGCCGGGCTCGGCGCGGCCGACGACGAGCTCGGGCTCCGCCACGGCGCCCCGGCCGGTCCCCGGGAGGAGGCCTTCGTCGGCGCCGAGGTCGCCCTCGAGCTCTTCCGGGCGGCGGGGGTTCGGGAGGTGAAGACCCAGGCCACCGGTCCGATCACCCTCGCCTTCGCCGCCCTCGCCGCAGGGCGCGGACCCGACGGCCTCTGGGAGGCGATCGTGCCCGGCCTCGCCGAGCGCATCGAGGACCACCTCGCCGCCGTTCGGCGCGCCCTGCCCGGCGCCACCGTGCACCTCGTCGTCGACGAACCCTCCCTCGTGGCCTTCGCCCCGGGGGCGCGACGCGGTCCCCTCGACCCCGAGGCGGCGTTCGCCGCCCTCGCCCGACTCCTCGGCGCCCTCGACGTGCCCGCCGGCGTCCACTGCTGCGGGGACACCGCCTGGGCTCGCCTCCTCGGCCTGGGTCCTTCGCGCCTGTCGATCGACGTGCGTACGCCGGGACTCCTCGCCGAGGCTCCCGCCTTCGCCTCGGCGGTCGCGGGCGGCGTGGTTCCGGTCTGGGGGCTCGTCCCCGTCGAGCCGTGCCCGGACCCGTCGGACCGCCTGGGACGGTACCGTACGGTCGTGTCCGCGCTCGTCGTCGAAGGAGCTCCCCACGCGGCCCTCACCGGGGACGCCTGGGCGACGCCGACCTGCGGACTCGCCGGGGTGACGCCGAAGGCCGCCGCGGTGATCATGGAGGAGCTGCGTCGCAGGGTGGAGGGGCTCGATGGCCGATGACCTCGAGGCGGTGAAGCGGAGGATCGAGGAGCTCCGACGCCTCATCGAATACCACAACTATCGCTACTACGTGCTCGACTCGCCGGAGATCTCCGACGCCGAGTACGACGAGCTCATGCGCGAGCTCCGGGAGCTCGAGGCGGCCCATCCCGAGTTCGTCACCCCGGACTCGCCGACCCAGCGGGTGGGAGCTCCGCCGTCGGAGGCCTTCGCCCCCGTGCGGCACCTCGAGCCGATGTTCTCCCTCGACAACGCCTTCACCTTCGAGGAGCTCGAGTCCTGGGTGGAGCGGGTCACGCGGCTGCTCGGACGTGCACCGGACGCCTACACCTGCGAACCGAAGATCGACGGACTCGCCGTGTCGGTGGTCTACGAGGACGGGCTCCTCGTCCGGGGTGCCACCCGAGGCGACGGGATCACCGGGGAGGACATCACCGCGAACGTCAAGACCATCCGGGCGATCCCGCTGCGGCTCCGCACCGAGGAGCCCCCCGCCGTCCTCGAGGTGCGGGGCGAGATCTACATGGCGGTGTCGGCCTTCGAGGCGCTCAACCGCGAGCGCGAGGCGCGCGGCGAACCGCCCTTCATGAACCCTCGGAACGCCGCCGCCGGTTCCGTTCGCCAGAAGGACCCTCGGATCACCGCCGCCCGTCGACTGTCGAACTTCATGTATCACCTCGGCCACGTCGAAGGGGGTCCCGAGCTCCATCGGCAGTCCGAGGCCCTCGCCTGGCTCCGGGAGCTCGGTTTCCGCGTGAACCCGAAGAACGAGATCGTCCACACCGTCGACGAGATCGAGGCCTACGCCACGTGGGCCGTGGAGCATCGTCACGACCTCGACTACGAGATCGACGGCGTCGTCGTCAAGGTGGATTCCTTCGCCGACCAGGAACGGCTCGGCTATACGGCGAGGGCCCCACGGTGGGCGATCGCCTACAAGCTCCCCCCGGAGGAGAAGACCACCCGCCTCCTTCGCATCGAGGTCAACGTGGGACGCACGGGCGTCGTCACCCCCTACGCGGTGCTGGAACCCGTGCTCATCGGCGGGGTGTGCGTCACCTCGGCGACGCTCCACAACGAACGGGAGATCCACCGCAAGGACGTTCGGCCGGGCGACTGGGTGATCGTCCGCCGGGCCGGCGAGGTCATCCCCGAAGTCGTCGGTCCCGTGCTCTCCCGCCGTCCGAAGGGCCTCAGGCGCTGGCACATGCCGAAACGCTGCCCGTTCTGCGGCAGCCCCATCGTCAAGGACGAACGCGGCGTCCGCGCCTACTGCACCGGGGGCTACTCGTGCCCCTCCCGCCTCCGCGAATGGCTCGTCTACTTCGGCTCCCGGGCCGCCATGGACATCGACGGCCTCGGGGAGAAGACCGTCGTCCTCCTCATGGAGCGCGGCCTCGTCGCGGACCCCGCGGACATCTTCCGGCTCCGTCCCGAGGACCTCCTCGGCCTCGAGGGCTGGGGTCCCAAGCGGGTCGAGAACCTCATGAAGGCCATCGAGGCGGCGAAGGACCGACCGCTGTGGCGGCTCCTCGTCGGCCTCGGCATCGACCACGTCGGTCCCACCGTCGCCAGGGTCCTCGCCCGCCGCTACGGCTCCATCGACGCGCTCATGGAGGCCGACGAGGAGGAGCTCGCGGCCATCGAGGGCATCGGCCCCGAGATCGCCAAGTCGATCGTCGAGTGGTTCGCCGATCCCGAGAATCGGAGGCTCATCGACAAGCTCCGGCAGGTCGGGGTGCGGATGGCCGAACCCGTCGAGGCCGTCGAGGGCCCGAGCCTCGACGGCGTCACCCTCGTGTTCACCGGCACCCTCGAGCGGTTCACCCGCGACGAGGCGAAGGAGGCCGTCGAAGCCCGAGGCGGCAAGGTGAGCGGCTCGGTGTCTCGGCGGACCACGGCCCTCGTCGTCGGGAAGCATCCCGGATCGAAGCTCGCGAAGGCCGAAGCGCTCGGCGTCCCGATCATCGACGAGGACACCTTCGCCCGGCTCCTCGAAGCCGGCCCCGGGGTCCTCGACGAGCTCGAGGGGAGTTGAGCCAGCCGGGCGTCAGCGGACCCGGAACGACCAGGTGAGGGATCCGGGGTCGGGGAGGCCGCTCGTCCGGTCCCAGCGGGCCTCGACGACGTGGAAGCCCGGCGTCCACGCCTCGATGGTCTTCCCCGGCCCCGGTTCGTAGATGTGGAGGCCGGTGCCCTCGACGACGACCACCTCCGCGTCGGGGATCGGGATCCCGTCGATGACGAAGGAAGCGCGGTAGGCGGGATCGGTCCGGAACTCGATCCTCGCCCCGCGGAAGACGAGATCCCCGTCGGCGGGGGAGAAGCCGACGACCGCGTCCGGATAGCGAGCCGGGTCTCCCTCGGGGAGTACGAGCACGGTCCCCACGACGATGAGGACGAACACGAGCCCGAGCACGGTCATGACGATCCGATAGGCGGTCTTCGACATCGGGTGGATGGTAGGGCCGGGGTCGTTGGCTACCGTGAGCCCATGCGACGCAACCCGATCCTCGCCGAGCTGGGTACCTACCCGATCGCGACGATCCAGGCCCGAGCTCGGGCCCGTCGGGAGGCCGGTCTCCCCCTCGTGGATTTCTCGATCGGGGACCCGCGGGAGCCGACTCCGCCCTTCATCCGCGCCGCGCTCCGGGACGCGGTCCCCGAGGTCTCCCAGTACCCGGTCGCGGCGGGTCTCCCCGAGTTCCGCCGAGCGGTCGCCGGCTACCTCGAGCGACGCTTCGGGATCCGCGTCGACCCCGACACCCAGATCCTGCCCACCTCCGGGTCGAAGGAGGCGATCTTCACCACCCCCTTCGCGCTCGCCGGCGCCGGGGTCGGGGTCGCCTACCCCACCCCCGGCTATCCCGTCTACGAGCGTGGGGCCCGGTTCGCCGGCGCTCGACCCCTTCCCATCGTCCTCGACGGCGACTTCGTCCTCCGGGCCGACGACGTCCCCGACGAGGTGTGGTCGCAGGCGGCGATCCTGTGGACCTGCTCGCCGCACAACCCCTCGGGCAGCGTCGCGACTCTCGGCGAACTCGCCGCGCTCTACGAGCGGGCGAGGGACCACGAGGTGCTCGTGTGCGCCGACGAGTGCTACGTCGACGTCTACGACGAGGACGCCTACCCCGACGGTCCTCCGTCGATGCTCCAGGTGGCGGGCGGGTCCGCGAGCGGCCTCCTCGTGTACCTGTCGCTGTCGAAGCGATCGGGGATGACCGGATACCGCTCGGGCGCGATCGTGGGGGATCCCGAGGCGATCGAGGCGCTGCGGGCGCTCCGGTCGACGACCGGGACGATCCCTCCCGAGTTCACCCAGGCGGCCGCGATCGCGGCGTGGTCCGACGACGCCCACGTGGCCGCGCGACGGGCGATCTTCTCGGAGAAGCGTCGCATCCTCCGAGGCGCCTTCGAGCGGCTCGGGATGGAGATCGTGGCCTCCCGGGCCGGGTTGTACCTCTGGGTCGCGGTCGACGACGACCTCGCGGTCACCGACCGGCTGCTCGACCACGGCATCGTCGTCTCTCCGGGGCGGTTCTTCGGACCGGGCGGGGAGGGCTACCTCCGCCTCGCCCTCGTTCCCACCGTCGAGGAGTGTCGAGCCGCCGCCGACGCCCTCGTCGACGCCCTCGGCGGGTAGGGGGACGGCACGCCGCGATAATGGCGGGATGCACGACGACGACCGATCCCTCATCGAAGCCGCCTTCGCCGATCCCGAGCTCCTCCCCGACGCCGTCGAGGCCGTGCGACGGACCATCGCCGCGCTCGACCGGGGCGAGATCCGGGTCGCCGAGAAGCTCGACGGCACGTGGATCGTCCACGAGTGGGTGAAGCAGGCGATCCTCCTCTACTTCCGCATCACCGAGGTGCGGACGATGGGAGCCGGGCCCTTCGAGTGGTACGACAAGATCCCCACGAAGACCGGGCTCGCCGAAGCCGGGGTTCGGGTCGTGCCGCCCGGCGTGGTCCGCTACGGCGCCTACTGCGAGCCCGGGGTCGTCGTCATGCCCGGGTACGTGAACATCGGTGCCCACGTGGGGGCGGGCACCATGGTCGACACCTGGGCGACGGTGGGCTCCTGCGCCCAGATCGGTCGGGACGTGCACCTGTCCGGCGGCGTCGGGATCGGGGGAGTGCTCGAGCCCCCGTCGGCCCGCCCGGTGATCGTCGAGGACGGAGCCTTCATCGGCAGCCGCTGCATCGTCGTCGAGGGGGTGATCGTCGAGGAGGGCGCGGTCCTCGGGGCGAACACCACCCTGTCGGCCTCGATCCCGATCATCGACGTCACCGGCCCCGAACCGGTCGAGATCCGGGGTCGGGTACCGGCGAACGCGGTCGTCGTGCCCGGGACCCGGGCGAAGGACTTCCCGGCCGGCACCTATCACCTCCAGACGCCGCTGCTCATCGGCTACCGCACCGAGACGACGGATCGGAAGACCTCCCTCGAGGAGGCCCTGCGGACCTTCGAGGTGGAGGTGTGAGTCTCGTCGACACCCTCGTGGAGCTCGTCGACATCCCGTCGGTCACCGGCGACGAGGAGGAGATCTGCACCGCCCTCGAGTTTCGGCTCCGGGCCGTACGCCCCACGAGGCGCATCGGGAACTCCCTCGTCGTCGGCGAGCCCTCCGGGGACCGACCCCTCGTGGTCCTCTACGGTCACATCGACACGGTCCCCGCCCAGGACAATCTCCCGGCCAGGGTCGTCGACGGCACCGTCGTGGGGCTGGGCGCCTCGGACATGAAGGCCGGCGTCGCCGTCATGGTCCATCTCCTCGAACACCCCGAGGTCGCCGACGGCCCCTACGACGTGGTCGGTGTCTTCTACGACAAGGAGGAGGGACCCGCCGCCGACAACGGGCTCGAGGTGGTGCTCGAGCTCCTCGGGTTCCTCGGCGACGCCGAGCTGTCGATCGTGCTCGAGCCGACCGACCTCCGGGTGGAGGTGGGCTGCAACGGGGTGCTCAACGCCGACGTCGTCTTCGTCGGCAAGGCGGCCCATTCGGCCCGTCCATGGCTCGGGGAGAACGCGATCACGAAGGCGGGAGACTGGCTCGCGGCGATGCACCGCCTCGAACCCGAGGCGGTGGAGATCGGTGGGCTCGTCTACCGGGAGACCTACGCGGTCACCCGGGCCGAGGGTGGGATCGCGAACAACGTCCTGCCCGCCCGTTTCGTCCTCAACCTCAACCATCGCTTTCCGCCGATCTACGACCTCGAGGAGGCCGAGGCTCGGCTGCGGCGCGTCGCCGCCGCCGCCGACGAGGTGATCGTCAAGGACCGTGCCCCCGCGGGAGGGGTGCCCGAGGCGAACGCCGCCCTCGACCGCCTCGTCGAGCTCGTCGGCGAGCCGCCGGTGGCGAAGCAGGGATGGACCGACGTCGCCCGCCTCTCGGCGAGGGGCATCCCGGCGGTGAACTACGGGCCCGGCATCGTGGCCCAGGCCCATCGAGCCACCGAATACGTCCCCATCGCGAACCTCGAGCGGGCCCACGAAGTCCTCGTGGCGTTCCTGACGACGAGCTGAGTCCTCGAGGGCGTCGAGTACCATCCCGCCGATGCCCGTCGACATCGACATCGCCAAGGTCGCCAAGCTCGCCCGGATCGCGCTCGACGACGAGGCCCTCGCCCGCTACGGCGCCGAGCTCGGTCAGATCCTCGAGCACGCCGAGCGGGTGCAGGCCCTCCCCACCGACGGCGTCGAGCCGACCTCCCATCCCCTGCCCCTCGTCAACGCGTTCCGGCCCGACGAAGTGCGGCCCTCCCTCGACCGGGACGAGGTCCTCGCCCAGGCCCCCGACGCGGTCGACGGCTACTTCCGGGTGCCGCGGATCCTGGACGAGGCATGACCGACCTCGCCGACCTGACGATCAGCGAGGCGTCGCGCGGCCTCGACGACGGACGGTTCTCGGCGCGCGAGCTCCTCGAGGCCGTCCTGCGACGTGCCACGGTGACCGAGGCCCAGCTCCATGGGTACCTCACCATCGACCGGGAGGGCGCCTTCGCCGCGGCCGACGCAGCCGACCGGCGTCGCGCCGCCGGTGGGCGACGCGGCCCCCTCGACGGGATCCCGATCGCGCTGAAGGACAACCTCTGCACCCGAGGGGTCGAGACGACCTGCGCCTCGCAGATCCTCGCCGGGTACGTGCCTCCCTACGACGCCACCGTCGTCGCCCGGCTCCGAGAGGCGGGCGCGGTGGCGGTGGGGAAGACGAACCTCGACGAGTTCGCCATGGGCTCCTCCACCGAGAACTCCGCCTACGGGCCCACCCGGAACCCGTGGGATCCCGAGCGCGTGCCGGGGGGTTCGAGCGGAGGCTCGGCGGCGGTCGTCGCCGTCGGCTCGGCCTTCGCCGCCCTCGGCAGCGACACCGGCGGGTCCATTCGCCAGCCGGCGGCGCTCTGCGGCATCGTGGGCATGAAGCCCACCTACGGGCTCGTCTCCCGGTACGGCCTCGTCGCCTTCGCGTCCTCCCTCGACCAGATCGGTCCCCTCGCCCGCACCGTCGAGGACGCCGCCACCGTGCTCGCGGCGGTCGCCGGATGGGATCCCCACGACGCCACGAGCCATCCCGAGGAACCCCCCGCCTTCCACCGCTCCCTCGAGCGAGGCGTCGAAGGGCTCCGGATCGGTGTCGTCGCCGAGCTCATGGGCGCGGGCATCGACCCCGAGGTCCTCGCCGAGACCCGGGCGGCCGTCGACCGGCTCGCCGCCGCCGGTGCCGAGGTCGTCGAGGTGGGGCTGCCGTCGGTCGACTACGCCCTGTCCGCCTACTACCTCATCGCCCCGGCGGAGTGTTCGTCGAACCTCGCTCGCTTCGACGGCGTCCGGTACGGGCTCCGCGTCGAGGGCGGCACGGCCGAGGAGATGATGGCCCGCACCCGCGCCGAGGGGTTCGGAGCCGAGGTGATCCGGCGGATCCTCTTGGGCACCTACGCCCTGTCGGCGGGCTACTACGAGGCCTTCTACGGCCAGGCGCAGAAGGTCCGCACGCTCATCCGTCGCGACTTCGCCGCCGCGTACGAGACCGTCGACGTCCTCGTGTCGCCGACGAGTCCCACGACCGCGTTCCGGCTCGGGGAACGGGCCTCCGATCCCCTCGCGATGTACTACTCGGACGTCTGCACGATCCCCTCCAACCTCGCCGGGGACCCGGCGATCTCCGTGCCGATCGGCCTCGACTCCCGAGGCCTCCCCATCGGGCTTCAGATCATGGCGCCGGCCCTCGGCGAGGAGGTCCTCTTCCAGGTGGCGGCCGAGGTCGAGCGCGGCGCGGGCTTCGCGGCCCGTCCCCGCCTCGCGAGCTCGGAGGTGATGGAGCCGTGACCGGGTGGGAGGCCGTCATCGGGATCGAGACCCACGTGGAGCTCCAGACCCGGTCGAAGATGTTCTGCGGTTGTCGGGTCGACGTCGGCGACGAGCCGAACACCGCCGTCTGTCCGGTGTGTCTCGGTCTCCCCGGTGCTCTGCCCGTCCCCAACCGGGCGGCGATCGAGGGGATCGTGAAGATCGCGACGGCCCTGGGGTGTGTCGTCAACGAGCGGTCGCTCTTCTACCGGAAGAACTACTTCTATCCGGACCTCCCGAAGAACTACCAGATCTCCCAGTACACCTACCCGGTCGGGGAGCACGGCCGGCTCGTCCTCCACGTCGACGGCGAGGAACTCGCCGTCGGCATCACGAGGGTGCACATGGAGGAGGACACCGGCAAGAGCCTGCACGTCGGCAGCGGCGGTCGCATCCAGGAGGCCGAACACACCCTCTTGGACTTCAATCGCTCCGGGGTGCCCCTCGTCGAGATCGTCACCGAGCCGGACCTCCGGACTCCCGAGCAGGCCCGCGCCTACGGGGCCGAGCTGCAGCGGATCGTCCGGACGCTCGGGGTCTCCGACGCCCGCCTCGAGGAGGGATCGATGCGCTTCGACGCCAACGTCTCGGTCCGTCGATCGGGGACGTCGGAGCTGGGGGTGCGCACGGAGATCAAGAACATGAACTCCCTCCGTTCCCTCCAGCGGGCGATCGCCTTCGAGATCGGTCGTCAGGTCGAGGTCCTCGAGGCGGGAGGATCGGTCGTCCAGGAGACCCGCCACTGGAACGAGGCCGAGGGCCGGACCGTGGCGATGCGCTCGAAGGAGGAGTCGGAGGACTACCGCTACTTCCAGGAACCCGACCTCCTGCCCCTCGAGATCGACGAGGCCTGGCGGCAGCGGATCGCCGCGAGCCTGCCGCGTCTCCCCGCGGCGCGGCGGGCCGAGCTCGTGGCCCTCGGGGCCGACGACCGCACCGCCACGCTCCTCGTCGACACGCCGGTGCTCGCCGATCGCTTCGAGGCGGCGGTCTCCCGCGGTGCGCCGGCGCGAACGGTCGGGTCGTGGCTCACCGGCGAGATCGTCGCCTACGCCCGGAGCGTCGGCGCCGACGTCGAGGAGGTGGTGCCGGCGGTGGAGGACCTCGTGGAGCTCGCCGGGATGGTGGAGGCCGCCGAGCTCTCGGCCACCGCCGCGAAGCAGGTCCTCGCCGGGGTGCTCGCCGGCGAAGGTACCCCCCGGGGGGTGGCCGAGGCCCGCGACCTCCTCCAGATCTCGGACGAGGGCGCCCTCGAGGAGGCGGTGGCCGCGGTGCTCGCCGACCACCCCGACGTCGTCGAACAGATCCGGGCGGGGGAGACGAAACCGATCGGATTCCTCGTCGGTCGGGTGATGCGTGCCACCGGCGGCAAGGCGGACCCGAGGAAGGTCCAGGAGATCATCCGGAGGGAAGCCGGCGCGTGAGCGCGGCGCGGCGCCGGATCGTCGAGACCCTCGAGTATCCGGAGCTCGACGCCGCCGTGGTGTGGTCGCTCGTCGCCGACCCGGATCGGCTCGCCGAGTGGTTCCCCCTCCGGCCCGTGGGGGATCGCCGCACGGTCGAACCGGGGGTGGGGACGACGTTCCGGGTCGCCCGGTGGTGGAGGGTCCCCGCCCTCGGGAGCCGGGTCGTGGAGGTCGTCGGCTGGCGAGCTGGAGAGGCCTACCGATGCCGGGTGGATGGGATGCTCGGGTGCGTCGAGTTCCGGGTGCGGGTCGCACCCCGACCCGCCGGGGCCGGGACCTCGGTCACCCTCGAGGTGCGGTCGGCGGCTCGGACGCCCCTCGTCGGCGCGGTGCTCCGCGGCGCGTGGCGTCGGCGGCTTCGAGCCGCGCTGCGGCGAATCCCCCGGGTCCTCGGAGGGTGACCCTCGGCCGGGGATCCCTGCCCGCCGGGGGTAGGGCACCGGGGCTGGTGGTCGGCGCGCGATCGTCGGGCGCCTCCCTCCGGGACGACCCAGGTGGTCCGCGCCGTCGGGTCGGGGAGGGCACGGGCGAGGGTCTGCGCCGGGGGGCGGCGCCATGGGTCCGGATCGGAGCCGGGGAGGATTCCGGTCGTGGCGGCCTCGGTATCCTGCGCGGGCATGGACCGTCGTCGCATCGTCGTGGCCGAGCCGATCGCTCCCGCCGGGATCGCGTTGCTCGAAGAGGAGTTCGACGTGGTGGATGCCGCCGGCGTCGCCCGGTCCACGCTCATGGAGCACCTCGGGGACGCCGCGGCGCTCATCGTCCGCTCGGCCACGAAGGTCGACGAGGAGCTCCTCCGGGCCGCACCGAACCTCGAAGTCATCGGTCGGGCGGGGATCGGCGTCGACAACATCGACCTCGACGAGGCGACGTCGCGGGGCATCATGGTGGTCAACGCCCCGAACGCGAACACGATCTCGGCGGCCGAGCACACCCTCGCCCTCATCCTCGCCCAGGCGCGCCGCATCCCCGAGGCCGACGCGAGCCTCAAGGCGGGTAGGTGGGAGCGGAAGCGGTTCCAAGGGATCGAGCTCCACGGCAAGACCCTGGGGATCCTCGGCCTCGGCAAGATCGGCTCGCTCGTCGCCCAGCGAGCCCGGGCCTTCGGTATGCGCGTCCTCGCCTACGACCCCTACGTCTCCGACGAGCGGGCCCGTCGGCTCGACGTCGAGCCCGTCGACTTCGACACGCTGCTCGCCGAGTCCGACATCCTCACCATCCATCTGCCCAAGACCGCCGAGACGGAAGGGATCCTCTCCCGGGCGGCGCTCGCCAAGACGAAACCCGGGGTGCGGATCGTGAACGTGGCCCGAGGAGGACTCGTCGACGAGGAGGCCCTCGCCGAGGCCATCGAGAGCGGACGGGTGGCCGGTGCCGCCCTCGACGTCTTCGCCACCGAGCCGCCGGAGCGGGGACGCCTCTTCGAGCTCGACGCCGTCGTCGTCACCCCGCATCTCGGCGCTTCGACTCGGGAGGCCCAGGACAAGGCGGGGATCGCCGTCGCCGAGGCGGTCGCCGATGCCCTCCGAGGCGAGCTCGTCCCCTCGGCGGTGAACCTCGACCTCGGCCCGGAGGTACCCGAGGAGGTGCGCCCGTTCCTCCGTCTCGCCGAGGGGCTGGGTCGGATCTTCGTCGGGTTCGCCCGGGGACTCCCCGCCGAGCTCACCGTCGCCGCCCGAGGCCGGCTCGCCCGAGAACCCGTACGCCCGGTGGCCCTCGCGGCGATGAAGGGCGCCCTCGGCGCGGTGACCGAACAGGCCGTCTCCTACGTCAACGCGCCCCACCTCGCCGAGGCCCACGGGATGCTCGTCCGGGAAGAGGCGGAGCCGACGACGACCGGGTACGAGTCGGTGGTGCGCCTCTCGGGCGACGTGGGCCTGCGGGAACGGGTGATCGCCGGGACCGTCCTGGGCCACAAGGGCCCGGTGCTCGTCGAGGTCGACGGGTACCGTATCGAGCTGCCGATCACCGAGCATCTCCTCCTCCTCCGAAACGCCGACGTGCCCGGCATGATCGGGAAGGTGGGGACCGTCCTCGGCGAGGCGGGGGTGAACATCGCCGACATGGTCGTCGGGAGGAGCCCCACCGGCGAGGACGCGATGATGGGCCTCAGCCTCGACCGGCCCCTCACCGACGAGGAGCTCGAGCGTCTCCTCGGCCTCGACGGCGTCCTCGCCGCCCGGTTCGTCGACCTCAGCTCCCGAGGAGGGTGAGCGTCCAGCCGACCACGAGGCCGTAGGCTCCGGCGACGAGGTCGTCGAGGGTGACGCCGACCGCACCCCCGAGACGCTCGGCCGCGCCGACTCCCGGCAGCACCTTGAAGATGTCGGCGAGGCGGGCGACGGCGACGGCGACGAGCCAGGGCCAGCCGACGAGGCCGGCGCCGGCGAGGAGGGTCCCGGCGATCTCGTCGACGACCACCCAGGGGGGGTCCTCGCCCACCGAGAAGGGAGCCGCCGCCCAGAGGGACACGGCGGTCGCCCCCGCCACGAGGCCGACGTGGGCCCACCACGGCCATCCCCAGGTCCCCGCGGAGACGATCGCGGCGAGCACGGCCCCGAAGGTTCCCGCGCCCGAGTCCGAGCCCCAGAGCCGGCGGGGGAGGAACCCGACGCCGAACCCGGCGGCGATCCACCGACGAACCATCCCTCCACCACCCGGTAGCGTGCGGGCGACACCCTACCGGGAGGAACCGTGCGCCCCGACCAACTCGCCGAGCTCCGGATCCCCTCCGATCCACGCGTCGCCCCCGACGGCAGGGTCGCCTTCGTCGTCACCGAGGTCGACCTCGCCGAGGACCGGTACGTGCGAACGATCTGGCTGTGGGACGGGCACCGGGCTCGGCGCCTCACCCGGGGACCCGGGGACACCGCGCCCCGGTGGTCCCCCGACGGGCGGCGGCTCGCGTTCCTCCGCGCCGACGACGGCGTCGCCCAGGTGGCCGTGCTGTCCCTCGAGGGAGGCGAGGCCGAGACGATCACCGACTTCGCGCTGGGGGTCGACGAGCTCGCCTGGTCGCCCGACGGCGGCCGCATCGCCGTCGTCGCCACCACCTGGACCGACGAGTGGGACGGACTCGACGCCGCCGAACGCCGGCGCCGACCCCGACGCATCGACCGTCTGCCGTATCGGGCCGACGGTCGCGGATGGACCCACGATCGGCGTCGCCATCTCTGGGTCGTCTACCCCGACCGGACCGAGGATCCGCTTTTGGTCACCCCCGGCGACTTCGACGAGTCCCAGCCCGCCTGGTCGCCCGACGGATCGGAGCTCGCCTTCGTGTCGGCTCGCCATGCGACCCGGGGGCTCGATCCCGGCAATCAGGTGTGGACGGTGCCTGCGATCGGCGGGGAGCCCACGGCCCGGGTGGAAGTGGGGATCTGGTCGCACCCCTCCTACGACCCGGCCGGTCGCCTCCACGTCCTCGGCATCCCCGATCCCGACCGCCATCCCGACGTCGCGCCGCTCTGGCGGCTCGACGACGACGGCGTCCCCGTCTGCCTCACCGGGCACCTCGACCGCAGCCACGTGCCCTTCGTTCCCCCGATCGCCCCGGCGGGTCCCCGTTGGCTCGACGACGGGGCCGCGTTCCTCACCGTCGAGGACCGGGGAACCATCGGTGTGCTCCATCTCGACGCCGACGGCGAGGTGACCCGTATCGTCGACGGTCCCCGGGTCGTCACCGGCATCGACCCGCTCCCCGACGGGCGTGGCGCCGCGATGGTGGTGACCACCCCCACCCGGCCGGGGGAGCTGTGGTGGTGGAGTCCCGACGGGGAGCGCCGCCTCACCCGGCTCAACGACGACGTCGTCGCCGAGGCGCTCCTCGTCGAGCCGCGCCCCTTCACCATCGAGCACGACGACGGCGTCGTCGTCGACGGCTGGGCGTACCTGCCGCCCGGCGACGATCCGGTACCGATCCTCCTCAACGTCCACGGCGGTCCCGCCACCCAGTACGGGTACGGGTTCTTCGACGAGTTCCAGGTCTACGTCGAGGCCGGCTACGGCGTGGTCGCCACGAATCCCCGGGGTTCCTCCGGCTACGGCTCGGCCTGGATGAGGGCCGTCGTCGGCCGATGGACCGAGGAGCGGCCCCCCGACCTCGTCGACCTGCTCGCGGCGGTGGACGCCGCCGCCGACGCCTTCGATCGTCTCGACCCGGAACGGGTCGGGGTCATGGGTGGTTCCTATGGCGGCTTCGCCACCGTGCGCCTCCTCGCCGCCGACCATCGATTCCGATCCGCGGTGGCCGAACGAGGCCTCTACTCGTGGACCTCCTTCGCCGGCACCTCCGACATCGGCGCCTGGTTCGATCGGGCCTACCTCCGCATGGATCCCGTCGAAGGCTGGGCGACCCGCTGGGCGGCGAGCCCCCTCGCCGTCGCCCACCGCGTGGAGACCCCGACCCTCGTCCTCCACTCGGAGGAGGACTGGCGTTGTCCGATCGAACAGGCCGAGCAGCTCTTCGCCCTCTTCGTGAAGAAGGGCCTCGAGACCGCCTTCCTCCGGTTCCCCGGTGAGGGCCACGAGCTCTCGCGCGGCGGGAGCCCGCGGCATCGGATCGAGCGGTTCGAGGCGATCCTCGACTGGCACGCCCGCCATCTTCGATGAGGCGGAGAGGGCGCGCGGTCGCGCCGCGACGCGAAGGACGTTCCACCGTGGCAGAATCCCCCCATGGAACCGACCACGTACATCTGGATGAACGGCCGGCTCGTGGCGTGGGAGGAGGCGACGGTGCACGTCCTCTCCCACGGCCTCCACTACGGCACCGGGGTCTTCGAGGGGATCCGGGCCTACGAGACGGATCGGGGAGCGGCGATCTTCCGGCTCACCGATCACATGGAGCGGCTCGTACGCGGCGCGAAGGCGCTCGGCATCCCGTTGACGTGGTCGGTCGACGATCTCGTGAAGGCCGCCAAGGAGCTCTTCGCCGCCAACGGGCTCCGCTCCGGCTACGTCCGGCCCCTCGTCTTCTACGGTACCGGCTCGATGGGGCTGAATCCGGCGGGGGCGTCGGTGGAGGCGATCATCGCCGCCTGGGAGTGGGGTGCCTACCTCGGTGAGGAGGGGCTCCGGAACGGGATCACCGTCGGGGTGTCGTCGTGGCGTCGGATCTCCCACGAGGCGCTGCTGCCGAACGCCAAGGCCACGGGCGCGTACGTCAACAGCGTCCTCGCCAAGCAGGAGGCCCTCGCCGCCGGCTACGACGAGGCGATCCTCCTCAACGCCGAGGGACACATCGCCGAGGGCTCCGGCGAGAACCTCTTCCTCGTCCGCGACGGGGTCGTCTCCACGCCGCCGGTGGCCGCCGGCTGCCTCGAGGGCATCACGGCGCACACCGTGCGGACCCTGCTCGTCGAGGACGGCTACGAGGTGGTCGAGCGCAACCTCACGAGAACGGACCTCTACTACGCCGACGAGCTGTTCTTCACGGGGACCGCGGCCGAGGTGACGCCGATCCGAGAGGTCGATCGCCGGCCGGTGGGGCTCGGCGAGCCCGGTCCGGTGACCCGGAGGGCCCAGGAGCTCTTCATGGCCACGGCGACCGGGCGTCTCGGTCGGCACGAGGAGTGGCTCGACTTCGTCTGAGCCCGCCCGAGGCGTAGCATCCCGGGGTCGTCGACGGAGTGGAGATGGCCCAGCAACCGAACATCGAGCTCGAGATCTTCGAGCTGCCTCGTCCCGCCCCGGCCCCGGGCCCGGCGCGGTCGTGGCGGCCGGGTCGTCCCGGCGACGTCACCGGTCCCGGCGAGGTCCCGACCGGGGGGCTGTTCGGCACGCCCGGGCCCGACGCCGGGTTCGCGCTCACCCTCGTCGAGGCCGCCGAGGTGCCCTACGCGCCCGGTGAGGACCGGGCCGCGACCCAGGCCGCCCTCGCCGCGGTGATGATCGCCCGCGCCTCGGCCGCCGGTCGTGCCCCCACGAAGGGGGATCTCGAGGCGGCGACGACGCTCCTGGGGCTCCGTGAGGTTCCCGAGGCCCAGGCGTCGGCGTTCGCCGAGTACCGGAGGGCGAGGTTCGCCGGCTTCGAACACGATCCCGAAGCGGTCCGGGTCTGGCTCGCTACGCTGCCCGGCGACCTCGTCCACGGCGACGTCGCCTCGATTCGGGCCGCGGTGGCCGCCGGGCCCGAGGTCCTCGACCGGTGAGGGGACGGCCGTGAAGATCGTCCGTGTCGACACCGAGGTCGACGACATCGTCTACGGAACCGTGGAGCCGGAGGGGATCCGGCTCCACCGGGGGTCTCCCTTCGTCGCCTGGGAACCCACCGAGACCGTCGTCGCCTGGGACGAGGCCCGCCTGTTGGCCCCGGTCATCCCCACGAAGATCGTCGGCGTCGGGAAGAACTACGCGGACCACGCCGCCGAGATGGACAGCGACGTCCCGACGACCCCGATCATCTTCCTCAAACCGCCGACCACCGTCGTCGGTCCCCTCCAGGGGGTCCGCTACCCGGAGGCGTCGAAGGACGTCCACCACGAGGCCGAGCTCGCCGTCGTGATCGGCAAGGTCACCCGGGACGTCGCCCCGGAGGACGTCGAGGCCCACGTCCTCGGCTACACCGCGGCGAACGACGTGACCGCCAGGGACCTCCAGCGGAGCGACGGTCAGTGGACGAGAGCGAAGGGCTTCGACACCTTCTGTCCCCTCGGTCCGGCGATCGTCACCGAACTCGATCCCACCGAGGGGCTCGAGGTCGTCGCTCGGGTCAACGGTGAGGTCCGCCAGCGGGGCTCCACCGCCGACATGGTCTTCGGCGTCCCCGAACTCGTCGCCTTCGTCTCGTCGGTGATGACCCTCCTGCCCGGCGACGTGATCCTCACCGGGACCCCCGCCGGGGTGGGTCCGGTGCGGCCCGGGGACCGGATGGAGGTCGAGATCGAGCAGGTGGGCGTGCTCGTGAACCCGGTGGTGGGGTCGTGAGCGTACGCGTGCGGTTCGCGCCGTCGCCGACCGGTCACCTCCACGTGGGTGGGGCCCGTACCGCCCTCTACAACTGGCTCTTCGCTCGTTCGCGGGGCGGGACCTTCGTCCTGCGGAGCGACGACACCGATCGGGAGCGTTCGAGCGACGAGTACGCCCGCGACATCGTCGACAACCTCCGGTGGTTGGGGCTCGACTGGGACGAGGGGATCGAGGTGGGTGGACCTCACGG
>DRQR01000145.1 GCA_011371355.1 Actinomycetota bacterium
CGCCTCGCCCTCGAGGCCTTCGAGGCCGCGGCGGATCCCGACCGGTTCCCCGAGGCCGGTCCGGCCTGGGAGGTGACGCATCTCTACGCGCCGGTGTTCTCCCGGCGCCGTATCGAGACCCTCCACCGGGCCCTCTCGGAGCGGGGGCTCGACTCACCCTTCGGGCCGTGGCTCGCACGGCTCGGCCCCGACGCCGACCACGGGAAGATCCTCCTCCGGGTGGACGTGTCGGACCGGCTCGAGACCGCCCGGGCCGCCCTGCGAGCCCACCGCACCCAGGTCGATCCCGAGGGCTTCTGGTTCCAGGTGCCCGCCGACGTCGTCCGCGAGGTCTACCCCTTCGAGGACTTCGAGCTCCTCGCCAGTCGGCATCCGCCGAACCTCGACGCCGGCGACCTCTTCGACGGGGTCGATCCCGATCCGCCGGCGTGAGGACGGATCCGCCGGGGGCGAGCTCCTGTGGTGTAATCGACCGGCATGCCTGATCTCGCGACCGCCCGGCGTCTCCTCGAGCTCGTCGAGTCGTTGCGCCCCGAGGACCTACCCGCGGGCTTCGACGCCACCGTGACCTCGCTCCGTGAGGCGGTGACTCGGGCCGAGACCCGCCCCCTCGTCGTCGTGCTCGTGGGACCGTCCGGCACCGGGAAGACGAGCCTCTTCAACGCCGCGGTGGGCCGCCGGGTCGGCCGCGAGGGGGTGTTGCGGCCCACCACCGGCGCTCCGCTCCTCGCCGGCGCCGAACTCGAGGACGTCGATCTCGAACCGGTGGACGCCGACCTCGGTGGGATCGCCCTCGTCGACCTGCCCCCCATCGAGCACGACCCGGCGACGGTCCGTCGCTTCGTCGCCGTCGCCGACCTCTGCCTCGTGGTGACCTCCGCGGCCCGCTACGCCGACGAGGCCACCGCCGCGGCCGTCGAACTCGCCGAGCGCTACGGCGTACCGGCGACGATCGTCGTCAACCGGGTGCCGGCCGACGTCCCTTCGGCTCGGCTGCGCCGCGCCCTCGTCCAGCGTCACGGTCGCCGGGACGTGGTGACGATCGGTGAGGGGGAGGCGGCCGACCGGATCACCGGGATCCTCCAGGTCGCCGCCGCCGACGTCGCTCGCATCCGTCGCTATCGCGGCGACGCGGCGATCGAGGCGGCAGCCGCCGAGGTCGCGGAGCTCGTCGATCACCTCGCCGATCGGGTGGCGGCCGCCGGCGCCGCCCGAGAGGGCCTCGCCCGTGAGCTCGAACGACGCCGCCTCCCGGACGCGCTGCGGCCCATCGTCGCCGCCTCCCCGTGGGAGGAGGCGGTACGCCAGATCGCCGCAGGGGTGGAGCACGAGGCGACCGGGGCGCTCGTCGGCCTCGGCGTCGAGCCCGACCCGGTGGACGCCGAATCCGCCCTCGTCGCCTGGCGGGAGGCCGTCGAGGAGGCGGCGATCGAGGCGATCGACTCCGTCCTGCGACGCCGGGTGGTCGCCGGTGTGCTGCGGCGGCATCTGTGGCGGGCAGCGATCGACCGGGGATACCCGACGCCGCTGCTGGTTCGCTGGGCCTTCGGGACGCGCCTGCGGCCGGTCCTCGAGGCATCGGCCGCGGCCTTCGACGACGCCGTCGCCGCGCTCGTCGCCGACGCCGTGGATCCGGCCCTCGAGGAGTTCGAGCGCCGCATGCGGCTGCCGGTGGCCGAGCTGCGCTCGGTGGCCCTCGAGCTGACCTCGTCGGCCTACCGCACCGAGCTGTTCCGCCTCACCCCGGACGTCGAGGCGCTCCGGGCCGCGGCCGAGGCCGGACTGCCCTTCGGAGAATCGTCCCCCCTGGAGGCGACGTGAGCGGGATCGGGGAGCTCCTCGACGGGCTCGACCTCCTCGTCGCCCGGGCCGAGGAGGTGGCGCCGGCCGAGACCGTCGCCGAGGCTCGGAGGACGGCCGAGCACCTTCGGGCGCGCTGGTCGCTCCTCACCGACGTGCTCGTCGTCGCACTCGCCGGGGGAACCGGTTCGGGGAAGTCGTCGCTCTTCAACGCCCTCGTCGGCGCCTCGTTGGCGTCGGTGTCGGCCTTCCGTCCCCACACCGACGAGGCGCTCGCCTGGGCGGCGCCCGGCGACCCGGTCGTGAGCCGCATCCTCGACGAGCTCGGCGTGTCGCGACGGGTCGCGAACCGGGTGCGGCCCGGCATCGCCCTCGTCGACCTCCCCGACATGGACTCGGTGGTCTCGTGGCATCGTCGCATCGTCGAGGAGCTCCTCCCCAAGGTCGATCTCGTGGTCTGGGTCACCGATCCGATCAAATACAACGACCCCACGATGCACGCCGACTTCCTCGTGCCGATCGCCGAGCACGAGGACCGCGTGGTGGTCGTCCTCAACAAGATCGACCTCGTGCCCGACGCCTGGCAGGAGGTGGCCGACCACCTCCGTACCCGGTTGATCGGCGACGGTTTCACCGACCCGATCGTGGTTCCCGTCTCCGCCCACACCGGCGAGGGCATCTCCCATCTGCGGTCGAGGCTCGACGACGGCGTCGACGTCAAGCAGCTCGTCGTCGACAAGCTCGTCCTCGACGTGGCGGAGACCGCCGCCGAGATCGCCCGGGCCATCGGGACGTGGGAGGAGACGACGCTCCTGTCGCCGGGGCCCGAGCCCGTCGGCCGGCGCGTCGAGGAGCAGCGGGAGATCATCCGACGCCTGGCCGATCCGGTGACCCGGGCCCTCCTCGAGGAGCTCGAGTCCCAGGAGCCCTTCGATCCGGCGCCCCTCGCCGAGCACCTCGTGCGCCGCGCCGAGGTGGGAGCGTCGGCGGCGGCGCTCTGGATCGAGGCGGCACTGCAACGACGACGGAGGAAGGAGGTCTGATGGACGTGCTCGCCGAGTTCCTGCGGATCCGGGCCGCGACGCTGGTCCAGAGCGTCTTCGTGATCGTCGGAGTGGTCGTGGTCTGGTGGCTGCTCGGGAGGGCCGGCGCCGCCTGGCTGGGCCGACGCGAGGCGCGGCTGGCCCGGGAGGATCCCCTGCATCGCACCGAGAAGCTCCAGCGACTCGAGACCCTCTGGGCGGTCGCCCGATCGCTCCTCGGCATCGTGGCCGTCACCGTCGCCGTCCTCACCCTCTTCGCCCTCTGGGGGATCCCGATCGGTCCCGTCCTCGCCGTCGGCTCGGTCGTCGGGGTCGCCGTCGGCTTCGGCGCGCAGTCGGTCATCAAGGACGTGATCGCCGGGTTCCTCATCGTCGTCGAGGACCAGTACGCCATCGGCGACGTCGTCGAGGTCGCCGGGGTGGGCGGCGCGGTGGAGGAGCTCCGGCTCCGGGTGACGGTCCTGCGAGACCTCGACGGGAAACGCCACTACGTTCCCAACGGCGAGATCCGCGTCGCGACGAACTTCACCCAAGAGTTCTCCCGGGTGGTCGTCGACGTCGGGGTCGGCTACGGCGAGGACGTCGATCGTGCCCTCGAGGTGCTCGCCTCCGAGGCGGCGGCCCTCGCCGAGGACGAGGCGTGGAGGGAGGCGATCGTGCGGGAACCCGAGGTCCTCGGCGTCGACGACCTCGACGACTGGTCGGTCACGCTCCGGGTGGTCTTCACCACCGACACGTCGCGACGCTGGGCGGTGCGACGGGAGTTCCTGCGTCGCATCAAGAAGCGGTTCGACGCCGAAGGAATCGAGATCCCCTTCCCCTACCGAAACGTGATCCTCCACCACGAGGGATCACCGGATCCCTGAGGATCCGGATCGCCTCGGGAACCGGGGAGAGTCGGAGCTCCACGGCCATCCCGAGGTGTTCGCCGTCGGCTTCGTAGGGCGCCGGCGGCTCGGCCTCGATCGCGATCTCGGCGAAGTCCTTCCAGATGCGAGTACCGAGTCGCTCGGGGACGGGTCGGCGGAGGATCGCCCGAAGGAAGAGCTCCGCAGAGCGGTGGACCTCGAGGTCGCCGGCGGCCAGGGAGGCGAAGCCGGCGTGTCGCTCCGGCGTGAGGTAGAGGGCCACCTTGCCGAAGTAGGTGTAGGGACCGTATACCTGGGTGAGGAGGGCGAGGGCGTCGACCCGCTCCCCGTCGCACGACACGCTGAGGTTGGGGACGCGACCCCGCCAGTCGAGGAGGAGTTTCGAGATCGCGGTCGTCGCATAGTGGACCCCGCCGAGTCGGAGCTTGGCGTGGGGCCGTCGTTCCGCGGCGGCGACGACGTCGGCGTCGTAGCCGACGCCGGCGGCGAAGGTGGCGTACTCGATCCGTCGCTCGCCGTCGACGCCGACGGCCTCGACGCGGAGCATCGGGGTCGGGGTCGCCGGGAGTCGGGCGAGTCGTCGAGCCGCGGCCGCGGGGCGGCTGGGGAGCCCGAGGATGCGGGCGAGCACGTTCGTCGTGCCGGCGGGGACGATCGCCAGGGCGGTGTCGGTGCCGACGAGGCCGTTCGCCACGTGGTGGACGATGCCGTCGCCGCCCATCGCGGCGACGGCATCGACGCCCCCGGCCGCGGCCGCGGCGGCTCGTCGCCGGGCATCGACGGCGTCGTCGGGCCATTCGGCGGCGACCTCCCAGTCCTCGGCGAGTGCGGTGCGAACCTCTCGGAAGGCCGCACCGGTGAAGCCGGAGGCGGCGGGGTTGGCGAGGAGGAGGAGTCGGCGCACCCGCGGAGGGTACCGACGCCGAGCGACTCCGGAACGATCGGGATGGTGGCCACGGTACCCTTCGGCCATGTACCGCGACCGTGTCGACGCCGGCCGTCGCCTCGCCCGGGCGATCCGCGACGCCGGGGTCGTCGGCCCCGACGAGGACGTCGTCGTGCTCGGCATCCCCCGCGGTGGGGTGCCGGTGGCCAAGGAGGTCGCCGAGGCCCTCGGAGCTCCCCTCGACGTCCTCGTGGCCCACAAGCTCGGGGCTCCCGGCAACCCGGAGTTCGCCATCGGAGCGGTGGCCGAGGACGGGACGGTGCTCGTCGACGAGGACCTCGTGCGACGCTTCGGAATCCCCGACGACTACGTCCGGGACGAGGCGGAACGTCAGCTCGCCGAGGTGCGGCGCCGTGCGTCGGCCTACCGGCGCGGACGCCCGCCGGTTCCCATCGAGGGGAAGACCGTGGTCGTCGTCGACGACGGGATCGCCACCGGTGCCACCTTCGAGGCGGCCCTGCGCCTCCTGCGGTCCCGAGGCGCGGGGAAGATCGTCGCCGCGGTACCCGTCGGTCCGCCCGACTCGGTCGCCCGGCTCGAAGGGGTCGCCGACGCCGTCGTCGTTCCGCTCCAGCCGACCCGCTTCTACGCGGTGGGCGCGTGGTACGAGGACTTCGGTCAGACCCCCGACGAGGAGGTCGTCGCGGCGCTCGCGACCTGAGGGGTCACCAGCGGACCTCGTGACACTCGCCGTGGTCGGCGGGCTCGATCTGGAGGGTGCCGTGTTCGATGCCGTAGCGATCCTCGAGGACGCGCTCGGCCTCGTCGAGCACGTCATGAGGGTCGACGTCGTCCGCCACGACGAGGTGGGCCGAGGCCACCTCCATCGCCGAGGTGAGGGTCCAGACGTGGAGGTCGTGGACGGCGACGACGCCCGGGATCGACTCGAGGGAGGTCTCCACCGCGGTCACGTCGATGTGGTCGGGCGCGACCTGGAGGAGGATACGGAGCGCCCGCCGCCCGAGTCGGATCGCTCGGGGGAAGATGAACACGGCGATCCCCGCGGCGAAGAGCGGGTCCACCCACCGCCATCCGGTCACGGCGACGACGAACCCGGCGGCGACCACGCCGATGGAGCCGAGGAGATCGGCGAGCACCTCGAGGTAGGCGCCCTCCACGTTGAGGCTCTCCTCGGCTCCTCGATGGAGGAGCCACAGTCCGATCACGTTGACGAGGAGCCCGCCGACGGCGACGACGAGCATGGGTCCGGCGTCGATCTCGGGCGGGTCGGCGAAGCGTCGGATCGCCTCGACGACGACGTAGACGCCCACCCCGAGGAGGAGGACGGCGTTGGCGAGCGCGGCGAGGATCTCGAGCCGGTAGAGACCGAAGGTGCGATGGGCGGCACCACCGGCGCGGCGCGCCACGGCGATCGCGGCGAGGGCCATGCCGAGGCCGACGGCGTCGGTGGCCATGTGGCCGGCGTCGGAGAGGAGGGCGAGGGAACCCGTGAGGATCCCTCCGACGACCTCCACGACGAGGAAGGCCACGACGAGCCCGAAGACGATCGCCAGGGGACGGCGGTGGCGTTCTCCTGCCG
>DRQR01000146.1 GCA_011371355.1 Actinomycetota bacterium
CCCGCAGTCCTTCGGTCAGTTCGAGACCGGCGGATTCGAGACGATCCGGAAGTGGGACTACGTCGGGAACGCCGAACGGATCGCCACCGAGGCGGTGCAGCTCCTCGACGCCGCCGAGATGGAGGAGCGGGAGACGGCCCTCATCTTGGAGTCGTCCCAGCTCGCCCTCCAGATCCACGAGAGCGTGGGGCACGCCATCGAACTCGACCGCATCCTCGGGTGGGAGGCGGCCTTCGCCGGGACCTCCCACCTGCGACTCGAGGAGCTCGGTCGGCACCGCTACGGCTCCGAGCTCATGAACATCACCGCCGATGCCACCCTGCCGGGGGCTCTCGGCACCTTCGGCTACGACGACGAGGGCACCCCGGCGCAGCGGGTGCCGATCGTCGAGGAGGGGATCTGGGTCGGGGTCCTGTCGGGGCGGGACACCGCGGCCCTCGTCGGCCTCCCTCCCGGCGGCATGGTGCGGGCCGACGGCTACAACCGCATTCCCATGGTCCGGATGACGAACGTCGGGCTCCTCCCCGGCGACTCGTCCCTCGACGAGATCATCGCCGACACGAAGGACGGCGTCTACATGGCGACGAACCGGTCGTGGTCGATCGACGACCAGCGGCTCAACTTCCAGTTCGGCTGCGAGATCGCCTGGGAGGTGAAGAACGGCAAGCTGGGTCGGATGCTGAAGAACCCCACCTACACCGGCATCACGCCCCGGTTCTGGGCCACCCTGGACCGGGTCGCCGGGGAGGACGAGTGGGTGTTCTGGGGGACGCCGAACTGCGGCAAGGGGCAGCCGATGCAGGTGGCCCACACCGGTCACCCGGCCGCGCCGGCCCGGTTCTCCCGGGTGCGGGTGGGAGTGCGGGCATGAGCCGCGCCGTCGAGCTCGTCGAACTCGCCCTCGACCTCGTGGGTCGGCGCGGCGAGGCCGAGGCCCGCGCCACCGTGGGCAACCTCGCCCTCACCCGGTTCGCGAACTCGTTCATCCACCAGAACGTCGCCGAGGACTCCGAGACCCTCTGGGTTCGGGTGACCGTGGAGGGCGCCACCGCCTCGGCGGCGACGACGAACCTCGATCGGGAGGCCCTCGAGGCCTTCGTCGACGACCTCGTCGCCGCCGCCCGGCTCCGTCCCGCCGATCCCGACTGGCCGGGTCTCGCCCCACCCGCGGTGCCGCCCGCCGTCGACCACCACGACGAGGCCACCGAGCGAGCCGAGCCGCGGGAACGGGCCGAACGGGTCCGGGGCTTCGTCGACGCCGGGGGTGGGGAGACCCTCGCCGCCGGTTACTGCGAGACGACCGGCGGGGAGGTCGCCTTCGCGAACACCGCCGGGCAGCATCTCCGAGGCCGGTCCTCCCAGGCGGTCCTCGACGGGATCCACACCCTCGACGGTGCCGCCGGGTCGGGCCACGGATGCGCCGCGTCCCTCGCCGGGATCGACGTCGCCGCCGTGGCGTCCCTCGCCGTCGACCGGGCCCGGCTGGGCCGGAACCCCCGGAGTCTCGAACCGGGGGAGTACGAGGTCGTCCTCGCCCCCGAGTGCGTGGCGACGATCGCCGTGTTCTTGGCCTACTACGGCTTCAACGCCAAGCTCGCCCTCGAGGGCCAGTCCTTCGCCGAGCTCGGCGTCACCCAATTCGACGAGGCCTTCTCCATGTGGGACGACGTCACCGACGACCGGGCCCTCGGGGTGCCCTTCGACGCCGAGGGCACCCCGAAACGGCGGGTCGACTTCGTCCGGGACGGCACCACCGTCGGCCTCGCCCACGACCGGCGCACCGCGGCGAAGATGGGCGTCGAGTCGACGGGCCACCACGTCCCCGGGTCCGAGACCATGGGGCCCTTCCCCACGAACGTCTTCGTCGGCGAGGGCGACCGCAGCCCCGAAGCGCTCGTCGCCGAGGTCGAGCGCGGCCTCTACGTCGCCACCTTCAACTACTGCCGGGTCCTCGACCCCAAGACCGTCTCGGTCACCGGCCTCACCCGCAACGGCACGTTCCTCGTCGAAGACGGCCGGATCGTCGGGGCCGTCGAGAACCTCCGATTCACCCAGTCGTTCCTCGAGGCCCTCGCGCCGGGCCGGATCCTCGGGGTCGGCGACGACGGGCGGTTCGCCGACTCGGAGTTCGGTCCCGGCATGATGCACGTCCCGAGCCTGCGCCTGGCCCGGTGGCGGTTCACCGGCGGCGCGTCGGGCTGAGGCGTCTCGGGCTCAGTGGTCGTGGCCGTCGGTGCCCTGGGCGGCCTCGTGCTGGGCGATCTCCTCACGTACCGCGTCCATGTCGAGGGCGCGGATCTGCTCGATGAGGTCCTCGAGCACCTGCTCGGGGAGCGCTCCGGGCTGGGAGAAGACCCCGATCTGCTCCCGGAAGGCCATGAGCGTCGGGATCGACCGGATCCCGAAGTAGCCGGCGAGCTCCGGCTCCTTCTCGGTGTCGACCTTCCCGAAGACGATGTCGGGGTACTTCTCCGACATCTTCTCGTAGACGGGGGCGAACATCTTGCACGGGCCGCACCAGTCGGCCCAGAAGTCCACGAGCACGGTGTCGTTGTCGAGGATCGTCTTCTCGAAGTTCTCTTTCGTCAGTTCGATGGTGGCCATGGTCTCGCGTCTGCTCCTCGTGTGGTGGCCGGGGATCGGAGCGTACAACCCCGATACCCATAGGGGTATTCCGGGGTCGGCTCCGCCCGGCGGCTCGGTAGCCTGCGGCCCGTGGAGCCCCTCGTCCGCCTCGATGCCCTTCGGGTCGACGTCGGGTCGACGCCGATCCTCCGGGACCTGGACCTCGTCGTCGAGTCCGGCGAGACCGTCGGGCTCTTCGGCGCCAACGGCGCCGGGAAGACCACCGTGCTCAGGGTCGTCGCCACCCTCCGGCGGCCCAGCGCCGGCACGGCGAGGGTCCTCGGCGTCGACGTCGCGAGCGACGCGAGGTTCGAGGTGCGGCGGCGGATCGGCTACGTCGGGCACCTCCCCGGCCTCTACCCCGACCTGACCCTGGCGGAGAACCTCGGCTTCGCCGCCGAGGTCCTCGGCCTCCCCGCCGACCGGGTGGGCGAGGTCCTCGCCCAGGTGGGCCTCGCCGGGGCCGCCGACCGGCTCGCCTCGGCCTGCTCCCACGGCATGCAGCGACGCGCCGAGTTCGCCCGCCAGCTCCTCGTCGAACCCGAGCTCCTGCTCCTCGACGAACCCCACTCCGCCCTCGACGTCGACGCCGTCGACCTCGTCGAGGGGCTCGTCGCCCGGGTCGTCGAACGCGGTGGTGGCGCGATCCTCGTCTCCCACGACCGGGACCGGGTCGCCAAGCTCGCCGACCGATGCGTCGAACTCGTCGACGGGAGGCTCCGGTGATCCCCTTCCGCCGCGCCGCCCTCGCCGTCGCCCGCCGCGAGCTGCGACGGGAGCGACGCCGCGGCACCGTCGCCTGGGTCACGATCCCCTTCGGGGTCGTGGCCCTCCTCCTCGTGCCCCTCGCCGTGGGCACCGAACAGGTCCTGCTCCGGCGGATCGGTCCCGGCCTCTACTGGGTCGTCGTCCTGCTCTTCGGCGTCCTCGTCGCCGTCGGCGACCACGACGGCCGGTCCCAGCGGGACGCCACCGCCCTGCTCGGCATCGACCCGGTCGCCGAGCTCACCGGCCGGGCCCTCGCCGCGACGCTCCTCCTCCTCGGGTTCGAGCTCGCCACGGGGGTCGCCGCCGTGGTCCTCTACGACCTCCCCGTCGTCGGGCTCCCCCAGCTCGTCGTCGTCATGGTCCTCGTGGCCGCCGGGCTCGGGCTCCTCGGTACCGTCGCCGGCGCCGTCGCCGGGGCGGGACCGGGGGCCGCCCTCGTTCCCCTCCTCGTGGCGCCCCTCGCCGTCCCCCTCCTCCTCGGGGCCACCCAGACCCTGGACGGCTTCGTCCAGGGGCGCAGTACCATCTCGTGGATCCTCATGATGATCGTGGCGGTCACGGTCTCCGCCGTGGTCGTCGTCGTCGCCGCCGCCCCGCTCCAGGAGGGCCGATGAGCCAACCGACCGCTCCCTCGTCCCCGAGCCGAGGTCGGGTCGTCGTCGCCGTCCTCGCGGTCCTCGCCGCGGCGGTCCTCGCCGGCGTGAGCCCCGCCGACGCCGTCCAGGGGGAGCTCGTGCGGATCATGTACGTCCACGTCCCCGCCGCCTGGCTCGCCTACCTCGCCTTCGTCGTCACCCTCGTCGGCTCGGTGGGCTATCTCGTCACCCGTCGGTTCGTCTTCGATCGGCTCGCCGAGGCCTCCGCCGAGGTCGGCGTCTACTTCACCGGGCTCGCCATCGCCCTCGGGATGATCTGGGCCAAGCCCACGTGGGGCGTCTGGTGGACCTGGGACGCCCGGCTCACCCTCACCGCGATCATGTTCTTCGTCTACCTCGGCTATCTCGCGCTGCGACGTGCCACGGCCGAGCCGGCGGTGCGGGCCCGTCGTGCGGCGGTCCTCGGCATCCTCGGGGTGGTCCAGATCCCCCTCGTCCACTTCTCGGTCGTCTGGTGGCGGACCCTCCACCAGCCCCCGACGCTGATCAAGCCGGACAAGCCGTCCATCGAGGGCACCATGCTCATGGCGCTCCTCGCCGGCATCGCCGCCTTCACCGTCGTCTACGGCCTCCTCGTCGCCCGGCGGATGGAGCTCGCTCGGCTCGAGGCCGACCTCGCCGCAGCGGAGGCGAGCCTCGACCGGCCCGTCGCCGGGTCCGCGGTCACCGCCCCCGAGCTCGGGGAGGCGCGATGAACGGCGAGTGGGCCTGGGTGGCCTTCGCCTACGCGGTGTTCTACGGGAGCCTCGCCCTCTACGTCGGGTTCCTCGGCCGGCGGATCCGACGGGCCCGGGCACGACTCGACGAGCTCCGATGAGACGCTACGCGAAGTTCCTCGTCGGCGCGGGGATCCTCGTCGCCGTCCTCGGGGTGCTCATCGTCAACCTCAACGACAACCTCGTCTACTTCCAGACCCCCACCGAGGTCGTCGAGCGGCCCGCCGGGGACGCCCGGCTCCGGCTCGGCGGCCAGGTGGTCCCCGACAGCGTCGAACGGACGGCGACCGAGACGAGCTTCCTCGTCACCGACGGGCGGGTCGCGGTGCCGGTCCGCCACGTCGGGGCCCCACCGGATCTCTTCCAGCCCGGGATCGGCGTCGTCGTCGAGGGCTCCTGGGACGGGGAGACCTTCCGGTCCGACACCATGCTCGTCAAGCACGACGAGAACTACTCGCCCGAGGACCCCGAGCGGCCCTTCACGAGCCCATGATCGCCGTCCTCGGCTACCTCGGCATCCTCGTCGCCCTCGCCTCGGCGGCCGTGCTCGCCGCGGCCGGGATCCGCGCCGCCCGGGGCGGCGACGCCGCCGTGGTCGGTCGAGCCGCCGTCGGGGTCCTCGCCGGAGCGCTCACGGCGTTCGTCGCCCTCGAGCTGGCGATCCTCGCCCACGACTTCTCGATCCACTACGTCGCCCGGAACACCGCGACGACCACCCCCTTCCTCTTCCTCCTCGCCTCCGGTTGGGCGGCCCTCGAGGGGTCGATCGTCCTGTGGGGGGTCATGTTGGGGCTCTTCACCTTCCTCGTCGCTCGTCGGGTCGCCGCCGGCGACCGGCTCGGCCTCGGCGCCCTCGCCGTCCTCGGCGGTGTCGGGGTCTTCTGGTTCGGGCTCATGGCCACCGCCGCGAATCCCTTCGCCCTCTGCACCGAGGTGGTGGGCGGCGTCTGCACGGCGAAGTCGTGGCTACCGGTGGGGCAGGCCGTCGCCCCCGCCGAAGGGCTCGGCCCGAACCCGCTGCTCCAGAACCACATCCTCATGGCCGTCCACCCGCCCATGCTCTACCTCGGCTACGTCGGATTCACGGTCCCCTTCGCCTACGCGATCTCCGCCCTCGCCCAGCGCATCCAGGGCCGTGCCTGGCTCGTCGACACCCACCGGTGGAGCCTCGTCGCCTGGATCTTCCTCACCGCCGGGATCATGCTCGGAGGCTGGTGGTCCTACGAGGTGCTCGGCTGGGGCGGCTACTGGGCGTGGGACCCCGTCGAGAACGCCGCGCTCCTTCCCTGGCTCGTCGGGACCGCCTTCGTCCACTCGGCGATCGTCCAGCGACGCCGCGGCATGCTCCAGGCATGGAACTTCGTACTCGTCATCGCCACCTTCGCCCTCACGATCCTCGGCACGTTCCTCACCCGGTCCGGCGTCATCGTCTCGGTCCACTCCTTCACCCAGTCGGCCGTCGGGCCGATCCTCCTCGGCTTCCTCGCCTTGGTCGTCGTCGCCTCCCTCGGCCTCTTCGCCGCCCGGGCCCATCTCGTCGCCTCTTCCCCCCGCCTCGACTCCCTCGTGTCGCGAGAGGGGTTCCTGTTGGCGAACAACCTCCTCCTCAGCCTCTTCGCCTTCACCGTGCTCTTCGGCACCCTCTACCCCCTCGTCGTCGACGCCTTCACCGGCCGTGAGGTGTCCATCGGGCGGCCCTTCTACGACCGGGTGACGATCCCCATCGCCTTCGCGCTCCTCCTCGCCGTGGGGGTGGGCTCGGTGACGCCGTGGCGGGCGGCGACCCCGGCGGTGCTGTGGCGGCGCACCCGAGACGGGGTGGCCTCGGGTCTCGTCGCCGGGGCCCTCGCCGTGGTGGCCGGCGTCCGGTCCCTGCCGGTGGTCGTCGTCGTGGTCCTCGCCGGGTTCGTCGTCGGGACGATCGTCGGGTTCCTCGCCCACCAGGTGGGCCGTCGGCGGGGGACCGAGTCGCCCCTGAAGGCCCTTCGCACCGTCGTCCTCGGTGATCTCGGCTACTGGGGCGGGCAGCTCTCCCACGTGGGCCTGGCGCTCCTGGCCGTCGGCGTCGCCGCGACGTCGGTCCTCGCCGTCCACGACCAGGTCCGCCTCGGGATCGGCGAGTCCGCCGAGGCCGCCGGGCGCTGCGTGACCCTCGCCGGCACCTTCGACGAGACGACGCCGAACCGGGTGAGCCGCGGCTTCCGGGTCGTCGTCTCGGACGAGACCTGCACCGATCCCATCGCCGAGGTCGTCCCCCGGGTGAACCGCTACGCCGGCTCCTCCCAGGCGATCGCCTCCCCCGGGGTCCACACCGGGCTCCTCGCCGACGTCTACGTGGCGATCGCCGCCGAGGGCGACGATGGGGTCACCTTCGACGTGTCGGTCTTCCCCCTCCAGTGGCTCGTGTGGGTGGCCGGCGCGCTCATCGCCCTCGGCGGCCTCGTCGCCCTCGGTCGGAAGGTCCCCCGGGGACGAGCCGCCCGGCCCCACCCCACCCCGGAGGTCGTCGATGTCTGAGCGGCGTCGCAACCTCGTCGTCGCCGTCGTCTCGCTGATCGCCCTCGGCGTGATCGCCGTCGGGCTCGCCTCGGGACCGACGACGCCGCCGACCCCCGACGACCGGGCCCGGGCGATCGCCGAACGCCTCAACTGCCCCTTCTGCGCCGGCGAGACCCTCGCCTCCTCCCAGAGCGGGGTGGCCCGGGACCTCCGGGAGCTCATCCGCCGCCGCATCGACGAGGGGGCCACCGACGACGAGATCCTCGCCGAGTTCGTCGACCGCTACGGCGAGTCGATCCTCCTCGACCCGCCCGCCCGGGGCTGGGGCCTCGCCGTGTGGGCGGCACCCGTCGTCGTCGGCGTCGTCGGTGTCGCCGTCGTCCTCGGGCTCCGACGACCGACCCGGGTGGAGGTGGGGCCGTGAACGTCGAGGTCCTGCGGCTTCGCGACCGTCTCGAACAGGTCGAGCGCGACCTCGTCGAGGTCGACGAGCAGCTCGTCGCCGGGGAGCTCGACGAAGCCACCCACGCTCGGCTCACCGCGGCGTACCGAGCGGAGCGGGAGGAGATCCTCGCCGCCCTCGCCGGCACCGCCGAGGAGCCCGAGGCGACGGAGGACGTCGGGCCTTCCCGCCGCCGGATGCTCGTGGGGGGAGCGATCCTCGCCGTCGGCATGGCCGTCGTCGCCGTCTTCGCCATCTCCTCCCTCCAGGACCGTCCCTCCGACGCCCTCGGCGGGGTCGCCGGAGAGGTGGCCGCCGGCGCCGGCGTCGACCTCTCCGAGGTGACGAACGAGGAGATGGAGGCGGTCGTCGCCGCGAACCCCGAGATCCTCGGCATGCGCATGGCCCTCGCCCGGCGCTACTTCGAGGCGGGGGAGTTCGACAAGGCCCTCGACCACTACATGGTCGTCCTCGAGCAGGAGCCGAACGCCGAAGCCCTCGCCAACGTGGGCTGGATGACCTTCCTGTCGGGTCGCCCCGACGTCGCCGAACCCTTCGCCGAGCGGGCGATCGAGCTCGACCCGAGTTACGGGCCCGCCTACTGGTTCCTGGCGAACATCCGGTTCGTGGGCCTCGACGATCCCGACGGCGCCGTCGAGCCCCTCGAGCGGCTCCTCGAGATCGAGAACCTGCCCGACGAGATCCGGACCGAGGCCGAAGCCATGCTCGCCGAGGCGAGGTCGCGATGACCCGCAGGGCGAGGCCGGCCGCCTGGGGGGCGATCGCCGCCGCGGTGGCGGTCGTGGGGCTCGGCATCGTCTTCGCCGGGCGGTTCGGTACCGACCCGACGATCGCCTCCTCGCCCCTCATCGGGAAGCCGGTGCCCGCCGTCTCCATGCCCGACTTCGACGGGAACGGCACCATCGACCTCGCCGCCTTGGAGGGCGACGTCGTGGTGGTGAACTTCTGGGCGTCGTGGTGCCTCGCCTGCCGGGAGGAGCATCCGGCGCTCGTCGCGGCCGCCGAGGCCTACGCCGACTTCGGCGTCACCTTCGTCGGCGTCAACTACCAGGATCGGCGCGACGCCGCCGAGGCGTTCCTCGCCGAGCTGGGTCGCGGCGGACCCAACTACCGCTACGGCGTGGACGAGGACTCGACGGTCGCCTTCGCCTTCGGGGTCCTCGGGCTCCCCGAGACCTTCTTCGTCGACCGGGACGGGATCGTCGTCGGGAAGATCTCGGGTCCGACGAGCTACGAGCTCCTCGCCCGCACCCTCGACGACGTCATCCTCGGCAAGGCGGTCGAGTCGGTCCGCACCGGCGAGGTCGAGAACCGCTGAGGTCGGCGACCGGTAGCATCTCCGGGCCCCGTCTCGAGGAGGAGCCCGTGCCCACGGAAGCCGACCACCGCCTGCCCCGCACCGTCGTCCCGAGCCGCTACCGCCTCCGCCTCGCCCCCGACCTCGACGCCGCCCGGTTCGACGGGGAGGTGGCCGTGGACGTCGAGGTCGTCGAGGAGGTCGACGCGGTCGTCGTGAACGCCGCCGACCTCGAGATCCACGACGCCGCCCTCGTCGCCCCCGACGGCGAGCGGATCGGGGCCTCGATCACCCTCGACGCCGACCGGGAACGGGCCGTCTTCCGGCTCGACCGGCCCGTCGCGCCGGGCGCCTGGACCCTCGAGGCGTCCTTCACGGGGATCCTCAACGACGAGCTCCGGGGCTTCTACCGGTCGGTGTACCGGGACGCCGAGGGGAACGAGAAGGTCGTCGCG
>DRQR01000147.1 GCA_011371355.1 Actinomycetota bacterium
AGTCGGGGAGCAGGCCGATCTTCGCGAAGGCCTGGATGAAGGACGCCGACCGGCCGGCGATCACCACGTCGCCGGCGAGGGCCAGGTTCGCTCCCGCGCCCGCGGCGACGCCGTTCACCGCGACGACCACGGGCTTGGGCAGCCTACGGATCGCCGCGATCGCGGGGTTGTACCGCTCTTCGAGCAGGGCCCCGAGATCGGCCGACTCCCCGGAGATCGCCGGATCGGAGAGGTCCTGGCCGGCCGAGAACGCCCGTCCCTCACCCGTCAACAGCACCGCCCGGACCTCGTCGTCGGCCTCGGCCTCCCGGAGCGCGGTGAGGAGGTCCCGGAGCATCTCCGAGGTGAAGGCGTTGAGCTTGTCGGGCCGCCGAAGGGTGATCCTCGCCACCTGGTCGACGACGTCGTAGCCGATGGGTCGCTGCACCGTGTCCATGGGGTCGAGCCTAGCCCCGGGAGAAGGCCCCACCGGCCCGGCCGGACTCGGCGCGTCGCGGACCGGGTACGCTCGACCCGCGAGATCCGACCGACGGAGGCAGCCGTGACCGACTTCTACGCCGAGCACCGGGAGACCCTCGATCGCGCCCTCGAGACGATCCGGACCCGGACCTACTGGAGCCCCTACCCCGAGCACCCGAAGGCCTACGGGGAAGACGCACCGGGGGAGGGTCGGGCGGCCTTCGAAGCCCGCCTCGGGGCGCCCTTCGCCCTCGACCAGCCCGCCTCCGGAGGGATGCTCGTCCCCGACGAGGCGAGTCCCTACGGCCTGGAGCTCGGGATCACCTACCCTCGAGCCGGCGTGGACGAGCTCGTCGCCGCCGCCGAGACGGCCATGGGCCCCTGGGCGAAGGCCACCCCCGAGGTCCGGGCCGGGGTGCTCCTCGAGCTCCTCGCCCGACTCGCCGCCCGGAGCTTCGAGATGGCCGAGGCGGTCATGCACACCACGGGCCAGTCCTTCCTCATGGCCTTCCAGGCGGGGGGTCCCCACGCCCTCGATCGAGGTCTCGAGGCGCTCGCCTACGCCTACCGGGAGCAGACCTCCGTGCCCCGGTCGGTGATCTGGGAGAAGCCCCAGGGCAAGCGTCCCCCACTCGTCGTCTCCAAGGAGTGGCGGATCCGGCCCCGCGGGGTCGCGGTGACCATCGGGGTCTCCACCTTCCCGACCTGGAACGGCTACCCGGGGATCTTCGCCTCCCTCGCCACCGGCAACCCGGTGATCGTCAAGCCGCACCCGGCGACGATCCTGCCCCTGGCGATCTTCGTCGAGATCGCCCGGGAGGTCCTCGCCGAGGCCGGCTTCGACCCGAACCTCGTGACCCTCGCGGTCGACACCCGAGCCGAGCCGATCACGAGGGAGCTCGTCCTCCATCCGGCCGTCGGCATCGTCGACTACACCGGCGGCCCCGAGTTCGGCCGATGGCTCGAAGAGCACGTCCGCCACGCCGCCGTCTTCACCGAGAAGGCCGGCGTCAACTCGGTGATCGTCGACTCCGCGGAGGATCTCGGCGCCGTGTTCCGGAACCTGTCGGTGTCGACGACGATGTACTCGGGGCAGATGTGCACCTCCCCCCAGGACGTCTTCGTGCCCGCCGACGGCGTCCGGGTCGGTGACGAGGTCGTGGCCTTCGAGGCCGTCGCCCGAGGACTCGCCGACGCGATCGCCGGGCTCCTCGCCGACGACGCCCGGGCCTGCGAGATCCTCGGTGCGATCAAGGACCCCGAGGCGGTCGCCGCCCGGATCGAGGCGGCCGCCGCGGCGGGGGAGGTCCTCCTCGAATCCCGGGAGATCACCCATCCGGCCTTCCCCGAGGCGACGGTCCGAACTCCGGTCGTCGTCGCCGTCGACGCCGCGGACCGCGACGCCTACGCCCGGGAGTTCTTCGGGCCGGTCGTCCTCGTCGTCCGCACCGCCTCGACCGACGAGTCGATCGAGCGGGCCCGGGCGGCGGCCCTCGACGAGGGGGCGATCACCTGGCTCGCCTACACCACCGACCCGGCCGTCGAACAGCGGATCGTCGAGGCGGCCGTCGACGCCGGGGTGGGGGTGGCGTTCAACCTCACCGGCGGGCTCTTCGTGAACCAGTCGGCGGCCTTCTCCGACTTCCACGTCACCGGCGCGAACCCGGCGGGGAACGCCTCCCTCACCGACACCGCCTTCGTGGCGAACCGGTTCCGGTTCGTCGGGATCCGGCGCCAGTGACCCCCGATGATGAGATGCCGCGTCGCCGGATGCAGGATCCTTCGCTCGCGTCTATGGTGACCACCCACAGCAGCGCTGGAGGGGGACCGGCGAGGAGGAGGCAGCCGTGACGACGACGATGGAGCGTCGAGGGACACCGGACCTGTCGGGTGCGTTCCCGACCGTCGCCTACCGGGTCCGGGAGTGGGCCGAGAAGGACCCCGATCGGGTCGCGATGCGGGAGAAGGACTTCGGGGTCTGGCAGGAGATCACCTGGGGAGCCTTCTGGGATCGGGTGCTCACCGCCGCCCACGGGCTGCTCGCCCTCGGCGTCCGACCCGGCGACGTCGTCTCCATCCACTCCGAGGACCGACCCGAATGGGTGATCCTCGACATCGCCACGGTGGCGATCCGGGCGATCACCACGGGCCTGTACCCGACGAACCCCTCGGCGGAGGTCGAGTACCTCCTCAACGACTCGGGCGCCAAGGTGCATCTCGCCGAGGACCAGGAGCAGGTCGACAAGGTCCTCGACCTCGGCCCCGACGCCTTCCCGGTGCTCGAGAAGATCCTCTACGTCGAACCCCGGGGGATCCGCTCCTACGACGACCCGCGGCTCATGTACTGGAACGAGTTCCTCGAGCTCGGCCGCCGTCACCGTGAGGAGCATCCCGGCGCCGTCGAGGAGCTCATGGCCCAGGCCGAACCCGACGACGTGATGACCCTCGTCTACACGTCGGGGACCACCGGACCCCCGAAGGGGGCCATGCTCACGAACGCGAACGCCGCGTTCTGCATGGAGAAGATCATCAACAGCCCCGGGCGGACCGCCGACGGGGTGCTCCCGAACCCCTCCGACGAGGTCCTCACCTACCTGCCCCTCTGCCACGTCGCCGAACGGATCTTCTCGACGTGGACGATGTGCTCGAACGGGGTGCGGCTGAACTTCGCCGAGTCGATCGAGACCGTC
Source organism: Actinomycetota bacterium (assembly GCA_011371355.1). GTDB lineage: Bacteria > Actinomycetota > Acidimicrobiia > Spongiisociales > UBA5794 > DRQR01. Next base: position 3,150 of record DRQR01000147.1, read on the forward strand.
CAGGCGAACCTCCGGGAGGTCCAGCCGACCCTCTTCTTCGCCGTGCCCCGCATCTGGGAGAAGATCCACGCCACGATCCACATCAAGCTCGAGGACGCCACGCCCTTCAAGCGCCTCGTGGCCGCCCTCGGCCTGCGGCTCGCGGCGATCATCGGACGGGACCGGGCCGCCCACGGCGGCGACTTCACCTGGAAGAGCCGGCTCGCCTATTGGATCGGGAACCCGTTGTTCTTCCGAGCCCTCAAGGAGCGGATCGGCCTCCGCCACTGCCGGTGGGCCGGCTCCGGCGCGGCGCCCATCGCCCCGGAGGTCCTCGAGTTCTTCATGGGCCTCGGGGTGCCCGTCTACGAGCTCTACGGGATGACGGAGAACTCGGCGGTGGCGACCTGCAACTTCGCCCATCGGGTGAAGCTCGGCACCGTCGGCGAGCCGTACCCGGGGATCGGGCTCCGCATCGACGAGGAGACCGGCGAGATCCAGACGAAGCACCCCGGCAACTTCAAGGGCTACTGGAACAAGCCGGAGGCCACGAAGGAGACCTTCACCGAGGACGGCTGGTTGAAGACCGGCGACGTGGGTCTGTGGGTCGACGGCACCCACGTGAAGATCGTCGACCGGATCAAGCACATCATCATCACCTCGGGCGGGAAGAACATCTCCCCCTCCGAGATCGAGAACGCCCTGAAGACCTCCCCCTACATCAAGGAGGCGATGGTCATCGGGGACGGCCGGAAGTACCTCACCGCCCTCATCGGCATCGAGTACGACACCGTCGGCAACTGGGCGCTCCGTCGGGGGATCCCCTACACCACCTACCGGGATCTCTCGGAGAAGCCCGAGGTCATCGAGCTCATCCAGAAGGTCGTCGACGAGACGAACGAGAAGTTCTCCCGGGTGGAGCAGATCAAGAAGTTCCGCCTCCTCCCCAAGGAGCTCGACCACGAAGACGGCGAGCTCACCGCGACCCAGAAGCTGAAGCGGAAGGCGATGGAGGAGATGTTCCGCGATCTCGTGGAGTCCATGTACTGATGGGCATCGTCGTCGCGCAGGCCGCGGGTCCCGGCGGTTTCCCCGAGTTCGTCAACGCCCTCGCCTCGGGGATCGCCCTCGGTGCGATCTACGCCACCTTGGCCCTCGGGTTCGTCCTCATCTTCAAGGCCACCCAGGTCGTGAACTTCGCCCACGGGGCGATCGCGGCCCTCGGTGCCTACCTCGTGTCGTACTTCGCGACCGCGCTCAACGTGCCCGGCCGCTGGGTGCCCGGCCTGCCGCCGACCGCCCAGTGGTTCCTCTCGGTGGTCGTCGCGGTCGCCGTCACCGCCCTCATCGGGATCGCGATCGAGCGGGTGACGATCCGGCCGATGATCGGCGAACCCCTCTTCTCGGTGGCGATGATCACCCTCGGGCTCGACCTCGTCATCCGGACGGTGACGAACGACTTCATGAACAACCAGGTGCGGGGGCTCGGCGACCCCTTCGGTTCCCAGGTCATCGAGATCGGCTTCTTCCGAATCGCCCAGACCCAGGTGGTCACCATCGTCGTGGCCCTCCTCCTCATGGTGTACCTCGCCTGGTTCTTCCGTACCCGGATGGGCGTCGCCATGCGGGCCACCGCCTTCGACCAGGAGGCCGCCATGGCCCAGGGCATCGACGTGGGCAAGGTGTTCGCGGTCGCCTGGGCGATCGGCGCCGGGCTCGCCGCCATCGGCGGGATCTTCTCGTCGGTGTTCCCCCGGGGCGCCGGGGTGAGCCCCTTCACCTTCGCCATCGCCTTCCGGGCCTTCCCGGCGGTGGTCATCGGGGGTCTCGACTCCATCGTCGGGGCGATCGTCGGCGGCATGCTCGTCGGCGTCGCCGAGGTGCTCGCCGGCACCTACCTCACCCAGAAGTTCCTCGGGCAGGGCTTCGCGGGCATCGTGCCGTGGCTGTTCATGATGCTCGTGCTCCTCATCAAGCCCTACGGGCTCTTCGGAACCGAGGAGGTGCGCCGGGTATGAGGGGTCGGCCGAACCTGTTCACCAGCTACGAGGAGGAGATGCGCCTCTTCCCGACGACGACGAAGCGGGTCATGCTCGTCGTCGCCCTCGTCCTCGCCGTGCTGCTGCCCCTCGGCCAGCTCCCGGGGCTCCGGTTCCTCGGCGACTCCGACTGGCTCATCATCATCGACCGGGCGCTCATCTTCGGGATCGCCGCCCTCGGCCTCAACCTCCTCACCGGAGTGTCGGGGCAGGTCTCCCTCGGCCACAGCTTCTTCATGGCCGTGGGCGCCTACACCGCGGTGGTGCTCGGGGCCGACGCCGGTCGGACCGTGTGGGGCCTCGGGCTCCCGATGTGGATCTGGCTGCCCGCCGCCGGGATCGTCGCCGCGGTCCTCGGCATCCTCGTCGCGCCCACGGCGGTCCGGGTGCGTGGCCTCTACCTCGCCTTCGTCACCCTCGGCCTCGTGTTCATCGGCCTCCACCTGTGGCGGTCGGTCGAGGCCGTCGCCGGCAAGCCGGGCACGGGACGGCCCTGGCCCGCCCTCGAGCTCGCACTCTGGAAGGGCGATCCGATCATCTCCTTCGCCAGCGCCGGTCCGTGGTTCGGGATCGAGCTGAGCGCTCAGGCGAAGAGCTACTTCTTCTTCCTCTTCCTCCTCATCGTCTTCGCCCTCCTGGCGAAGAACCTCATGCGAACCCGCCCGGGTCGGGCCTGGGCGGCGATCCGGGATCGGGACATCGCCGCCGAGGTCATGGGCGTGAACATGTTCCGGTGGAAGACCCAGGCCTTCGCCGTCTCGTCCTTCTACGCCGGGGTCGCCGGAGCGCTCTTCGCCGCGTTCTTGGGTCGGGTGATCCCCGAGTCGTGGGACCTCCTCCTCGCGGTCGAGTTCATCGCGATCATCCTCATCGGGGGCGCGGGGACGATCACCGGCACCCTCCTCGGCACGGTCTTCGTCGTGCTCACCCCCCGGATCGTCGAGGCGGTCACCTTCTGGATGGCCGAGGAGCTCGCCAACCAGGGCACCTTCGCCTGGCTCGCCGACCTGTTCATCCGCAAGAGCCCCGACGACCTGCTCGGGTTCGTCTCCACCGACGCCGCCGGGCCGGGCCTCAGCATCTTCCAGCTCAACGTCGTGCTCTTCGGTGTGCTCATCATCGTCTTCCTCATCGCCGAGCCCCTCGGGCTCTACGGGATCTGGATCCGGGTGAGGAACTACTGGAAGGGATGGCCGTTCACCTACTGATCGACCGAGCGTTCCCCGCCTCCGGCGAGGGACGGTGTGCAACGACGACGAAGGAGGAAAGGTGAGAACGAAACGATCATGGCTCGTCCTGGTGTTCGTCCTCGCGCTCGTGGCCGCGGCCTGCGGCGGCGGTGGCGGCGGGGAGACCACGACGACGAAGGCTCCCGAGGCCACGACGACCACCGCCGGCAGCGGCGGCGGCGAGGCCACGACGACGACCGCCGGCGGCGGTGGGGAGATGGAGATGAAGACCGACTTCGGCGTCGACGTCGAGTCGAAGACCATCAAGCTGGGGGTCCTCGCCGACCTCACCGGCATCTTCTCGCCGCTCACCACCGACATCACCGACGCCCAGAAGGTCTACTGGGACAACGTGAACGCGAACGGTGGGATCGACGGCTGGAAGGTGGAGCTCGTCATCGAGGACACGAACTACAACGTCGAGCAGCACCTCGAGAAGTACGAGAAGATCCGCAACGAGGTCCTCGCGATCGCCCAGTCGACCGGCTCGCCGACGAACGTCGCGACGTTGCCGAAGTACAAGGAAGACAACATGCTCTTCATCCCGTTGTCGTGGTACTCGGGATGGGCGATCCCCGAGTTCGACAACCGGTTGGCCCTCGAGCAGAACACGAACTACTGCATCGAGGCGATCAACCTCATGTCGTTCATCAAGGAGCAGGGTGGTTCGAAGGTGGCGATCGCCACGTTCCCGGGCGACTACGGCGGTGACGGTGCCGCGGGGGCCCGGATCGGTGCCGAGGCCGTGGGTCTCGAGATCGTCTACGACGGCGAGGGTGCGGTCCTGCCCG
>DRQR01000148.1 GCA_011371355.1 Actinomycetota bacterium
TAGAACTCCATGTGGCCCCCCTGGTAGGAGGTGACGGCGACCGCCTGGACGTCCTCGTCGAGGGCGGCCTGGGCGATCTCTGCCGCCGAGCGATCGTGCCCGAGGTGGATGACCTCGGCGCCGGTCGCCTGGAGGATCCGGCGCATGATGTTGATCGCGGCGTCGTGACCGTCGAAGAGCGAGGTGGCGGTGACGATCCGGATGGGGTGCCGCGGGACGTAGGCCATGGGCCGATTCTATGTCCCCGGCCCGGCCGACTCCGGGGGGAAGAGTCCCTCGGGGGGCTCGACGACGACCCGCCGAGCGTCGACGTCGACGTGGGGGACGAGGGCGTCGACGAAGGGGACCTCCACGGTGTCCCCCTCCGGGATGCCCACCACGAGACGATCCTGGCTCCCCCCGAGGACGACGTCGACGACCTCGCCGAGGCGGCGCCCCGCCGCGTCGACGACCTCGCACCCCACGAGCTCGTCGGGCCAGTACTCGCCGGGTTCGAGGTCGCGGCGAGCCTCGAGGGGGATCTCGAGGGTGAGACCTCGCAGCCCTTCGGCGGCGTTCCGGTCCGAGATGCCGACGAAGACGACGAGGAGCCCGTCACGATGGGGACCGACCCGTTCGATCTCCAGCGGTCCCGCCTCGGTGTCGAAGACGGCCCCGGGGACGAAGCGCTCGTCGGGTCGATCGGTGGTGGGGCGGACGACGACGGCCCCGCGGAGTCCGTGGGCTCGGCGGACGTAGCCGACGGTGACGAGCTCCACGACCCCCGTCAGTCGAGGAACTCCACGTCGACCGCGACGCCCTCCTCGTCGCCGGCGGCCGACGCGACGGCCCGGATCGCCCGTGCCACCCGGCCGCGGCGTCCGATCACCCGCCCCATGTCGCGCTTCGCGGTACGGACCTCGGCGACCACCGCGTCCTTGCCGTCGGGGACGACCTCGACCTGGACGTCGTCGGGGGCGTCGACGATCTCCTTGACGACGTACTCGACGACCTCGGCGACGATCCGGCCCTGCTCCATCACTCGCCCCCTTCGTCGTCGGCGGACTCGTCCGGCTCCTCGGCGGCCTCGGCCGTCGCGTCGTCGGCCTGCGCCTCCTCGGCGTCCGCCTCCGAGGCGGGAGGCTCGGCGACCTCGGGTTCGGGCTCGGCCTCGACCGTGTGGATCTCGCCCTTCGCCACCTTGAACTGGGTCCACGCGCCGGAGATCTCGAGGAGCTTCCTCGCCCGCTCGGTGGGCTGCGCGCCGCGGCGGAGCCACTTCAGGGCGAGCTCGTTGTCGATCTCGACGAGCGAGGGCTCCTGCCGAGGATCGTACCGACCGATCTGCTCGATGTACCGACCGTCCCGCGGGCGGCGGGAGTCGACGACGACCACCCGGTAGCTCGGCTGCTTCTTCTTCCCCATCCGAGTCAGGCGAATCTTCACGGCCATCGAATCGTCACCTCTTCCTCCTGCTGCGACCCATCCCCGGGAGGGCGAGACCCGGGATCGGGTTCCTTCCTCCGGCGAGGGCCTTCATCATCTTCTGTGCCTCGGCGAACTGCTTCAACAGCGCGTTCACGTCCTGCGGCCTCGTCCCCGAACCGGCCGCGATCCGTCGTTTGCGGCTGCCGTCGATGAGCTTCGGGTTGCGGCGCTCCTCGCGGGTCATCGACCGGATGATCGCCTCGACCCGCGCCAGTCGTCGCTCGTCGATGTCGACGTCGCCGAGCGCGGCCCCGGCGCCCGGTAGCATACCAACGAGCTGCTGCAAGGGCCCCATCTTCCGGAGCCGCTGCAACTGTTCGAGGAAGTCCTCGAGGTCGAAGGTCGCCTCCCTGAGCTTCTCGGCCGCCCGGAGCGCCTCCTCCTCGTCGTAGGCCCGCTCGGCCTTCTCGATGAGGGTGAGGACGTCGCCCATCCCGAGGATCCGCGACGCCATCCGGTCGGGGTGGAAGACCTCGAGGTCGTCGATGCCCTCCCCCACGCCGACGAACTTGATCGGCTTCCCGGTGACCTCCCGGGCCGAGATGGCCGCGCCGCCTCGGGCGTCGCCGTCGAGCTTCGTCAGGACGAGCCCGGTGAGGTCCGCGGTCTCGAGGAAGCCCTCGGCGACGTTCACCGCCTCCTGGCCCGTCATCGCATCGACGACGAGGAGGACCTCGTCGGGATCGGCGATCTTGCGGATCGCGGCCAGCTCCGTCATGAGGTCGTCGTCGATCTGGAGTCGTCCGGCCGTGTCGACGACGACGGCGCCGTGTCCGGCGCTCCTGGCGTGTTTCAGGGCCTGCTTCACGAGCTTGGGGGCCTTCGCCTTGCGGTCCGAGAACACCGGCACGTCGATGCGGGCACCGAGGGTCTCGAGCTGCTCGATGGCCGCCGGGCGCCGCAGGTCGGCGGCGACGAGGAGCGGTCGGCGTCCCTCGCCCCGGAGATGGTGGGCGAGCTTCGCGGCGGTGGTCGTCTTCCCCGAGCCCTGGAGACCCACCACGAGGACCACGAGGGGCGGTGCCGCGGGCCGGACGAGGGGGGCCGTCGCTCCCCCGAGGGTCCGCACGAGCTCCTCGTGGACGATCTTGACGACCTGCTGGCCCGGGGTGAGGCTCTTCGTCACCTCGGCGCCCACCGCCCGTTCCCGGACTCGTCCGAGGAGGGACTTGACGACCGCGACGTTGACGTCGGCCTCCAAGAGCGCGAGCCGGACGTTCCGGAGGGCCTCGTCGACGTCGGCCTCGGTGAGCCTGCCCTTCCCCCGAAGCTCGGAGAAGGCGGCGCCGAGGCGACGGCTGAGGGTCTCGAACATCGTCGGCGAGGTTACTCGCCGTCCCGGCCGACCGGGCCGGCGGCCGCCGAGGGATCCCCACGAGCATCGCCGAACGGTGGGGTCCGGGACCGCGATGGGCCTCGACCCCTCGGGTCGCGTATGCTGCCGGGCATGAACCTCACCGTCATCGACCATCCCCTCACCCGCCACTACCTCTCGATCCTCCGCGACGAGACGACCCCGCCCGAGGCCTTCCGGGCGGCGACGAAGGGCCTGACCTACACCCTCGTCCTCGAGGCGACGAAGCGCCTCCCCCTCGCCCAGCACGAGATCCGCACGCCCCTCGAGCCCACCGTCGGCTACCGCATCGGCGAGGTGGTGGCGATCGCGGTCCTCCGGGCGGGCCTCGGCATGCTCGACGCCGTCTTGGAGACGATCCCCCACGTGCGGGTCGGCTTCGCCGGGGTCCAGCGCGACGAGGAGACCGCGACGCCCCAGGAGTACTACGCGAAGCTCCCCGACCTCTCGAGGGCGACCGTGCTCGTGCTCGAGCCGATGCTCGCCACCGGCGGGTCCCTCGCCTGGGCGGTCTCGAAGGCGAAGGAGTCCGGGGCCACCGACATCACCGCCCTCTGCGTGGTCACCGCCCCCGAGGGGGTCAGGCGGATGTACGAAGAGCATCCGGACGTCCACATCGTCGCCGCCGCCCACGACCGGGAGCTCGACGACCGCTACTACATCGTGCCCGGCCTCGGGGACATGGGGGACCGGCTCTTCGGGACGTGGTGACCTTCGAGGAGGCCGTACGGTCGGTGGTCGCCGCGATCCCGCCCGGCGAGGTCCTCTCCTACGGCGAGGTGGCCGAGGAGGCGGGTCACCCGGGAGCGGCCCGGGCGGTGGGCAACCTGCTCCGGAGGGCCACGGGACTGCCCTGGTGGCGGGTCGTCGCCGCCGACGGCCGGCTCGCCCCGCACCTCGCCAGCCGGCAGGCGGCGCTCCTCCGAGCCGAAGGCGTCGTGGTCCGCGACGGGGTGGTGGTGCCGTCGACCGCCCACCGGTGCGATACTGGGCGCGACCGGCCTCGGAGGCATCCGTGAACGACTTCTCCATGCCCGAGCTCATCGGCCGCAAGCGCGACGGCGGCACCCTCACCCCCGCGGAGCTCCGCTGGATCGTGGAGGGCTACACGACGGACACGATCCCCGACTACCAGATGGCGGCGTTCCTCATGGCGGTCGTCTGCCGAGGCATGGACGACGACGAGCTCGCCGCCTGGACCGAGGCGATGCTCCACTCCGGGACGGTCCTCGACCTCCGTGCCGTCGCGGGACCCAAGGTCGACAAACACTCCACCGGCGGCGTCGGCGACAAGATCTCCATCCCCCTCGCCCCCCTCGTCGCCGCCTGCGGCGTCCGGGTGCCGATGATGTCGGGACGCGGCCTCGGCCACACCGGCGGCACCCTCGACAAGCTCGAGTCCATCCCCGGCTTCTCCACCGAGGTGGCTCCCGAGGACTTCGCCGACCAGCTCGCCGACCTCGGCCTCGTCCTCGCCGGCCAGTCCGAGGAGCTCGTGCCGGCGGACCGGAAGATCTACGCCCTCCGGGATGCCACCGGGACGGTGCCGTCGATCCCGCTCATCGCCTCGTCGATCATGTCGAAGAAGCTCGCCGAGGACCTCGACGGCCTCGTCCTCGACGTCAAGGTGGGCAGCGGGGCGTTCATGAAGGACCTCGAGGACGCCCGGCGGCTCGCCGAGACGATGGCGGGCATCGGTCGCCGTCACGGCACCGAGGTGGTCGCCCTCCTCACCGACATGGACCAGCCCCTCGGCCGAGAGGTCGGGAACGCGAACGAGATCCGGGAATCCCTCGACGTGCTCCGCGGGGTCGGTCCTCCCGACGTCACCGCCCTCGTGCTCCGCCTCGCCGAGGAGATGCTCCTCCTCGGCGGCGTCGCCGCCGACCGAGACGCCGCACGCAAGCGACTCGAGCTCGCGATCGAGGACGGCACCGGCCTCGAGGTCCTGCGCCGGGTCATCGCCCGCCAGGGCGGGAACCCCGACGTCGTCGACGACCCGGCGCTCCTCCCGACCGCCGATCGGTTCCACGTGGTACGCGCCGAGGAGTCGGGGTACGTCACCGCCTGCGACGCGGAGCGGGTGGGCTGGGCCGCGGTGCGCCTCGGCGCGGGACGGGCCCGAAAGGAGGACGAGATCGACCCGGCGGTGGGCATCACCATCGAAGCCAAGCGCGGCGATCGGATCGCCGCGGGCGATCCCCTCGCCGTGGTGGCCTGGAACGACCCGACGCGCCGAGATGCCTGTCTCGAGATGCTCGCCGGGGCCTGGCGGATCTCCGCCACCCCGCCCGAACCACGTCCGCTCTTCCTCGGGGAGGTGCGATGACCGACGTCTACGACCGCCTCCGGACCGCCGTCGAAGCCGTCGCCGCCCGAACCGGCAGGGACCGCCACGACGCCGCCGTCGTGCTCGGCTCGGGGCTGTCCACCTACGCCGCCTCGCTCACCGACGCGATCGCCGTGCCCTACGCCGACATCCCGCACTTCCCGGTGCCGAGGGTCGAGGGCCACGCCGGGACCCTCTACTCGGTACGGTTCGGTGAGCGGGCGGTGCTCGTCCTCGCCGGCCGGGTCCACGCCTACGAGGGCTGGGACCTCGCCGACGTCGTCTTCGGCGTCAGGGTGGCGGCCCTCGCGGGTTGCCGCACGGTGCTGTTGACGAACGCCGCCGGCGGGGTCGCCGCCGACTTGGCGCCCGGGGACCTCGTGATGATCTCCGACCACCTCAACCTCGCCGCCCGCAACCCCCTCGTCGGGCCGAACGACGACCGCCTCGGGCCTCGTTTCCCCGATCTCACCGACGCCTACGACCCGGAGGTCCGAGCCCTCGGCAGGTCCGCCTTCGAGGCGGTCGGAGTCCCCTACCGGGAGGGGGTGTACGCGTGGATGCTCGGCCCGTCCTTCGAGACCCCGGCCGAGATCCGGATGGTCGCCCGCCTCGGCGGGGACCTCGTGGGGATGTCGACGGTGCCCGAGGCCATCGCCCTCCGCCACCTCGGCGTCGCGGTCGGGGGGATCTCCCTCGTCACGAACCTCGCCGCCGGGATCTCGCCCACCCCCCTGTCCCACGAGGAGGTGACCGAGACCGCGGACCGGGCGAGGGATCGGATCGTCGCGGTGCTCGATCGGCTCCTGCCGCTCCTCGCCGCCCGGTGAGCGCTTTTTGTCTCGACCCGACCCTTCCGTAACATCCGCCGCACCCGACGAAGGAGCGGAGTACGCCATGAAGATCGCGGTCTGCGCGAAACAGATCCCCGACCCGGCGACCCCCTACGACCTCGACCCCGACCACCACTGGGTCGTCCGACCCGACGACCAGGTCCTCGACGACACCGACCGTTACGGCGTCGAGATCGGGCTCCAGCTCGCCGAGGCGTCCGAGGGTACGGTGACGCTCTTCTCGATGTCGCCGGCGGGCACCCTCCAGGGCATCCGCCAAGCCCTGGCGATGGGCGCCGACAAGGCCGTGGTGATCAGCGACCCGGCGTTGAAGGGCTCGGACGCCGCGGTGACGGCGAAGGTGCTCGCCGCCGCGATCGAACGGGAGGGGTACGACCTCGTGATCGCCGGAACCGAGTCCACCGATGGCTACACGGGGGTCGTCCCCCAGATGCTCGCCGAGCACCTCGGCGTCCCCTCCCTCACCTTCGCCAAGCACGTCGAGGCGGCCGACGGCACCCTTCGGATCCATCGTCAGACCCCCGAGGGCTACGACGTCGTCGAGGCCGCCCTCCCGGCGGTCGTCACCGTCACCGCCGGGGTGGTGGAGCCCCGCTACCCGACCTTCAAGGGGATCATGCAGGCGAAGCAGAAGCCGGTGGAAGAGCTCTCCGCCGCCGACCTCGGATTCGGCGCCGACGACGTCGGCGCCGCGGGGTCCGGCACCGTCGTCGAAGGGGTCACCCCCGTCCCCGCCCGCCAGGCCGGCGAGATCGTCGAGGACGACGGTGAGGCGTACCTGAAGATCCTCGAGATCCTCGAACGAGCGAAGGTGATCTGACATGAAGGTCTGGGTCTTCTGCGAAGAACGGCACGGTGCCCCCTCCCCGACGGCCCTCGAGCTCCTCACGAAGGCTCGGGAGCTCGGCGAGCCGTCGGTCTTCTACGTCGGCGAGGGCGGCGACGGGGCCTTCACCGCCCTCGGCGCCCACGGCGCCGTCGAGGTGCATCGGCTCGACCCGGGCGATCGGCTCCCGGCCGCCGAGGCGGCCGCGGCGCTCGCCGACCGGGTCGGCGACGCCCGGGCGGTCCTCTTCGGCATGGGCAACCTCGACCGCGACGTCGCCGGGCGCCTCGCCGCCCGTCTCGACCGGCCGGTCGCCGCGAACGCCCTCGACCTCTTCGTCGAGGACGGCGCCCATGCCGTCGCCACCGAGATCCTCGGCGGCACCCTGCGGGTCGTCAAGCGGATCGCCGCCGACGACCCGGCGATCGTGGTGTTCCGCCCCAAGGCGTTCCCCGCCGAGGAGACGGGCGGCGGGATGCCCGAGGTCGTCGAGGTGCCCCTACCCGAGACGGACGCGGTCATGCGGGTGCTCGAGCGCCACGAGGAACCCCGGGAGGGACCGGACCTCGAGGCGGCCGAGGTGGTGGTCTCGGGGGGTCGCGGGCTCGGCGACGCCGAGCGATTCCGCCTCGTCGAGGAGCTCGCCGACCTCCTCGGGGGCGCGGTCGGCGCCACCCGGGCCGTCGTCGACGCCGGATGGGTGCCCTACGCCCTCCAGGTGGGTCAGACGGGCAAGACCGTCAAGCCGAAGGTGTACATCGCCGCCGGCATCTCGGGGGCGATGCAGCATCTCGTGGGCATGAAGGACTCGTCGATCATCGTGGCGATCAACAAGGATCCCGACGCCCCGATCTTCTCGGTGGCCGATCTCGGGATCGTCGGGGACGTCCACCAGGTGCTCCCGAAGCTCATCGAGGCGCTCCGCAGCCGCGGGGAGGGCTGACGCTCAGGGGTCGGAGAGATCCTCGGGTCCGAAGGACCTGGGGAGCAGCTCGGCGAAGGGGATCGTCTCGGGCCCGTCGGGTCCCTCGACGACGACCCGGTCGACCCCGAACTCGCGCATGATCTGGCGGCAGTTCCCGCAGGGCATGCACCGACGACGGCGGAGGCAGACGACGTAGACCGCCTCGATCCGCCGCTCCCCCGCCGCCACCGCGGTGGAGATCGCGTTCGCCTCGGCGCAGATCGACGCGGGGAAGGCGGCGTTCTCGACGTTGGTCCCGAGGTACTCCCTCCCCGATCCGCCCACCACGAGGGCGCCGACGGCGAAGGCCGAGTAGGGGGCGTAGGCGCCCGTCGCCGCCTCCCGGGCCCGCTCGAGCCGTTCCCGGTCGGTCATGGTTCGAGCAGCGCCTCGGCGTAGGCCCGGGGATCGAAGGGCACGAGGTCGTCGAGCCCTTCGCCGACGCCGAGCTCCTTGACGGGGATCCCGAGCCGGCGCTCGATGGCGATCGCCGCCCCACCCTTGGCGGTGCCGTCGAGCTTCGTGAGCACGAGCCCGGTGACGTCCACGGCGGCCCGGAAGGCCTCGGCCTGGCCGACGGCGTTCTGGCCGGTCGTGCCGTCGAGGACGAGCAGCACCTCCGAGACCGACGCCCCGTTTCGCTCGAGGACCCGTTTGATCTTCGCCAGCTCGTCCATGAGGTTCGTCTTCGACTGGAGACGGCCGGCCGTGTCGACGACGACGACGTCGGCGCGCTCCCGACGGGCCGTCTCGAGGGCCTCGAAGGCCACCGACGCCGGATCGGCACCCGACGCCCCGGCGACCACGGGAACCTCGAGCCTGGCCCCCCAGGTGCGGAGCTGCTCGACGGCCGCCGCCCGGAAGGTGTCGGCGGCGGCGAGCACCACCCGGTGGCCCTCGTCGCCGAGTCGCTTCGCGAGCTTCGCGATCGTCGTCGTCTTTCCCGTGCCGTTGACGCCGACGACGAGGATCACCGCCGGGTTCCCGTCGAGGTGGAGGGAACGGTCGGCCCCCGACATCGAGTCGGCGATGAGCTCCTCGAGGGCGACCCGTGCCGCCTCGGGGGTGGCGGGGTGACGGGCCCGCACCTCGGCGAGGAGTTCGGCGGTGACCTCGGTGCCGACGTCGGCCGCCAGGAGGGCCTCCTCGAGCTCCTCCCAGAACGCCTCGTCGAGAGCGGAGCGGCGGAAGGCCTGGGCGAGTGCCGATCGGGTACGGCCGAGCCGACGGCGCAGGTCGGGGACCGCCGCGGCGAGGGTGGGGTTCGGCTGCGACCTCGACGCGGCCCCGCCGCTCCTGCGTCGGACGAGGACGAGCGCCACCACCGCCACGAGGGCGAGGAGCACGATGAGGACGGCGGTCTCGGTCGGCACGGACCCTCCGGGCTCTCAGGCGGAGGCGGGCTGCATCCGCTTGGCGATCACCTTCGACGAGGCCCCCGGCTCCATGGTCACGCCGTAGAGGACGTCGGCGGCCTCCATCGTCTGCTGCTGGTGGGTGATGATGACGAGCTGCGCGGAGCTCCGCAAACCGTCGACGAGCCGGAGGAAGCGCCGCAGGTTGGCGTCGTCGAGGGCCGCCTCCACCTCGTCGAGCACGTAGAAGGGACTCGGCCTCGCCCTGAAGACCGCGAAGAGGAACGCGAGGGCGGCGAGGGACCGCTCTCCGCCCGACAGCAGGCTGAGACGCCCGATCTTCTTCCCCGCGGGTTGGGCCCGCACCTCCACCCCGGTCTCGAGGGGACGTTCCGGGTCGGTGAGGACGAGGGTGCCCCGTCCTCCGGGGAAGACGAGCCGGAAGTGCTCCTCGTAGTAGCGGGCGATGTCGTCGAAGGCGGCCATGAAGGCCTTCGCCATCTCGTCGTCGAGGGCGGCGATGACCTTCCTGAGCTCCCGCCGGGACTCCTCGAGGTCGCCGAGCTGCCCCTCGAGGAGCTCCACCTCGGCGGCGACCTCGGCGTACTCGGCGGCCGCGAGGGCGTTGATCGGGCCCATCCGTCGCAGGTCGGCCTCGAGGGAGGCGAGGCGAGCTTCGAGGTCCTCGTCCTCGGGGAGGTCGGGACGGGAAGCGGCGAGGGCGGTCTCCTCGTCGACGTCGGCGTCGCGGCGAAGCGCCTCGGCGACGGCCTCCCGCCGCACTCGGAACTCGGCGAGCTCCGCCGAGAGGACGGCGAGGCGATCCCGGGCGGCGCGGATCGCCGCTTCGAGCTCGCCCTTGCGCCGTTCGGCCTCCTCGAGCTCCCCGCCGGCGACGTTCGTCCGCTCCCGCAGTTCCCGCTGGCGCTCCCGCAGGACGCCGAGGTGTCCCTCGAGCACGGCGATCGCGGCCTGGGCCGTCGCCTCGATGCGGGCGAGTTCGTCGACCCGCTCGTCGTGGTCGGGGAGTTCGTCGAGTTCGGCGAGCTCGGCGGCGACGGCCTCCCGCCGTTCGACCACGAGGCGTCGCCGCTCCTCGGCCTTGGCGAGGACGGTGGCCGCCTCGTCGCGCCGCCGTCGGGTCTCCACGCGGCGCCGGGCCACCTCCTGCCTCCGACGTTGGAGGGCCTCCCAGGCGGCCTGTCGTTCCGCCTCCTCCCCCTCGAGCTCGGCGAGGCGGGCACGGAGCTGCCGGAGCCGGTCCTCCCGTGCCCGCTCGGCTTCGTCGAGGGCGGCGAGGCGGGCACGGAGGCGTTCGAGCTCGGCGTCGTGATCGGCCCTCGCCCGGTCGATGAGGTCGAGGGCCTCCGTGTGGCCCGAGAGCCTCGCCTCGAGGGCTTCGAGGGCTTCGAGGGCCTCCCGTTCCTCGGCCCGAGTGGCCTCGAAGGTCCTCCGAGCCGACGTGGCGACGCTCTCGGCGCGGGCGAGCTCCCGTTCGGCCCGCTCGACGGTCACCCGGGCGGCCTCGAGGGCAGCGTGCCCGGCCCCGTCGACGGCGCCGACGCGCATGCCGGCCCCCGTGACGACGTCCCCCTCGGGGGTGACGGCCCGGACGGCCGGGTCCCGCTCCACCACCTCCCAGGCGGTCGACCAGCCCTCGACGTAGACGACGTCGCCGAGGAGTCGCTCCGCCAGCTCCCGGTCGGCTCGCGGGCCGAGCCGGTCGACGAGCCGTTCGAGCCCCAGCCCGGCGGCGAGCCGTGCCGCGGCGGCCGCCACCGCGGAGGCGTCCCCGGCGTCCCCGGTCACGAGGTTCACCGCTCCGAGCCCCTCCCGTTTCAGGGCCGCGACCACCCGGCGCATGCCCGGACGGTCGGCCACCACCAGGGCGTCGGCCCAGCCGGCGAGGGCACCGTCGACGGCGGCGGCGACGTCCTCGGGGACGTCGAGCCGAGCGACGACCGGACCGAGGATCTCCTCCATCGCCTCGGCCCGACGACGGGCCTCCGGGTCGCCGAGCCCCTCGAGGGCGCCGAGGATCGCCTCGACCTTCGCCTCGGCGGCGGCGAGGGCGACCCGGGCATCGGCGAGTCGTGCCTCGGCCGCTTCCCAGAGCTCCTGGGCCCGGCGACGCTCGGTGCGGGCACGCTCGTACGCGGCCTGCGCGGCGCCCACCTCGGCGTCGGTGCGGAGGAGCGCGGCGTCGAGCTCCTCACGCTCGCGGTCCTGCTCGATCCGGCGCACCTCGAGCACCGAGATCCGCCTCGTGATCGCCTCCCGCTCCCGCCGGTCGCGTTCTCCACTCGCCTCGAGGGCACGGAGGTCGCCCCGGAGGTTGGCGACGAGCCCCTCGGCGGGGAGCCGGAGCTGTTCGGCGAGGTCCTGCTCCTCGTCTTCGAGGGCGGCGAGGGTGGCCTCGGCCTTCTCGAGGGCGGCCCGGCTTCGGGTCGCCGCCTCGGTGGCCTCGGCGAGCTGGCCTTCGAGGTCGACGAGCTCGCCGCGGAGGTCCTCCCGCCGCCGGTCGGCGCCCTCGATCCGGGCCTCGATCGCCCTGCGACGTTCCCGGGCGACCGAGGCGATCCCGCCGAGCCGAGCCACCACCGCCTCGAGCCTCGCCGCCGCGGCGGAGTCCCGCTGGAGGGCGCGACCCACGTCGCCGGCCGCCGCCCGGAGCTCCACGAGGCGCCGTTCCAGGGCGGCGAGCTCGGTCTCGTCGTCGGCGAGGCGCCGGTGGAGCTCCTCCTGCTCGGTGGTGGCCGCGGCGGACTTGCGGTCGAGGGAGCGGAGCTCCTCGGCGCCGAGCCAGACGCGGATGGCCCGCGCCTCGGCCTTCACCGAGTCGTACCGCTCGGCGGCTTCGGCCTGTCGCCGGAGCGGCCGGAGCTGACGCCGCTTCTCCCGAAGGAGGTCTTCGAGCCGGGCGACGTCGGCGTCGGTCGCCTCGAGCCGACGCTCGGCCCGGTCCCGTCGGGAACGGTGCTTCATGATGCCCGCGGCTTCTTCGATGATCGCCCGGTGTTCCTCGGGGCGAGCGGTGAGGATCTCGCCGATCTGGCCCTGGCCGACGAGGACGTGCTGGTGCCGGCCGACCCCGCCGTCGGAGAGGAGCTCCTGGATGTCGAGGAGCCGGCACGGGGCGCCGTTGATCTCGTACTCGGAGGTCCCGTCCCGCAGGAGCCTGCGGGTGATCGTCACCTCGGCGAGGTCGAGGGGCAAGAAGCCGTCGGCGTTGTCGAAGGTGAGGGAGACCTCGGCCCGGTTGAGGGGGGGACGGGTCGCCGTCCCGGCGAAGATCACGTCCTCCATCCGCTCGGTGCGAAGCGCCCGTTTCGCCTGGGTCCCCATGACCCAGGCGATCGCGTCGAGGAGGTTCGACTTCCCCGAGCCGTTCGGCCCTACGACGACGTTGACGCCGGCGTCGAAGTCGAGCCGGGTTCGGTCGGCGAAGGACTTGAACCCGACGAGCGAGAGTCTCTTCAGCAACACGGCGGGCAGAGCATACCCCGGGGAACTACATGGATGTGAGTATCAGGTCTGGCAGCGGGGACACCACGTCGTCGTCCGTCCCCGCAGGCGCGCCGAGGTCAGCGTCTCGCCGCAGCGTCGACACGGCGCCCCGCCCCGGCCGTAGACGGCGAGCTCCATGAGGAACCGCCCCGCCCGGCCGTCGGGCAGGAGGTACGCGAGATCCTCGAGGGAGGTGCCGCCCGCCTCGATCGCCGCCTCGAGGGTCGTCGCCACCGCGGTGCGGAGCCGGCCGAGGCTCGGGGCCCCGATCGACCCCCCGGGCCTCAGGGGCGAGATCCCGGCCCGGTGGAGCGCCTCGTCGACGTAGATGTTCCCGAGGCCGGCCACGATCGACTGGTCGAGGAGGAGGGCCTTGATCGGAGCCCGCCGCCCCCGCAGCCGTCGCCGCAGGAGGTCGGGAGGAGGGAAGGCCTCCAGGGCGTCCGGCCCGAGCCGTTCCCGGTAGGCGGCGAGCTCCTCGGTCGTCCACACCGCCGCCCATCCGAAGGTCCGGGGATCGACGAGGTGGAGCCGACCGCCGTCGTCGAGGCCGACGGCGAGGCGCACGTGCCGTTCCTCCGGGGAGTCGCCGAGGGCGAGGCGTCCGGACATGCCGAGGTGGAGCACCCACGCGAGGCCGCCCGAGAGGCGGATGAGGAGGTTCTTGCCGTGCCGATCGACGGCTCGGACCCGGCGTCCGACGGCCCGCCGACGCAGCGTCGCGGGCGACCCCTGACGACGGGCGACCCGCGGCGTGCGGACCTCGACGTCGACGATGCGCCGACCGACGAGATGGGGAGCGACGAGCCGGCGGGTGGTCTCGACCTCGGGGAGCTCAGGCACGGCCCCGATCGCCCATCCGGGCGAAGGCGTCGGCGGCGGCGGCCTGCTGGGCCCGCTTCTTCGAGGTCCCCTCTCCCTCTCCGATCGGCTCCTCGCCGGCGTAGACCACCGACCGGAACCGACGGGCGTGCTCGGGTCCGGACACCTCGACCTCGTAGCGAGGCTCGATCCCCCGGGCGACGAGGAGCTCCTGGAGGCGGGTCTTGTAGTCCCTCCCGCCCGGGGCCGTGGCCCGCTCGTCGACGACCGGGGCGAGGTGTCCCACCACGAGCTCGGCGGCCCGGTCGTAGCCGGCGTCGAGGAAGACGGCGCCGAAGATCGCCTCGACGACGTCGGAGAGGATCGAGGGTTTCTCCCGGCCGCCGGTCATCTCCTCGCCGCGCCCGAGCCGCACCGCCTCGGGGATCCCGAGACGGGTCGCGAGCTCCGCGAGGGTCGGTTCGGAGACCACCGCCGCCCGGACCTTCGCCATCTGTCCCTCGGTGGCCTCCGGCCGCGTGTCGTAGAGGTAGCGGGTCACCGCGAGCTGGAGGACCGCGTCGCCGAGGAACTCGAGTCGTTCGTAGGAGGCGGTGCCGGGGTGCTCGGCGACGTAGGAACGGTGGGAGAGGGCGAGCTCGAGGAGGCGGCGATCGTCGAAGGCGTACCCCAGGCGTCGTTCGAGCTCCGCGACGGCGTCGGCCACCGGTCTCAGGCCTCCACCGCGGCGATGCCGCGGGCCACCCGGCCGACGAGGTTCTTGTCGACGGCGTCGGCGGCCAGGGCGACGGCCGAGGCGATGGCTCGACGATTCGCGCTCCCGTGGGCGATCACCACCACCCCGTCGACGCCCACGAGATGCCCCCCGCCGACGTTGTCGTAGTCGAGGCGGTCCCGGAGCTCGAGGAAGGCGGGCATGAGCACCGCGAGGGCCTCCTGGTACTCGGGTCCCGAGACCGCCTGGAGGATCATCTGGTAGAGCCCCCGGGCGACGCCCTCGGCGGTCTTGAGGAGCACGTTGCCGGTGAAGCCGTCGGTGACGATGACCTCGGTGACGTCCCCGATGATGTCCCGGCCCTCGACGTTGCCCACGAAGTCGATCCCCGGGGTACGGCGGAGCAGCTCGTGGGTCGCCTTCTCGAGCTCCCTCCCCTTGCCCGGCTCCTCACCGATGTTCAGGAGCCCGACCCGGGGCCGATCGACCCCGTGGTAGACCTGGGAGACGGCCGAGCCCATCACGGCGAACTGGACGAGGTGCTCCGGCCGAACGGTGAGGTTCGCGCCGGCGTCGAGCACGATCGTCCCCGTCGGGAAGATCGAGGCGATCGCCGGCCGGGACACGCCGGGCAGCCGTCCCACGACGAACGCCGCGGCGGCCATCGCCGCCCCGGTGGATCCGGCGGAGAGGAAGCCCTGGGCCTCGCCCTCGGCGACGAGCCTGGCGGCGACGACGACGGAGGCCTCCTTCTTCTCCCTGAGGGCCCGACGGGGATCCTCGTCCATGCGGATCGCCTCGGGGGCGTGGACGACCGGGAGGCTCGCCCCGAGAGAGTCGAGGAGCGGTCCGAGCACGGCCTCGTCGCCGACGAGCACGACGTCGTGACCCCGGGCCCCGGCCGCGACGCACCCCCGGACGATCTCGTCGGGTGCGTGATCGCCCCCCATGGCATCGACGGCGATCCGGGTCATCGACGGGCGCTCAGGTCTCGAGGACCTCTCGTCCTCCGTAGGTGCCGCATTCCCGGCACACGCGATGGGGGACGTGCATCGCCCCGCACCGGGGGCACGTCGCCAGGGTGGGCCGCCTCACCTTCCAACCGGCCTTGCGCCGGCGGGTGCGTGACCGCGACATCTTCTTCTTCGGTACCGCCATGGCATCCTCGCTCTTCGTCCGAACCGCGACTCAGTCCCGGTCGATGATCTCACGCAGCGCCGCGAAGGGCGACTCGTCCGGGGAGGAGCCGCCATTCAAGCCCCTCCCCTCGCTCGTCACAACTCGGGGGTGCTCCCGCTCGCACCGAGGCACGAGCGGCAGGGCCGTGAGCGCCTCGTCCCTGAGGAGCTGCTCGAGATCGACCTGGGTACCCTCGAGAGCGTAGGCGTCTTCGCCGGGTTCTCGCTCGTAGGTGGCGTCGATGGGCACCGAGAGCTCGAGCTCGTAGGGCTCGAGACAGGCGGCGCAGGTCATCTCGGCGACGATCCGAAGGACCCCTTCGACGAGGAGCCCCCCGGGAACGAGGCGGAGCAGGAGCTCGGCTTCGATCGGGCGGTCGGCGGCGACCCTCCCGTAGTCGAGGATCCATTCGACGGGCGTGACGACCCGCTCGGGACGCGCGGCGCCCGCGACCTCGAGGTCCGCGATGTCGACGACGAAGGGGCTCCGTGGCACGTCCCGAAGGCTACCGGAAGGCCTCCCGGGAACGCCCCGGTCCCTTCATTCCTCGACGGGGGGCGGGGGCGCCGGCGGCAGGGAGCGGTGGAGCTCCGCTCGGGCCTCGCGGACGTAGCGGTGGAGTTCGCCGAGGATCGCCTCGGCCTCGGCGAGATGCCGCTCGGCGAAGTCCTCGGCCTCGAGACGGATCCGGCGCGCCTCGGACTCGGCGTTCCGCACGAGGGTGTTCGCCTCCTCGACGGCTTCCCGGACGATGTGCGACTCGGAGACGAGTTGCTCCGACTTCGCCTTCGCCTTCGCGAGGAGCTCCCGGGCCTTCTCGTTCGTCCTGGCGATGTAGGCCTCCCGCTCCCGCACCATCCACCGGGCGGCCCGCAGCTCCTCGGGGAGCTGCTCCTTGATGTCCTGGAGCCGGTCGAGGAGCTCCTCGCGGTTCACCATGATCGACGACGACAGAGGGACGGGACGGGCCGACTCGATCTCCACGATCAGTTCTTCGATGAGATCGACGACCCGACCGGGGATCGGTGGTGGCGGCGCGGGATGGCGCGCGACCACCGGGACCGGTCCGGTGTCGTCCCCGGAGAACCCTTCGGGGGGAGGCTGGGTCATCGGAAACGCTCCTCGAGGGCGGCGGCCACGACGTCGGGGACGAGGGAGTCGATCGATCCCCCGAGCGCCGCGACCTGCTTGATCAACGACGACGAGAGGTAGCCGAACTCCGGTTTCGTCGCCACGAACAGGGTCACGATACCCGACAGATGTCGATTCATCTGCGCCATCTGGATCTCGTAGTCGAAGTCGGTGACGGCTCGGAGGCCCTTGACGATGGTCTGCGCGCCGACTTCCTCGGCGTAGTCGACGAGGAGCCCGTCGAAGGAGTCGATCTCCACGTTGTCCCACTTCGCGCAACAGGCCCGGAGGAGTTCTTCTCGTTCGTCGGCGGTGAACAGCGGCGTCTTCGCCGGGTTCCGGATGACCGCCACGACCACCCGGTCGAAGATGCCGACGCAGCGTTCGACGACGTCGAGATGGCCGTTCGTGGGGGGATCGAAGCTCCCCGGGACGAGGGCCGTGATCACGGGCCGTCCTCCTTCGGTTCGTACCACAGGATCTCGCCATCACCGTACCGGCGGCGTCGGGACAATCCGAGCTTTTCGGGTCGGGGCTCGGGGTCTCCGGCCCGCCGGTGGACGACGACGACGCCTCCGGGCCGGAGCAGGTCCGCGACGCGGTCGAGGATCTCGGCGACGGCGATGGCCTCGAGGTCGTAGGGAGGGTCGACGAAGACCACGTCCCAGGAGCCCGCCGCCCGGGCGAGGAACCGCTCCACCCGGTCGCGCACCACCGTCCCCCCCAGCCCCACGGCGGCGACGTTGGCGCGGAGGACGTCGACGGCCTCTCGGGCCTGTTCGACGAAGGTGGCGGACGCCGCGCCCCGGCTGAGGGCCTCGAGCCCGAAGGATCCCGAACCGGCGAAGAGGTCGAGGACGTCGGCGTCGACGACGACGTCGCCGAGGGAGGAGAACACCGCCTCCCGCATCCGACCCGTCGGCGGCCTCGTCCCCGACGCGGGCGTCCCCAGGCGCCTCCCCTTGGCTCGTCCCGCGACGATACGCATCAGCTCTTCTCCAGCCACTCGACGTCCTCACCGATGAGGAGCCGGAGCTCCTCGGCGAGGTCGGGATGCTCGGCGAGCTCCGGGTCGGCGTCCACGAGGGCGAAGGCGTGCCGTCGTGCCTCGGCGAGGAGGTCGGCGTCGCGGAGGATGTCGGCGAGCCGGAGGTCGGTCATGCCGGCCTGCCGAGCTCCGAAGACCGTCCCCTGCCCTCGGATCCGGAGGTCCTCCTCGGCGAGCCGGAACCCGTCGCTGGTCGCCACCATGGCCGCGATCCGCCGCGCGCCCTCGGGAGTGGTCGGGTTCGCCACGAGGACGCAGCGGCCCCGATGACGGCCTCGACCGACTCGACCCCTGAGCTGGTGGAGCTGGCTGAGGCCGAAACGGTCGGCGTCCTCGACCACCATGAGTGTGGCGTTCGGCACGTCGATCCCCACCTCGACGACCGTGGTGGCGACGAGCACGTCGAGCTCCCCCGCCCGGAACCGGGCCATGGTCTCGGCCTTCTCCCCGGGAGCGAGCTGACCGTGGAGGAGCCCGATCCGGAGCTCGGGCAGGAGCGCCGAGAGGCGCTTCCACTCCCCGACGGCGGAGGCGGCCTCGAGCTGGTCGGAGTCGTCGACGAGGGGGCAGACGACGAAGGCCTGGCGTCCCTCGGCGACGGTCCGTCGGAGCTCCTCGACGATCGTCGCCGGGTCGGTGAGGTGGACGGTCTCGACGGGCGACCGGCCGGGGGGCATCTCGTCGATGACGCCGACGTCGAGGTCTCCGTAGAGAGTCATCGCGAGGGTCCTCGGGATCGGGGTCGCGGTCATGATGAGGAGGTCGGGCTCGTGTCCCTCCGCCTTCTCCTTGAGCCGGACCCGCTGGTGGACGCCGAAACGGTGCTGCTCGTCGACCACGGCGAGCCCGAGGCGAGTGAAGGCCACGCCCTCCTGGATGAGCGCATGGGTACCGACGACGACGTCGACGTGCCCGCCGGCGATCGCCGCGAGCACGTCGTCCCGCGCGGTGAGGCCGGGGAGGTTCGTCTCGACGTTCGTCGAGGTCAGCAGCGCCACGCCCACCGTATCGCCCTCGGCGTCCTCGAAGAGGCTCGGCGTGCCGTGCCGTGCCGGACCCACCTCGGGGGCGAGCCCGGCGGCTTCGAGGGCCGAGACGAGCCCGAGGTAGTGCTGGGTGGCGAGCACCTCGGTGGGAGCCATCACCGCGGCCTGGCTGCCACCTTCGACGACCCGGAGCATCGCGGAGACCGCCACCACGGTCTTGCCGGAGCCCACTTCGCCCTGGAGGAGCCGGTGCATCGGTCGGGGAGCACGCAGGTCGGCGTCGATCTCGGCGAGCGCCCGACGCTGGGCCCCGGTCAGCTCGTAGGGCAACGACCCCAGGTACCGGTCGACGAGGCGGCGCCGGGACCGATGGGCGATGCCCTTCGCCTCCCGGCGTCGGTGCCGTCGTCGGAGGGCGAGGGCGA
>DRQR01000149.1 GCA_011371355.1 Actinomycetota bacterium
CGCCGGTGCGGTCGAAGGCCTTCTGGCCGGCGAGGACCTCGAGCCACTCGATCCGGCGACGTCCCCCGTAGACCTTCTCGACGGCGGCGTCGAAGACCCGGCTCGCCGCCGCCCAGATGTCGGGACCGATCCCGTCGCCCTCGATGTAGGGGATGATCGGCTCGTCGGGTACCCGGAGGCCCTCGTCGGTCTTCACGATCTTCTCAGCCATCTGTCGCTCCGTTCTCTCGGTCGTCGTCCGCCCGCCCCTCGGCGAGCGCCACGGTGTTCTCGAGCAGGGCGGCGATCGTCATCGGACCGACGCCTCCGGGAACCGGGGTGATCGCCGCGGCCACCTCCCCGACGCTCTCCGCGTCGACGTCCCCGACGAGCCCCTCGTCGACCCGGTTGATCCCGACGTCGATCACCACGGCGCCGGGCTTCACGTACGACGCGTCGATCATCCGGGGGCGACCGATCGCCGCGACCAGGATATCGCCCCTGCGACACAGCTCGGGCAGCGCCGGGGTCTTCGAGTGGGCCTGGACGACGGTGGCGTCGACGCCCCGAGCGCCCAGCTCCAGGGCGAGAGGGCGTCCGACGAGGAAGGAACGGCCCACGACCACGGCGACTCGGCCGGCCGTGGGGATCTCGTAGTACCGGAGGAGCCGGAGGATCCCCGCCGGGGTGGCCGGACGGGGCCCGGGCCGTTCGAGGACGAGGAGACCCAGGTTGCGGGGGTGGAGCCCGTCGGCGTCCTTCGCCGGGTCGATGCGGGCGACCGCGGCCTGACCGTCGAGCCCCTCGGGGAGCGGGAGCTGGAGGATGATCCCGTCGACCCGGGGATCGGCGTTGAGCCGCTCGAGGGTCGCCTCGACTTCGGCCTGGGTGGCGGTGGCCGGCAGGCGCACGTCGATCGAACGCATCCCGGCTTCCTCGGCGGCCCGGCGCTTGTTCCGGACGTAGATCGCCGACGCCGGGTCGTCGCCCACGAGGACGGTGGCGAGTCCCACCGTGATGCCCCGCGCTCGGAGGGCGGCGACCCGCGCCGCCACCTCGGCCCGCACGGCCGCGGCGACGACGTTGCCGGAGAGGAGCCGCGCGCTCAATGGAGGAAGTGCCTCCTCCCGGCGAACACGACCGCGAGGCCGTGCTCGTCGGCCGCGGCGATCACCTCGGCGTCCCGCTTGGAACCTCCGGGCTCGACGAGGGCGGTCACCCCGGCGGCGGCGAGCGCGTCGACCCCGTCGCGGAACGGCAGGAAGGCGTCGGAGGCCGCCACCGCGCCCCGAGCCCGCTCCCCCGCCTTGGCGACGGCCCGCTCGGCGGCCCCGACGCGGCTCTGGTCGCCGGCCCCGATCCCCACCGCCGCGCCGCCGGCGGCGAGCACGATGGCGTTCGACTTCGTGTGCGCGGCGACGATCCACGCCAGGGCGAGGTCGGCGAGCTCCCCCTCGGTGGGAGGACGGCGGCCCACGACCTCCCACCGGTCGGGATCGGGTTCGACCTCGTCCCGCACCTGGACGAGGAACCCGCGCTCGAGCCGCCGGAGGTCGAGATCCCCGGCGCCGGGCGGCGGCGCGACGAGCACCCGGAGGTTGCGTTTCGCCGCGAGGATCTCGCGGGCTCTCGGCTCGACGGCCGGCGCGACGACGACCTCGACGAACCGGGGAGCGAGCTCGGTGGCGGTCCGCTCGTCGAGGGGCTCGTTGACGGCGACGATCCCCCCGAAGGCCGCGAGGGGATCGCCGTCCCACGCGGCGCGGAACGCCGCCGGCAGCTCCTCGGCGATCGCGGCCCCGCAGGGATTCTGGTGCTTGACGACGACGGCGGCGCTCCGAGGCAGGTCGTGGACGAGGCGCCACGCCGCCTCGGCGTCGGCGAAGTTGTTGAACGACATCGCCTTGCCCTGGAGCTGCTCGGCGGCTCGCCACCACCCCGCCTCGTTCCGTTCGGCGAACACCCCGGCCTCCTGGTGGGGGTTCTCGCCGTAGCGGAGGTCGGCGATCCGTTCGAGGGGGAGCACGAGCCGTTCGGGGATCCGGTGCTCCGCCTCGAACCAGCGGACGATCGCCGCGTCGTAGGCGGCGGTGCGGAAGAAGGCCTCGGCGGCGAGGGATCGCCGACGCTCGTCGGTGAACCCCCCGGAGGCGACCGCCTCGAGCACCTCGTCGTAGTCGGCGGGCTCGACGACGACGGCGACCCAGCGGTGGTTCTTCGCCGCGGCCCGGATGAGCGTCGGTCCGCCGACGTCGATGTGCTCGACGACCTCGTCGGCGTCGGCACCGGCCGCCACGACGGCCTCGAAGGGGTAGAGGTTCGCCACGACGAGGCCGATGGGCTCGATCCCGCGCCCGGCGAGGTCGGCGCGATGCTCGGGCCGGTCGAGATCGGCGAGGATCGCCCCGTGGATCGCGGGATGGAGGGTCTTCACCCGCCCGTCGAGCATCTCCGGGGCGGCGGTGACCTCCTCGACGGGCACGACCGGGATCCCGTGCCCGGCGAGGTACCGGGCGGTACCCCCCGACGAGACGATCTCGACGCCCGCCTCGTGGAGCCCTCGGGCGAGGCGTTCCAACCCCGTCTTGTCCGACACCGAGATCAACGCCCGCCGGATCGGGACCCGCCTCAGCTCCATCGCACCGACCTCCCCTGGATCGTGAGGCGTCCCGCGGCGAGGGCGTCGACGGCCTCGGGGAGGAGTCGATGCTCCACGGCCTGGATTCGGCGGTGGAGCGTGGCCTCGTCGTCGTCGGGCAGGACGGGCACCGGCTCCTGGGAGATGATCGGTCCATGGTCCACTTCCTCGTCGACGAAGTGGACCGTGGCCCCCGACACCTTCACCCCGTAGGCGAGGCTCTGGGCGACGGCACGGGCCCCGGGGAAGGCGGGCAGCAGGGACGGATGCACGTTGACGATGCGGTTCGGGTATCGCGCGATCGCCTCGGGACCGAGGATCCGCATGAACCCGGCGAGGACGAGCGCCTCGGCGCCGTGACGCGCCGCGGCGTCGCAGACCGCGACGGTGAAGGCCGCCCGATCCGGATGCTCCTCCCAGGCGACCACCTCGACGGGGATCCCGGCGTTCCGAGCCCGGTCGAGGGCGGCCACCCCGGGGCGATCGGAGACCACGACGACGAGCTCGGCGCCGAAGGTCGGGCGGGCGGCGGCGTCGATGAGGGCCTGGAGATTGGTTCCGCTGCCCGAGACGAGCACGGCGACGGGGAGGCGAGCCATGGCCGGGATGTTAGGGACGACGCGTGGGCCCTCCGCCTGGCATCATGGGGGCCATGGATCGCACCCTCGTCCTCGACCATCGCCAGGTCGCCGAACTCCTCGACATGCCGTCGTGCATCGAGGCGGTTCGCGACGCCCTCGTCGCCCTGTCGACCGGCGCGGCCGTCCAGCCGCTCCGGGGATTCATGTGGCTCCCCGACCGCCGAGGCCTCCTCGCCGCGATGCCGGCCCACCTCGATCCCATCGGGACGATGGGATCGAAGATCATCTCGGTGTTCCCGGGCAACACGGACACCCCCTACGACTCCCACCAAGGGGTCGTGCTCCTCTTCGAGACCGATCACGGTCGGCTCCTCGCGATCCTCGATGCCTCGGAGCTCACCGCGATCCGTACCGCCGCCGCGTCGGCGGTGGCGACCGATCTCCTCGCCCGGCCGGACGCCGAGCGACTGGCGATCCTCGGCACCGGCACCCAAGCGCTCACCCATCTCGAGGCGATCCCCGTCGTCCGCGAGATCGGCGAGATCCGCATCTGGGGCCGAAACCCCGACAAGGCCGCCGCGATCGCCGAGGCCGCCGAGGGCCCCGTCGAGGCGGTCGCCACCGTGGAGGAGGCCGTGGCCGACGCGGACGTGATCTGCACGGTCACCGCGGCGACCGAACCCATCCTCGAAGGTCGATGGGTCGCCCCGGGCGCCCACGTCAACCTCGTCGGGAGCGCGATGCCCACCGCCCGGGAGGCCGACACCGACCTC
>DRQR01000150.1 GCA_011371355.1 Actinomycetota bacterium
CCCGTCGGGGAGCCGGGCGTCGGGCCAGACGAGGAGGAGCGGCTCGAGGGCGAAGCGGCGACCTACGAGTCGAGGATGGGGGATCTCGAGGTCCCGCTCGCGGACCTCGAGGTCGTCGTAGAGGAGCACGTCGACATCGAGGGTGCGGGGACCCCACCGCTCGTTCCGGACCCGACCCCGCGCCGTCTCCGCCGCCCGGGCCGCGGCGAGCACCTCGTGGGGGGCCGCGTCGGTGTCGACGACGACGACCGCATTGAGGAAGGGATCCTGGGGCGGGCCGCCCACCGGTTCGGATTCGAAGATCGGGGAGACGCCGACGAGCCGACCGAGCGAGGCCAACGAGGCGACGCCCGCCTCGAGGTGGCGGCGACGGTCCCCCACGTTGCTGCCGAGCCCGAGGGCGACCCGGCTCACGAGGAGGCGGGGATGAGCCTCCGACCCTCGGGGCCCATCGGGCGCCCGATGATCTCCTGGATCACCGAGGTGGCGATGATCGGGTCGTCGAGCATCGAGGCGTGGATGAGATACCCGGCGAGGATCCCGGCCACCACGTCGTCGACACTGTCGCGATGCATGAGCACCGAGGCGTGGGGGACGGCGAGGAGCTCGTCGAGGGCCTCGAACACCGCCTCCACCTCGGCGGCCTCCTCGGGTGCGCCCTCGACCGGCACCGACCGGAACGTGAAACCGGCCGCCTCGTAGGCGGCGCGGTTCTGGCTGGCGGGGAGGAGGCTGAGGACCGTGTCGATGCCCTGCTCCTTGAGCCAGGCGATCTCCTCTTCCCGTCGTACCCGCCGGTGCTGGAATCCGCTGCCGCCGATCCGCTCGGAGACCGCGAGCCGACCGGCGATCACCCAGCGGAATCCCCTCGGTTCCAGACCGGTCATCGACGTCCCTTCACGCGGCGGGCGTGAACGATAGCGTCGGCGACGAGGGTCGCTTCCCGGGAGACGACCACGTCGTGGACCCGGACGATCGAGGCTCCGGCGAGGACGGCGGCGACCGCGGCGGCGGCCGAGGCGACGTCCCGGTCGGCGGGCGGGCGCTCGAATCCCCCCTCGGCGAGGATGGCGCCGAGGAAGCGCTTCCGGGAGACGCCGACGAGCACCGGATGGCCGAGCGCGACGATCGCACCGAGATCGGCGAGGAGGGCGAGGTTGTGCTCCCCGGTCTTGCCGAACCCGATCCCCGGGTCGACGACGATCCGGTCCCGTTCGATGCCGTCCCCCTCGGCCCGGGCGGTCCGCTCGGCGAGGAACGCGGCGACCTCGGCGACCACGTCGTCGTAGCTGGGATCGTCCTGCATCGTCGCCGGTTCTCCCCGCATGTGCATGACGACGACACCGACTCCCGTCTCGGCGCAGACGCGGCGCATCGCCGGGTCTGCGAGGCCCGAGACGTCGTTGACGACCTCGGCTCCGGCCTCGATCGCCGCGGCGGCGACCTCGGGACGTCGGGTGTCCACCGACACGCAGATGCCGTCGGCGGCGAGCGCGGCGACGACGGGTACGACCCGCCGGAGCTCCTCGTCGACGGGCACGGGATGGGCGCCGGGGCGGGTGGATTCGCCGCCGACGTCGACGAGGTCGGCCCCGGCCGCGGCGAGCTGCCGTCCTCGGGCGACGGCCGCCTCCGGGGAGGCGTAGCGGCCCCCGTCGGAGAACGAGTCGGGGGTGACGTTGAGGATCCCCATCGTCAGGGTGCCGGCGTCGAGGGGCAGACGACGGGTCCGGAGCGCCCAGGCGCGCATCCCTCAGGTGGTGGCATCGGAGGCCGTCGACGCCGCATAGCCGGCGTCGCCCACCCCGGCGGGCGCCGGCGGACGGATCCGTCCCCCACCCTCGGCGTGCTCCCACTTCGGGACGTCGTAGAGCACCTCGGCGACCTCGTCGGCGTCGAGGGTCTCCCGCTCCATGAGGGCCTCGGCGATGCGGTGGAGCGCCTCGAGGTGGGTCTCGAGGATGAGGAGCGCCTCGTCGTGGGCCTGGGTGATGAGCGCCCGAACCTCCTCGTCGATCGCGGCGGCGAGCTCGTTCGAGAGGTCCTGGCTCCGCGAGTAGTCGCGCCCGAGGAACACCTCCCCGTCGGGCCGTCCGTAACGGATCGGGCCGAGGCGGTCCGACATCCCGTACTCCATGACCATCTTGCGGGCGAGCTGGGTCGCCTTCTCGATGTCGTTCGAGGCCCCCGTGGAGGGATCGCCGAAGATGAGCTCCTCGGCGGTACGTCCTCCGAGGGCGTAGGCGAGCTGGTCGACGAGCTCGGAGCGACGCTGGTAGTAGCGGTCCTCCTCGGGGAGGGCCAGGGTGTAGCCGCCGGCCCGGCCCCGGGGGATGATCGTGACCTTGTGGATGGGATCGACGTTGGGGAGGGCGTAGCCGACGAGGGCATGGCCGCCCTCGTGGTAGGCGGTCAGCCGCTTCTCCTCCTCGGACATGACCCGGGAGCGCCGCTCGGGCCCGGCGACGACGCGCTCGATCGCCTCCTCGAGCTCGCTCATCGTGATCACCGAGTTGCCCCGCCGGGCGGCGAGGAGCGCGGCCTCGTTGATGAGGTTGGCGAGGTCGGCGCCGGTGAACCCGGGGGTGCGCCGGGCGAGGGTGTCGAGATCGACCTCGTCGGCCATGGGTTTGCCCCGGGCGTGGGTCTCGAGGATCTTCCGGCGACCCGGGAGGTCCGGTCGATCCACGACGATCTGCCGGTCGAACCGGCCCGGGCGCAAGAGCGCGGGGTCGAGGATGTCGGGCCGGTTCGTCGAGGCGATGACGATGACCCCCGACTTCACGTCGAAGCCGTCGAGCTCGACGAGGAGCTGGTTGAGGGTCTGCTCCCGTTCGTCGTGGCCGCCCCCGAGGCCCGCGCCGCGATGGCGCCCCACGGCGTCGATCTCGTCGATGAAGACGATCGAGGGCGCGTTCGCCTTCGCCTGCTCGAAGAGGTCCCGGACCCGGCTGGCGCCCACCCCGACGAACATCTCGACGAAGTCGGAGCCCGAGATCGAGAAGAACGGGACGCCCGCTTCACCGGCCACCGCCCGGGCGAGGAGCGTCTTGCCGGTCCCCGGAGGCCCGTAGAGGAGCACGCCCTTGGGGATCTTCGCCCCCATGGCGCGGAACTTCTGGGGGTACTTGAGGAACTCCTTGATCTCCTCGAGCTCCTCGACGGCCTCGTCGACCCCGGCGACGTCGTCGAAGGTGACCTTCGGCTGGTCCTTCGAGACGAGCTTCGCCTTCGCCTTCCCGAACTGCATGACCCGGTTGCCGCCGCCCTGGAAGTAGAAGATCGCGAACATGAAGAGCCCGAAGATGAACACGAAGGGCAGCCAGCTCAGGACCCACTCGAAGAAGGTGGGGTCGGGGTTCTCGGTTCGCAGCTCCACCCCGGCGTCGAGGATCGCCTCGGTGAGGGTCCCTTCGTAGTCCGGCGGGTAGTGGAGCGTGAAGTCCACCGGACCGTCGGGGCCCTCGAAGGCGCCGCGCAGCTCGTGGGACTTGGCCCGGAGCGTCAGGGGGGAGACGAGCTCCCCGTCGGCGAGCTTCTCGTTGAACTCGTTGAGGGTGAGCTCCTCGGGCTGGGTCGCCTGGGCCACGAAGAAGTTCACCGACATCACGACGAGCACGACGACGGCGACGTAGACGAGGATCGTTCGGATCGTCCGGTTCACGCTGCTCCTCGTGGCGGGACCTCGCCGACCATGGTACGCCCCTCGGCCGTCAAAACCGCCCCTCCTTCGGGGCGAGGCCCCGGACCGCGACCCCTCAGGTGGGCACCTCCTCGTCGCCCTCCTCCATGACCGCGACGTAGGGGAGGTTCCGGTATCGCCCGGCGTAGTCGAGCCCGTAGCCGATCACGAACTCCGGGGGGATGTGGAACCCCTCGTAGCGGATGTCGAGGGGTGGCCGCTCCACGCCGTCTTTCACGAGGAGCGCGGCGACCTCCAAGGAGGCGGGCTTGCGGACCTCGAGGTTCCGGAGGAGGTAGTGGAGGGTCAGGCCCGAGTCGATGATGTCCTCGACGATGAGGACGTCGCGACCCTCGATCTCCTGGTCGAGGTCCTTGAGGATGCGGACCACCCCGGAGGTCTTCGTCGCCGCCCCGTAGGACGACACCGCCATGAAGTCGAACTCGACGGGCAGCTCGACGTGCCGGGCGAGGTCCGCCATGACGATGAAGGCGCCCTTGAGGATCCCGACCATGAGGAGGTCCCTGCCCCGGTAGTCCTCGGTGATCGCCGCGCCCATCTCGGCGAGCTTGGATCGGATCTGCTCCTCGGTGACGAGCACCTTGCCGATTCTCACGGTCGCCTCTCGATGGTCAGCTCCAGTCCCGAACCGGGTCGGGTCGCCACCTGGGGGGCGAGCCGCACGCCGGGGATCGCGACGATAGACGACCCGGCGACCACGACGGGCCACGCGCCCCGGAGCCGACGGGGGACCCCGGCCTCGGCGAGGGCATCGGCGACGGTCTTGCGTCCCTCCCGGATCGCGATCCGGTCCCCCGGGCGGGGAACGCGCAGCCGGAGGGGTCCCGGCGGCGGAGCGAACCGTCCTCGGGGTCCGGGTTCGGCGGCGACGGTGAAGGGGCCGAAGGCACACCGACCCGGGACGGGGAGCTCCACCTCCCCTTCCGGCCGCTCCGGACCTCCGCGGTGGATCGCCACGTGGGGCCCTTCCCGTTCGGCGAGGAACCCGCCGCCGAGCTGGCGTCGACCACCGTCCCGAGCGACCTCGAGGACCGCGGCGACGTCCGCGGCGGTCCCGCCCTGTGGACCGAGGTGCCCGAGGAGCGCCCGCCAGACCGCGTAGGCGGCCACCGCCGGTTCGACGGCGACCAAGACCGGGGCGGGCAGGAGCAGCGCCCCCGCGTCGCGTCGGAGGGGGACGGCGTCGGCCGCGGCGGCGAGGTGGCGATCGACCTCGGCGAGACGATCGGCGGTGGCGGCGAGGACCCCGGTGACGGGGCCGACCTCCCCTTCGACGATCGGCAGGAGCCGCCGGCGGAGGCGGTTGCGGGAGAACCTCGGATCGTCGTTCATCGGATCGTCGACGAAGGGGAGCTCGGCGGCCTCGGCGAGGCGGCGTGCCTCGGCGCGGGAGAGGTCGAGGAGTGGCCGGTACCACGGGGGATCCGCTCGCCGCATCCCGGCGAGGCCCCGGACCCCCGCACCCCGGAAGAGGTGCAGGAGGACGGTCTCGGCCTGATCGTCGGCGGTATGTCCCAGGACGATCGGCCGGCCGGCGGCGACCTCGCGGAGCGCCGCCCGACGCGCCTCCCGCAGCCGGCGCTCGAGGTCCCCGCCGGCGTCGACGGGGGCGGGGACCTCGAGGTGCTCGATCCCCAGTCGGTCGGCGAGCCGTCGGGTCGCCTCGCCGAGCAGCGACGTCGAGGCCGTGGCGTGGGCGACGAAGACCCCGAGGACCCGCCTCCCGGCGCGAACCGTCACGAGGGCGGCCGTCGCCGAGTCGGCCCCGCCGCCGAGGGCCACCACCACGTCGCCGTCGGGGAGGAGCCGGTCGGCGGCGGCGACGAGCCCGTTCAGGCCACGCGTTCGAGCCATCGTCGGGGTTCGGCGATCTCGGCGAGGCTGGGGAGGTACTCCGGCCCCCGCCATGCGGCCTCGAGGGCCGCGAACCCCGCCTCCCGTTCCACCGCCGTGACGAACCGGGCCCCCTCCTCGTACTGGCGGAGCTTCATCTCGAGCCCGACGAGCCGGAGCAGGGCCTGGGTCCGCGGGTCGGCACGCCGGGAGGCGAGCATCCGGGACATGCGGGTCTGGCCGACGAGCATCCGCTCCCCGATGCGGTCCATCACGACGTGCCCGTGACCCTCGAGGAGCGTCATGAGCGCCTGGATCCGGTCGAGGACCGGTCGTCGGTCCGGAGCGACGAGCAGCCCGAACAATCCCGTGTCCCCGACCACGGGACGGCCCGCCTTGGCGGCGTCGCGGAGCTCGCGGGCGACCCGGGCGAGGCGCCCGGGCTCGGGTCGGGCGGCGTCGAGGAGCTCGGCGACGAGGCCGAGGAAGTGGTCCCGCATCCAGGGCACCCCGACGAACTGGGCCCGGTGGGTGGCTTCGTGGAGGGCCACCCAGAAGCGGAACTCCCGGGGCCTGAACTCGAACCGGCGCTCGAGGTCGAGGACGTTCCCGCCCACGAAGACGAGGGTGTCGCCGTGGTCGTCGTCCCCGGTGGGGAGCACGAGCTCGTACTGCCCGAGGACCCGTCGGGCCAGGAACCCGAGGACGGCCCCGAGCTCGACGCCGACGAGGCGGGAGGCCACCGCCCGACCGAAGCCGGGCTGCTCGGCGAGCCGGGCCTCGACGGGCGCGAGGAGCCGGGCGAAGGAGCGGACGTTGAGCTCGACCCATTCGGCCCGGGAGATCACCGCCACCTCGGGTACCCCGGGGAGGGAGAGACCGGTCTCCTCGGCGACGAGGGCGGAGGCCTCGGCGACGATCCCGGGCGCTCGGCGCGCGAACCGGGCCATGTGGTAGCCGCCTTCGAGGGCGTGACGCCCGGCGGTGGCGCTCCCGACGGCGGTGGCGACCGCCCAATCGACCTTGGACATCGCCCCCACCCTACGGTCCGGGAGCGCCAACGGTCAGGCGACGACGTACCGGTTCTTGATCCGGAAGACGTAGTACCAGACGATGCCCCCCACCAAGAGGACGCTCGCCGCGATGACGAGGGGATAGAGGAACCGCACCGTCCAGGGCAGCTCCTCGTCGGGCTCCGACGGCGGGGGCGCCTCCTCGGCGGGCTTCGGCCCCTGCTCGGTGGCCACCGTCGTGGTCGTCGTCTCTCCTCCCCCGCCGGCGAGGGCCACCGCCGGAGCGAGGGTCGTCACGGCGACGACGGCGACGAGGAGCACGACGAGGAGCCGGGGTCTCGCGTTCATGGGTGGGGAGGATAGTCGGGGGTTCGCCCCCCTCCGATCCGGACGCGACGGAGCGCCGCGATCGCGGCGCTCCCCGTCGGCCTCCGGCCGGTCAGTCGTCGGAGACGACCCGGCCACGGAGTCGCGGATACTTCGTCGGCGCGTGGGTGTAGCAGTACTCCCGACGGTTGTACCGCGACAGCGTCGTCTCGCAACCCGGATGGGCGCAGCGTCGGTTCGTCGCGTACGTCTTCGGGGCACGCGCCGAGCCGCTGAGTCGGCGGCCCTTCATCACCTGATGCTCTGCCATGGAAACCTCGCTTTCTCCGTCGCCGGCGTGGGCCCGGTCGGCCTCAACGCCCCTGGCCCGGCGACGATCGTCGTTCTCGCTCTATCAACGCACGGAGGGTGTCGAAAAGTTCCGCGGGGGGCTCGGTCCGTCCCCGCTCCCGGATGACGGACTTCAGCTTCGTCTCGAACTCGAAGGCGTTCTCGCACCGTGCGCAGCGACGAAGATGCCACCGGATCCTCGTGCGGCGCCACCAGGTGAGCTCGCCGTCGAGGAACTGGTAGACGTACTCGACCGCGTGGTCGCATCCCGTGGTCATGGCTCTCGATCCACGATGCCCCGTTCG
>DRQR01000151.1 GCA_011371355.1 Actinomycetota bacterium
CCGAGCTCGACCCCGGCGAGGGAGGCGAGCTGCTCGGCCTTCGCCCGGGCCTCCTCGAAGGCCTTCGCCCGCGCGTCGACGACGAGGGCGGAGTCGTCTTCGATGGAGAACGACAGGCCGTGGACGACGACCTCGTCCCCGGCCACCCGGGTGGCCGCGTCGAGGATCTCGCCGGCCCGGGGGAGGTCGCGGATCTTCGCCACGACGGTGTTCGTCACCCGATATCCCCGAAGCCGCTGGGTCTCTCCCGTGTAGTCGTATTCGGGGAAGATCGAGTAGTTCGCCGTCTGGAGATCCCGGTCGGCGACCCCTGCGGTTCGCAGCGCGTCGAGGAGGGCATCGGCTCGTTCGGCCGCGGCGGTGATCGCCTCGTTCACCGAGCCACGCAGCACCGAGACTCCGAGGGTCACCGTGAGCGTGTCCGGGGTGCCGGCCGCCTCGCCGGTCCCGGTGACGACGATGCCCGTCTCCGTACCCCCGGCCGGCGCCGACTCGACGACCACCTGCGGCGTCGCGCCCGCGCAGGCGGCACCCACGACGGCGACGACGGCGACGAGGGCGACGAGTCCGTTCCTGCGCATGGTGATCCTCCCGTGTTCGCTCTCCGTTGCGACGTCCCGGAGGGCGCGTCGGGTTCCGTCGTGGCGAGAAAGGCCTGCCTCGAAGGCCCCGAAGGGTAACTTTCATCCATTCGCCGGCCGCCCGGATCCCGATGTCGCACAGCCACTCCACATCGCCGAGGACCCGCATCCTCCTCCGTCTCGTCTTCCTCGTGGTCGGACTCGTCGTCTTCAACTTCCTCCTGCCCCGGCTCGTGCTCTTCATCGACCAGGTGCCGGCCCTCGAGACCATCGACGTTCGCTGGTTCGTCGTGATCTTCTTCCTCGAGCTCGGTGCCTTCGTGTCGTTCTGGGAGCTGACCCGGATCGCCGTGCCCGGCGTCTCCTGGTTCGTGGCCGCCACCGCGCAGCTCGCCGCGAACGCGGCGGCGAAGGTCATGCCCGGCGGCGCCATGGTCGGCGGCGCCCTCTACTTCCGCATGCTCGCCGTCTCCGGCGTGCCCCAGGGCCAGGCGGCCGCCGCCCTCGCCGCGACGTCGTTCATCTCCACGCTCGTGCTCCTCGCGCTCCCGGCGGTGGCGGTGGTCATCGCCGCGTTGTCGGCGCCGATCCCCCGGGGTCTGCTCCCGGTGGCCCTCCTGGGAACGGTGCTCTTCGCCGTGGTGTTCGCCACCGCCCTCGTCCTCGTGACGACGAACCGGCCGCTGCTCCTCGTGGGACGCCTCGTCGAGCGGCTCGTCGGCTGGCTCGCACGTCGGCTCCACAAGCCGTGGAGGGCCTCGACGGAGTCCTTCCTCCACCGTCGGGACGAGGTGATCGCCGCCCTCGGAGCTCGATGGAAGAAGGCCCTCGGCGTAGCCGTGCTCAACTGGACCCTCGACTACCTCGCGCTCTTCGTCGCCCTCGTGGCCGTCGGGGCCCGGCCTCGGGTGTCGATCGTGCTCCTCGCCTTCGCGGCGGCGGCGGTGTTGGGCATGGTCCCGATCACGCCGGGGGGTCTCGGATTCGTCGAGCTCGGCCTCACCGGGGTGCTCACGTTGTCGGGAATCCCCGGCACCGACGCGGCCCTCGCCACCCTCGCCTATCGGCTCTTCCAGTTCTGGCTCCCGATCCCGGCCGGGGCCGTCGCCTACCTGCTGTTCCGCATCCGCCACGGCCGCCTCGAGGACCTCATCCAGCCGACGCCGTGAGTCAACCCCGGCGGGGCTCGGCGCAGGCGGTGGCGACGACGACCTGGTCGGGGAAGAAGCGGGCGACCGCGGGCTGGCGGACGACCACGCATACCCGTTCCGGCTCGGCATGGACCTCCACGGTTCGCCCGGGCCGAGGGCGGGCGGCCGTGGCGGCCTCGCGGGCCACCTCGGGGGCGGCGAGGACGTCCACGACGACGGCTCCCCCGTAGGCGTCGGTGGGAACGACCACCGCGGCGCCGGCCTCGGCGCCGGCGTCGGCGGCGAACGCCGCCTCCCGATACCCGGCGGCGAGGAGCGCCACGTCGCCGGCGAAGGCGACGACGACGAGGGCGGTGAGGATCAGGGCGCCCACGAGGGGGAGCATGGAGCCGCGCTCGGTCATCGCCGACTCCGGTGGGGCGAGATCGCCGCGGTGGCCCGGCCGGTGACGCGCAGGTGCACCGCCGCCGCCTCCGGGCCGACGACCGGCACGTCGATCCGAACCGTGGCGAGGGCCTCGCCGTCCTCGACGGTCACCTCGACGTCGGCACCGGGGGCGGCGACGAGGGCTGCGCGTCGGGCGGCGTCCACGGATCCCGTCCGGGCGGCCACGAACGCCGCCTGCCGGGCGGCGTCTTCGGCGAGGCCGCCGGCGGCCGAGAGCCGGCCCATGGCGACGACCGCCTGGACGACGAGGAGGACCGTCGCCGTTCCGACGACGAGGACCTCGAGGAGCGACGAGCCCCGGTTCACGGCGGGGCGCTCCGGGCCGCGGTCGCCCGGACCACGAGCGTCGACGGGGAGAGCCGGGGACCGGGCGGATGCCACGTGAAGGTGGCCGTCGCGACGACCACGTCGCCGTCGACGACGATGGTCACGGTCTCCGGCTCCGCCCCCGGCAGGGCGCGGGCGAGTTCCTCCTCGAAGCGGCGGGCGGCCTCGGCGAGGTCGGTGCCCTCCCGGGCGGCGCGGCGGGCGGCCGCCTCCGCCGCCGCGGCGGCGACCTCGCGGGCGGCGAGCAGGAAGCCCACGTGGACGACGAGCGCAAGGAGCAGGAACGCCGTCCCGACGGCGACGAGCCCCTCGACGATCGCCGAGCCGTCGCTCAGGCGAAGAACGCGGTGAGCTGGGCGACGACGCTCGTCCACACCTGCGCGGCGGCCGACCGAACCTGGGGCAGCAACGTGGCGATGACGAGGACGGCGATGGTCGCCAGTCCCAGCCACTCGACCGTCGTCGCTCCACGTTCGTCTCTTCGCACCTTCACCTCCTCTCAGTTTCCCGTTGCCAACGACCTCAGCCCGACGAGGGTCGGGTAGAGCAGGAACAAGAGCGCCACGGGGACCATGAGGGCGAGGACCGGGCCGTAGGAGGTGATGGCCCGGCGGCCGCTCTCGGCGGTCA
The DNA here is from genome assembly GCA_011371355.1 of Actinomycetota bacterium. Lineage (GTDB taxonomy): Bacteria > Actinomycetota > Acidimicrobiia > Spongiisociales > UBA5794 > DRQR01. The sequence continues at coordinate 3,137 of DRQR01000151.1, forward strand.
TCGAGCGGGCGAGGCCGGCCCGGACGTCGGCGGCGTAGGCGGCGAGGGTCTCGGCCAGCCGTCCACCGGTGACGTGCGCGTGGGCGAGGAGCCCGTACAAGCGTGCCGCCTCGGGCTCGGCGGTCGACCGCGCCGCGGCGTTCAGGGCCTCGGGCAGGGCCGTGCCCGACTCGTGGTCGTCGAGGACCCGACGCAGCTCCTCGGCGCCGACGCCGCGAGAACGCTCGACGTAGCCGGCGATCGCGGCGACGACCGGGTCGCCGGCGAGGACCCCGAGGGCGAGGGCGTCGGCGAGGACGGGGAGCTCGAGCCGGAGGTGGAGCGCGCGCCGCTGGATCCGCGTCGTGATCCACATCGACAGGAGGAGCCAACCGGCGGCGCCGCCGAGGGCCATCGAGGCGGGGGTGGACCTGCCGGTTCCGGCGAGGAAGAGGTCGCCCTGCGCGAGGAGGGCGCCGACGGCGACGCCGAGAGCCACCGCCACGGCGCGTCGGACCCGGAGATCGGCGGCGGTCCAATCCAGCCCCGCGGCGGCGAGTCGGTCGTGGTCGGTGGTCGGGGTGGGCTGGGGGAGTGTCCGGGGGCGGAGATAGTCGCCGATGCGGGCGAAGGGATCCCGACCTCGAGCACCCACCGCGAGGAATCCGACGGCGGCGGCGGCGGACGCGGCGGCGAGGAGGCGGATCATCGCAGCACCCGGGGGAGGCGGGAGAGGCGGGTCGCACGGCGGGCGAGCACGAACCCGAGTCCGGTGGCGACGGCACCGATGCCCACGACGACGGTTCCCGCGGAGGTTCGATAGGCCGCCGCGGCCTGCGGGTTCGTCGCCACGGTGAGGGTGAGGAGCGCCCAGGGGGCGATCAACGCCACGGCGGCGGTCATCCGCTGCTCGGTGAGCGCGGCGTCGTGGGCCTTGCGGAGCCGGATCTCGTCGGCCACCGAACCGGCGAGGGCCCCCACGATCGTGGCGACGTGCGGCCCACCGGTGCGGTGGGCGGCGGCGAGGGTGACGAGGACCCGGTCGGCCGTGGGATCCGCGAGCCGGTCGCGGAGGCGCTCGAGGGCCGGGGCGAAACCGTCACCGAAGGCCACCGCGTCGGCGACTTCGCGCGCCGCCTCGGCCAGCGGGGCCGGCCCGGCGGCGACGGCGGCGATGAAGGCGTCGGGCAGGGTCTCGCCGGCGGCGAGCCGGGCTCGGAGCCGGGCGAGGACGTCGGGCCAGGCCCCCGCCACCTGCTCGACGGCGCGGCGACGCCGGGCCGCTTCGACGAGGAAGGGCGTGGTCGCGGTGAACCCGCCGATCGCGAGGGCGGCCGACGGCACCGCGAGGAGTCCGAGGGCGAGGGCGGTGCCGACGACGAAGGCGACCATCGACAGCCCGAGGGTCGCCGCCGGCGGGGGGCGGAGGGGTCGTCCGGGCAGGGTGGGGAGCCGCCCGGTGACGAGGACCCAGACCGCCCCGCCGGCGGCGATCGCCGCGAGCCCCCTCATCGGTCCCACCTCACCGCGGCGAAGCGAGGATCGTCGGGACGCAGCCCCGTCCACTCGAGGCGGTGCCCGTCCCGAACGAAGAGGGGCTCGAGGGTGAAGACGTCGTGGTCGAGCTGGCGGGGGACGAACCCGATCTCGTCGACGCGGCGTCCCTCCGGGGTCCGCCGGAGGAACACCACGAGGTCGGTGACCGAGGCCACCGTGGCCCGGACGAAGGGGATGGCGACGTTCTCCCCGGCCAGCACGCAGTAGGAGACGAGCTTGTCGAGGGCGTCGCGGGCCGAGTTCGCGTGGAGGGTGGCCAGCCCGGAGCACCCCGCGTTGAGGGCCATGAGCATGTCGAGGGCCTCGGGGCCGCGAACCTCTCCGATGACGATCCGGTCGGGTCGCTGGCGGAGGGCCTCCCGCACGAGGTCCCGCAGGGTGATCGCGCCGGTACCGTCGAGGCCCGCCTCGCGGGTCTGCATCTGGGTCATGTCGGGGAGGTCGGCGTCGATCTCGAAGACCTCCTCGCAGGTGACGACGCGGCGATCCGGCGGCACCTCTCGGAGGAGGCAGTTGACGAGGGTCGTCTTCCCCGCCCCCGGTGCTCCGGCGACGAGGATCGTGGCGTCCCGGCGCATGGCCGTGGCGAGCAGATCGGCCGCGGCGGGAGTGAGGGTCTCCCGTTCGACGAGCTCGGCGAGGCCCGAGGCGGCGAGGACGAACTTGCGGATCTGGATGTTCAACCGGTCGTCTCGGGTCACCGGTGGGCCGGTGATGTGGACCCGGGAGCCGTCGGGGAGCCGGGCCGAGACGATCGGCGAGGCGAGATCGAGCCGACGTCCGGTCCCGGCGAGGAGTTGGTCGGCGATGCGGCGGAGGGCCTTGGCGTCGACGACCTCGGGGAGGAGCTCCTTCGTCCCGTTGCGGACGACGAAGGTACGGCGGCCGCCCAGCACGATGATCTCCTCGACGCTGGGGTCCTGGAGGAGCTCCCCGACGAACCCGTAGCGCTCGGTGAGGAGCGTCACGAGGTGGCTCCGATCGGAGCGAGGAGGCGGCGGAGCCGTCGGTCGGGGGGATGAGCCGACAGCGCCGCCGCCCTGATCTTCGGATGGTCGGGGACGACGACGACCGGGTCGAGGCCCAACCAGCGTCGGACCGCGGCGCTCGCCTCGCCTCGGCGGCCGGCGGCGACCCGGTTGAGGACGACCCGGGGTGCGGGACCGGCCCACTCCCCGGCGACGACCGCGGCCCGGACGATTCCCACCGCCGCGGCGTCGACGACGAGGAGGGCGTCGTCGGCCCGTTTGAGGACGAGGTCGTCGGGTCGGACGTGGCCCCGGTCGCAGACGACGTGGTCGTAGCGGTGGAGGGCCGCCTCGACGACGTCGTCGATCGCCGAACGTCGGAGTTCGGGGAGGCCGGGCCGGTGGGAGCCGACGAGCACGTCGAGGGGTCCGAGGCGGTGCACCGCGTCGTCGGGGAGGACGCCGTCGGCCCGGACCCGATCGATGGCGTCGGTGAGGTCGGGCCGTGGGGGTAGACCGAGCCGCACCGCGAGGGCCGGTCCTTCGAGGTCGAGGTCGACGAGGAGGGTGCGGGAGCGGCGGCCGAGGTTCCAGGCGGTCGCGATCGCCACTTCGGTGCAGCCCGGGGCGCCCCGGGGTCCGACGACGACGGTGAGCCGCCCCGAGGGTCCCTCCCGGGGTGCGACGCCGATGCCGGTGTGGAGGGTGGCCGCGAAGCGCGCCGCGGCGACGATCGCCTCGGGCGGGACGTCGTCGGGGAGGACCTCGTCCACCTCGGCGCGCTCGAACATCTCCGCGGCGGGGAGGTCGCCGGGCGGATGGATGCCGACGACGCCGAGGCCCAACCGACGCCATCCCTCGATGCGGGCCGGGGTCACCCAGGCGACGTCGCTCCCGGCGACGACCACGTCGAGATCGTCGGCGCGGTCGTGGATCTCGGTGGGGAGGTAGGCCCGGAGGACGAGCCGGGCGGTGGCCGCCTCCCGGACGTGGGCGACGAGGTCCGGTTCCCACTCCCGGGCCGACAGGACCGTGGCGATGCGGACGGTCACGGTCCCACCCGGACGATGTCGAGGTCCTCGGGCCGGCTGCCGGCGAGGACGAGGGCGGTGGCCTCGTCGACGGCGAGGAGGAGGTCGACCCGCTCCCCACCCACCGCGGAGGGGGTGACGACGACGTCGACGACGAAGAGGTCGCGAGCGATGCGCCGGGTGGTGGACGGCTCCCCCGGCACCTCGGTGGTGAGGAGGACGTCGACCCGGTCGCCGGGAGAGAGACGACCGAGGACCGCCTGGGCGGCGTCGACCGACAGGGACATCTGGGCGGGGGCGTCGTGGACGGCGGGCGGGACGAGGAGGGACGGCACGAGAGGCTCCCCCCGCCGGAGGGGACGGGCGAGGCTCCAGTCGCCGAGCTCCCCGAGGTCGTCGCCGACGACGAGGCCGGTGGCGTCGGTGACCCGTCGCACGTCGAGGTCGAGCTCGGCCAGGGGGGTTCCGGCGGGCAGGTCGTCGCCGGCCACCAGGATCGGCACCGTGGCCGCCGGCCGGGTGACGACGAGCACGAGGGCTGCGGCGACGAGGGCGAGGGCGAGGCCGACGACGGTACGCCGGTCGGGGATCGACACCCCCATCCGTTGGGCGACGACCTCGAGGGTCATCCACGGGCCTCCATCGCCACGATGTGGGCGATCGCCACGTAACGTTCGATGTCGCCGTCGAGGATCACGACGTGGTCGACGCCCACCGCGTCGACGGTGCCGCGGTAGAAGTGACCGTCGGCGGTGGAGAGGACCACCTGTTCGGTGCGGTCGTCGGCCTCGACGAGACGGTCCCGGAGCGTCCGACGACGGCGGGCGGCTCTCAGGGCGGCGTGCTGTTCGGCGTCGAGGGTGTCGTCGAGTCGATCCCGCAGCACGCGTCCGAGCCGTTCCAGATCCGGATGGCGTAGCGGATCCATGCCTGTACTCCCTCCCCGTGCCGGGACTCGGCTTGCCCGCCATCAACCCTGCCCGGCGATTCGGGAGGGTGCAAGGGAGGAGCGAAGGAAATGTTTCGCGACCTGCCTCAGTCCGCGAAGCGGCGGCGCAGCTTGGCGTCGTGGGGGAGATCGAGCCGGCCCGTGCGGAAGATGGCGAAGGGGCCCGGGTAGAGGAAGTTCGACACCCGAGAGGTGTAGAGGTCGGCGTAGCGTTCCACCTGCCGGGCGAAGAGGCTCTTGTCGATCCCCGCCCGCATCATCGGCCCCCACCGGGAGTTGCGGAGCCGGGAGGCTTCGACGGCGAGGGGCGCGATCTCCTCGTCGAGGGCTTCGAGGGCCGCCCGGACCCGGTCGAGTTCGGCGTGGACGTCGTCGACGGCCACCGGCGGGGCGGCGTATCCCTCCCGCCGCCGCATCGCCGCGAGCCGGAGGGCGGCGAACTCGGCCTCGAGACGCTCCTTGTCGGCCATGAGCCGCTCGAGTTCCCGCTGGCGGGGCAGGAACTCGACGAGGGCCGCGATCTCGCTCTCGAGCTCCCGGAGGATGAGGGCGGTACGCCAGCGCAGGAGCGCCTTCGAGAAGTGGACGTCGCCGAAGATGTGGTCCCCGACGTAGAGGATCTGGTCGCCCGAGAGCCCGAGGGACCGTTCGACGAGCCGCGCCGAACCCCCGAAGAACACGCTGCCCGGCTCGATCGGTCCGAGATGGGGACGCAGGAGGGCCCGCTCCTCGTCGACCACCTTGTAGAGGGGGCTGTCGCCGGTGAAGAACGCCGGCTTGTTCGCCGAGACGATGATGCACGAGAACAGGTCCCGCCAGGTCGTCCCCTCGGGGAGGAAGCGGTCGAAGGCGAAGGCCATGATCTCCTTGGCGTACTCCCACTCCGAGTTCGTGATGAGCAGGAGCTGGCGTCCCGCCGCCCGCTGGTCGCGGAGGGTGAGGACGAGGTCGGGATCGAGCTCGATGAACCGCTCCGGCTCGGCGAGGATCCGCTCCTTGAGGACGCCGTCGGCATGGGCACGGTCGATGGCCTCCCGGACGAGGTGGTAGACGTCGGCGTGGCCGATGCCCGGCGGCAG
>DRQR01000152.1 GCA_011371355.1 Actinomycetota bacterium
ACGACGCCTTCGACATGGCCGGGCGGGTGCTCCTGAACACCGTCGGCTTCCTCATCGTGGCCGCGGCGTTCCTCCTTCCCCTCGCCGTGGTCGCCACCGTGGTCGCCGTGGCCGTCAGGTTCGTCCTCTCCCGGCGGCGACGCGCCGCGGAGGGGTGAGAACGACGGACGGGGGTGCTCCCGGGAGCACCCCCGTCCGCACCACGCCGAGTGGCTCAGTCGTCGAGGAGGTCCTTGGCCTTCTCGGCGGCGGCGTCGATCTTGTCGGTGTGGGCGCCGCCGGTCTTGTCGTCGGCGATCTCCGCCGCCTTGTCGATCGCCGCCTCGACCTGCTCCTCGCGGCCGTCGACGAGGTCCTTCGCCTTGTCGACGAGGTCCTCGCCGACGTCCTTGGCCTTCTCGACCAGGTCCTCGGCCTTCTCCTTGAAGTCGTCGAGCATGCCCATCGGGGTCTCCCTTCGTCGTGGACGGCTGGAGTGTATCGATCCCGCGGGATCGCTCGGCGCCTCAGTGGAGCTCGATGCCGCGATCGCCGGCGACGATCTCCCCGATGATCGTCGTCTCGTGGTCGTGGATCTCGAAGCCGCGGGCGAGCCGATCCACGTCGTCGGGGCCGGCGACGACGACGAAGCCGATCCCCATGTTGAAGGTGCGGAACATCTCGGCCCGGTCGAGGTTCCCGAGGCGCTGGATGACCTGGAAGACGTGGGGCACCTCCCAGGTGGAGGTGTCGATCCTCGCCCGGGCCCCGGCGGGGAGCACCCGCACGAGGTTGCCCGGCAGCCCTCCGCCGGTGACGTGGGCGAGTCCGTGGGCCTCGGCGCGGGCGAGGGCGTTCACCACCGCCGGGGCGTAGATCACCGACGGCTGGAGGAGCACCTCGGCGGTGGGGACGTCGGTGTCGGGGAAGGGCTCGTCGAGGCCGAGCTGGTCGACGACGAGGGCCCGGACCAGGGAGAATCCGTTCGCCCGCAGGTTCGGACTGTGGACCCCCAAGATCACGTCCCCTGGGACGATCTTCGACCCGTCGATCTCGTCGCCGTGCTCGACGATTCCGAGGGCGGTGGCGGCGAGGTCGAACCGATCCGGATCGAGGACCCCGGGGTGCTCGGCGGTCTCACCGCCGAGGAGCGCCATCTCGGCTTCGTCGGCGGCTTCGGCGATCGACTCGATCAGCGTCGAGACCCGCTCGATGTCGAGCCGGCCCACGGCGATGTAGTCGGTCATCGCGATCGGCGTGGCGCCCGCCGAGGCGAGGTCGTCGGCCACCATGGCGACGAGGTCGTAGCCGAGGCCCTCGAGGAGCCCCGACACCCGGGCGAGCTCGGCCTTCGTCCCCACCCCGTCGGTGGACATCATGAGCACCGGGTTCGTGTAGCCCGCGGGGACGCGGATCCCGGCGGCGAACCCCCCGAAGCCGCCGATGACGTCCTCGGACCAGGTGGCCGTCACCCGCCACCCGATCTCGTCGACGAGGGCCTCGGCGGCGTCGAGGTTCACCCCCGCCTTCTCGTAGCTCGTCATCGGCTCCCCTCCAGGACGAACTTGCCGTCGGCGGCCGGTACCGGGGTGGGGTAGGTTCCCGACAGACACGCGGTGCAGAACCCGGCGTCGGGGACGCCGGTGGCCTCGACGAGCCGGCCGAGGTCGAGGTAGGCGAGGGAGTCGGCCCCGAGGAGCTCTCGCACCTCGTCGACGGTGCGGTCCGCGGCGATGAGGGTGGCGCGGTCGCCGGTGTCCATGCCGTAGTGGCAGGGCCACCGATAGGGCGGCGAAGAGATCCGCAGGTGCACCTCGGCGGCACCGGCGGCTCGAAGGAGGTCCACGAGTCGCCGCGTCGTCGAGCCGCGCACGATCGAGTCGTCCACGAGGACGATGCGACGCCCGGCGAGGATCTCGGGGATCGGGTTGAGCTTCATCCGGATGCCGCGGTCCCGCATCGTCTGGGCCGGCTCGATGAAGGTCCGCCCGACGTAACGGTTCTTCACGAGGCCGTCGGAATAGGGGATGCCGCTCGCCGCGGCGTAGCCCTGGGCGGCGGGGATCCCCGATTCGGGCACGGGGACGACGAGGTCGGCGTCGGCGGGGGCCTGCTCGGCGAGGGCCCGGCCCATGCGCTGCCGGGCCGCGTGGACCGTCTGGCCGTAGAGGGTCGAGTCGGGACGGGCGAAGTACACGAACTCGAACAGGCAGAGTCGGGGCGCCGCCTCCTCGAAGGGCCGTCGGGAACGGGGGCCGTCCTCGTCGACGACGATCATCTCGCCCGGGGCCACCTCGCGTACGAAGGACGCGCCGACGATGTCGAGGGCCGCGGTCTCCGAGGCGAGGACCCAGCCGTCGGACAGGCGGCCGAGGCAGAGGGGACGGAAGCCGTGGGGATCCCGGAGGCCGACGAGCCGGTGGCGGTCCATGAGGGTGAGGGTGAAGGCACCCTCGAAGGAGCCGGCCACCCGCTCGAGGGCCTCGGGGAGCTCGAGCCCGTCGCGCATCGCCGCGGCGACGGCTTCGGCCATGAGCTCGGAGTCGGTGGTGGCCGGCACCGGGCCGAGACGCTCGGCGAGGGCCGCGGTGTTCGTGAGGTTCCCGTTGTGGGCGAGGGCGAGGGCCTCGTCGCCGACGTTGCGGTAGACCGGCTGGGAGTTCTCCCAACGGTTCGATCCGGTGGTCGAGTACCGGGTGTGTCCGATCGCCAGGCCGCCGCGGAGACCGGCGAGGGTGGCCTCGTCGAACACCTGGGCGACGAGGCCGAGATCCCGATACACGGTGAGGGTGGTACCGTCGGAGACGGCGATGCCGGCGCTCTCCTGCCCACGATGCTGGAGGGCGAAGAGCCCGAAGTAGGTGAGCCGGGCGGCGTCGAGCCCGGGGGCGAAGACCCCGAAGACGCCGCAGGCCTCGCCGGGACGG
>DRQR01000153.1 GCA_011371355.1 Actinomycetota bacterium
CCGCCTGCCGTCGGGGTGGTCCCGCCGGCGCTCGCTGCGACGCTCCAGCCACCGGATCCCCACCACGGCGAGGACGATCGGCACGACGAACCACACCGCCTCGTCCCAACCGCCCTGGTGTGCGAGGAGCTCCACGGCCCCCAGGATGGGGAGCCCGCGGCATCGACGCAAACCGGGCCCGCGACGGGAGTGGGTCAAGCTCCGCGGCGACGGATCCGATAACATCGCCGCACAACCGACCGGAGAGGCGGTCCGCCGCGCCGCCGCAACGTCGTCGAGGGGGTACCCGATGAAGCGTGGAACGATCGCCGTCGTCGCGTTCGCCATCGCGGTCGCCGGGATGGCGATCGTCCCGTCCCGACCGGCCACGGCCGCCGGCTCGCCCGACGTCTCCTTGAGCGTCGGCATGGCCGGCGAGACGCTCTACGGGGCGTCGACGCCGGTGACCTTGACGGTCACGAACCTCACGGCGACGAACGGGTACAACCTCTCCTATCGAGCCGTGCTCCCGGCGGGGGTCTCCGCGAGCGGCTTCTCGGTCGCTCCGACCCGGACCGTGGCGAACCAGCCGAACCCGGGCGAGACGACGATCATCTGGGAGAACGTCTCCGACACGATCGCCGGGACCACCGTGTCGATCTCCTTCGACGTCGCCCACGCCACCGGCTCCTACGACGTCGGCGACTCGTTCACGATCGACGCCGGCGCCTACGCGAACACCGATCCCCGGACGGTTCCCGACTTCGACGCGGCCGGGTTCCCCAGCGGGGACTACACCGGGTGGGACACGGCGAGCGCGTCGACGACGCTCGTGCCCTTCGAGGTGGCGAAGACCGAACCGAACACCGAGGCGGAGCTCCTCCGCGGCGTCCACGACCACCAGACCCTCTACACGATCGTCGTCCAGAACAACTACGTGAACCCGACGGCGTCCTTCGTCGTCGAGGACTGGATCCCCGCCGGCCTGGAGTTCCTCGCCTGCGGGAACGTCGACAACTCCTCGGCCGAGGAGTACCCGGGCTCGGGGCCCCTCAACCCCGGCAACGCCCCCTCGATCCCGACGGGCACCCGGGAGGGCTGCCTCGCCCCGTCGTCCGTCGACACCGTCGTCGCCGACCCCGACGGGGCCGGGCCGATGCCGAACGCCGTCTACACCCACGTGGTCTGGGACGAGGCGACCCTCCTCGCCGGCTTCGGCACCGACACCCTCGCCGCGGGGGAGACCTTCACCCTCCACTACGTCGCCGGCATCCCCAGGTTCGAGAACACCACGACGTGGCCGGGCGGCGCCCCGACCCCCGCCTCGGGATTGCAGGCCGCCAACCTCGACAACAACACCGGACCGTCGACCGAGGAGACCACCGGCGAGCTCGCCCTCACGAACCTCGCCGTGGCCACCGGCGACTACGACTCCCGCGGCGTCGACTACACCGACTCGGCGACGAAGACCGTCACCGCAGAGGACGTCTCGATCCACAAGTCCGTCGACGACACCGTCATCGATCAGGGCGACGTGGACACCTGGACGCTCGTGATCGAGACCTCCGAGTACGTCGACAACGCCGGCATCGGGTCGGGGAACGTCCACTCGATCGTCGTCACCGACACGGTGCCCGACGGCCTGTGTCCGCTCGAGGCCGGCAGCCCCGACGCCGAATGCCAGATCGCCGGCGCGCCGAGCCACCCCTACACCTCGGCCACCGAGAACGCCGACGGGACCTGGACCCTCGAGTGGGACTTCGACTCGACCGCCGGGCTGGGATCCATGACCCGGTCGGACACCCGCACGATCACCTTCTCCACCCGGGTCCGACAGAACTACCAGGAGAACTTCGCCGACGCCTCCCCGGTGCTCGCCGAGGACTCGTGGGTGAACACGGTGTCGCTCACCGCCGTCGCCGACGGCCGCAACGTCGCCGACGAGAGCTCCGCCGGTCAGGAGGCGGGACCGGTCGTCATCTCGAAGGAGGTGTCGGTGCCCGGCCCGGCCGTCTACTCCTGCGGCGACGGGAGCGGGCTGACCTGGGACGCCGACCAGGCGGGCCCCTACGGTCCCGGCGACGTCGTCTGCTGGCGACTGCGGGTCGACTATCCGGCCACCCTCGACACCGCCGGCTCGTCGATCGACGACTTCCTCCCCGCCGGCTTCGAGTACCAGTCGTGGACGACCGGGGCGAACAACACCGTGCCCGTCGGCGACATCTCCTTCGACGGCAGCGGGGCCGCCCAGGGCGTGCTGTCGTGGAGCGTGACGTCGGCCACCGTCGACGCCGGCGCCCAGGTCCTCGAGCTCGTCGTCACCTCGAAGATCACCGACGCCACCGCCGCCTCGTCGGCCGATCTACCCCAGAACCTCATGAAGTTCACCTTCACGAACACCCCCGGCGAGGTGTTCCAGTACCGAGACGACGCCGATGCGCTCTGGGCCGAACCGGAGCTCTCCCTCGTCAAGGGCGTCCGCGACGTCGACGGCGTGCCGGCCGGGGGCAACGGGCCCGACGTCGACGACGTCGAGATCGTGGGCGGGAACACGATCACCTACCGGGTGGACGTGACGAACTCGGGCACCCGGGACGCCCTCGACGTCCAGGTCTGGGACGTCCTGCCCTCCCCGTTCACCTGCGCGATGGTCTCGAACGTCTCCGACGGCGGGATCTGCAACGCGACCCCCGACCCCGATCGGATCGAGTGGCCCTCGACCGGCATCGACGTGCCCGCCGGGACGAGCCGCACCTTCACCTACGACGTCACCGTGCCCGACCTCGTCGCCACGGCCGGGCAGTTCTTCGTGAACACCGCCGGGGTCGTGAAGTACGAGTCGGACACGAACCAGGGCGACCGCTTCGTCTACGTCCCGGCGAACAACGTCGACCCGTCGGCCCCGGCCTCGAACACGACGGCCGCCGACGACACCTCCCGGGTCTTCACCCGGGACGTCACCCTGACGAAGGGCCGGACGACGAGCGTGACCGAGCCCGGGAACGACCCCGACCTCCACGCGGCGATCGGCGAGGTGATCTCCTACACCGTCACCGCCGTGATCCCCGAGGGCACGAGCCTCCACGCCGCCACGATCACCGACGCCATCGACACCTCCCGCCTCGACTACCTCGGCGACGTCGCCGCCACCCTCGACGGCGGGGCGCTCCCCGCCGGGTTCACCCTGAGCGACGCCGGAGGAACGATCGTCCTCACCTTCCCCGACCCGTACGTCAACGCGGCGGGGTCGGGTGACGACACCTTCGAGATCACCTTCTCGGCGCGGGTCCGGGACGATGCCGGCCAAGATCGCGGCGACCTCATCAACAACCAGGCGAGGCTGCGGTACGAGAATGCATCGGGGGCCATCCGGGGCAAGAACACCGCGGTGTCGACGTGGGTCGTCGAGCCGAACCTCACCGTGACGAAGTCCTCGTCGGTGACGAACGTCCAACCCGGCGACGTCGTCGACTACACGATCGTGGTCACGAACACCTCGGGGAACTTCGTCTCGCCCGCCCACGAGGTCGTCGTCGTCGACACCCTGCCCACCGAGCTCACCCCGGTCGACGCCGCCGACGCCCCGCTCGTCGGCAACGGCACCGTGCCGCCCTCGGGCGGCCTGTGGGACGAGGCGGCCCGGACGATCACCTGGACCCCGGCGGAGGTCGCCGCCCTCGACCGGATCGACCCGGGCGATTCGGTGACGCTGACCTACCGGGCGAAGGTCGCCGACTCGGTGGTGACGAACGGCACGATGACGAACACCGTGGCGGTCACCGCCTCCTCCCTCGACGGCACCCCCACGGGGGAGCGGACGAGCTACTCGGCCACCGATTCGAATACCGTGACCGCACCCCGCTCGTCGATCACGAAGACCGTGACCCCGACCTCGGCGACGATCGGCGAGCCGATCCGCTACACCGTGGAGGTGACCCTCCCGGCGAACGTCATCCAGTACGACGTGACGGTCATCGACCAGCTCCCGAGCGGGATCCGGGTCCTGTCGCCCGGCTACACGGTCTCGACGTCGTGCCAGGCGGCCGGCGGCGGGGCGTGCTCGCCCGACATCACCGGCATCGCCGAGCTCACCCCCACCGGGGGCGACGTCGGCTGGTTCCTCGGGGACCTCACGACGCCGTCGAGCGACGACCGGATCGTCACGATCGTCTTCGACGCCTACGTCGACGACGACCCGGCCGCGACCTCGGGGGCGACCCTGACGAACTCGGTGAACGTCTACGGCAACCAGACCGACGAGCTCGGCACGATCACCGTGGTGCCCGACAGCCCGAACTACGACGTCGTCGGCACCCCGGCGTCGGTCGGTGAGAGCATCGTCGAGCCTCGGCTGACGATCTCCAAGCGGGTCCTCGACGGCGCCACGCCGGTGACCTCCCGCCGGGCGCTGCCGGGGGAGACCCTCACCTATCAGCTCACGATCAGGAACACCGGCACCTCGGACGCCTACGACCTCACGGTCACCGACACCCCCGACGCCCGGCTCGTCAACGCCGTGGTGACCTCGGGGACGTCGAACGGCGTGGCCTACACGGTCGTCGACGGCGATCTCAGCGACGGGACGCTGTCGTGGTCGATCGATGGGCCCCTCGCTCCCGGGGCCGACGTGGTGATCACCTACAGCGCCGACGTGTGGCCGGCGACGGTCGCCGACGAGGTCGTGCTCGCCGAGGAGATCCTCAACACCGCCGACGTCCCGTCCTACTGGGGCGTCCCCGAGGCGACCCGAACCGCGAATCCGCAGTATCCCTACCGCAACTACGACGACGTGCCGCCGTCACGGGCCTACGTCGAGCTCGACCTCGCCTCGATCGGCGACACCGTCTGGTTCGACGTCGACGCCGACGGCGTGATCGACGCCGGTGAGCCGCGCCTCGGCGGCGTCGACGTGACCGTCACCTACCTCGGACCCGACGGCGTGTTCGGCACCGCCGACGACGAGACCCACACGACGACCACCGCGGCCGACGGAACGTACCTGGTGGATCGGCTCCCCGGCGGGAGTTACCGCGTCGTGGTCGACCCCACCGACCTCCCCGCGGGCCTCGCTCCCTCCTACGATCTCGACGGGGGGACCGCCTCCCCCGACGGGGTGTGGAACGGCACGCTCGCCGAGGATGGCGTCGAACGCGACGTCGACTTCGGGTACACGGGGACCGGCTCCCTCGGGGACCGGGTGTGGTTCGACCGTGACGGCGACGGGGTCCAGGACGTCGACGAGCCGGGCCTCGGCGGCGTCGGGCTCACCGTGGTCTTCGCCGGCTTCGACGGGGTCGTCGGGACCGCCGACGACGTCGCCTACTCGGCGACCACCGCCGCCGACGGCACCTGGAGCGTCCCGAACCTCCCGGCGGGCTCCTACACGACGACGGTGAACGGCGCCACGCTGCCGACGGGCATGGGAGCCACCTACGACCTCGACGACGGTACGACATCGCCCGACGGGGCCGCCGCGGCCACCCTCGGGGCCGGAGAGGACCGCACCGACGTCGACTTCGGCTACCGCGGCTCGAGCTCGATCGGCGACACCGTCTGGCTCGACGGCGACCTCGACGGCATCGAGGATCCCGGTGAAGACGGCATCCCGGGGGTCACCGTCACCCTCGTCTGGCCCGGTCCCGACGGGGTGCTCGGCAACGGTGACGACGTGACCTTCGGTGAGGTCACGGACGCCGCGGGGAACTACCTCTTCGACGGCCTCAACCCGGGGGACTACCGGGTGTCCGTGGACACCGCGACGCTGCCGACGGGTTTGATCGCCACCTTCGACGAGGACGGGGGCCTCGACTCGACGACGGTCGTCACCCTGCCCGATGCCACCGCCCATCTCACCGCCGACTTCGGCTACGGCGGCTCGGGCTCCATCGGCGATCGGGTGTGGTGGGACACCGACGGGGACGGGGTGCAGGACCATCCCACCGAGCCGGGCATCGCCGGCGTGGAGGTCCGCCTCACCTGGTACGGTCCCGACGGGGTGCTCGGCACTCCCGACGACGTCGTCCAGACCCGCTTCACCGACGCCACCGGCCACTACCTGTTCGTCAACCTCCCCGCCGGGCAGTTCGACGTCGACGTCCTCGGCGGCCTGCCGGGGGTGGCGAACCCGACCTCGGACCGGGACGGCACCCTCGACGGGTCGACGACGGTGACCCTGGCGACGGGTGAGGCCGTGAGCGACGCCGACTTCGGGTACACCGGCGACAACGCCGTCGGCGACCTCGTCTGGCACGACCTCGACGCCGACGGCGTCCAGGACGCCGGCGAGCCGGGCATCGCCGGGGTGGAGGTGACCGTCACCTGGGCCGGTCTCGACGGCGTGCTGGGCACCGGCGACGACCTCGCCTTCCCGGCGGCGGCCACCGACGGCGCCGGCGGCTACCTCGTCGAGCGGCTCCCCGACGGCGACTTCCGGGTCGACGTCACCGGGGGCGTGCCGACCGGCATGGCCGCGACCTTCGACGAGGACGGAGGGAACGACGAGACCTCCCAGGTCGTCGGACTGTCCGGCGGCGCCACCCACGACACGGCCGACTTCGGCTACGCGGGTACCGGGTCGATCGGTGACCGCATCTGGTGGGACCTCGACGGCGACGGTTCCCAGGATCCCGACGAGCCCGGCTTCCCCGGCGTCGACGTGACGGTCACCTGGGCCGGTCCCGACGGGGTGCTCGGCAACGGCGACGACGTGGCCTTCGCCGATACCACGGATGCCGCCGGCGGCTGGCGGGTGGACCACCTGCCCGCCGGGAGCTTCGAGGTGGTCGTGGACCGTGGCGACCTCCCGGCGGACGTGGCCGCCACGGCCGATCCCGACGGCGGCGTGGACGACCGTTCCGCGGTGGTCCTCCCCGCCGGGGCGACGGATCTCGACCAGGACTTCGGGTATCGAGGCACGAGCTCCCTCGGGGACTTCGTGTGGCTCGACCTCGACGCCGACGGCACCCAGGACGCCGGTGAGCCCGGCGTGGGGGGCGTCGACGTGACCGTGACCTGGCTCGGGGCGGACGGGGTGGCCGGCGGGGGTGACGACGTCGTCGTCGTGCGGACCACCGACGGCGGCTCGTACGTGGTGCCCGGGCTCGTCGCCGGCGCCTACTCGGTCGCCCTCGACGGCGACGACCTGCCGCCGGGCACTACCGCCTCGGTGGACGTCGACGGCGGCGACCCGGGGACGTCGGCGGTGACCCTGGCCTTCGCCGAGGATCGCCGGGACGTCGACTTCGGGATCGTCGGCGACGCCTCCCTCGAGGGGACGGTGTGGAGCGACGTCGACGGCGACGGGATCGTCGACCCGGCGGAGTCCGGGGTCCCGAACGTGACCGTGCGGGTCGTCTGGCACGGACCGGAGGGCGCCGTGACGATTCCGGTCGTCACCGGTGCCGATGGGAGCTGGGTGCTCCCGTCGCTGCCGGCGGGTGCCTACGACGTCGAGCTCGACGACACCACGACCCCGACCGGTACGGTTCCCACGACGGCGACGACGGATGCCGTGACCCTGCCCGTCGGCGGTCACGGTCGGGTCGATTTCGGGATCGCCGAGCCGGCGAGCGTGGGATCGACGGTCTGGATCGACGACGACGGCGACGGCCTGAAGGATCCCGGTGAGGAGGGGATCGCCGGGGTGGTGGTCGAGCTCCTCGACGCCTCCGACCTCATCGTGGCCGTGGCGACGACCGACGCCGAGGGCGGGTATCGCTTCGAGGGGATCCCACCGGGGACCTACACCGTCCGCCTCGTCTCGTCGACGATCCCCGCGGGGCTCGAGCAGTCCTTCTCGAAGGACGGGGTGCTCGACCTGCAGGTCGTCCAGACGCTCGTGGCCGGACAGGCCGTCCTCGACGTGAACTTCGCCTTCCGTCGGGAGGCCCTCCCGAGGACCGGCTTCGAGGCGGGGGTCGTGCTCCTCGTCGGCTTCGTGCTCCTCGCCGCCGGCGGCGTCCTCCTCGGCGCCGTCGGGCGTGAGGAGGACGAGCCCGGGGTTGCATGATTCTCTGCATATGCGTATAGACTGTGTGGGTGCCCGAATCCGTACCCGTCGCCGTCGTCGGTGCCTCCGGTTACGTCGGAGGTGAGCTCGTCCGGCTCGTCGATCGCCACCCCGTCTTCGAGGCGGCGATCCTCGTGGGCCATGCGACGGCTGGGAAGACCCTCGCCGAGGTCCATCCTCACCTGAGCGGCGGCGGTCGGATCCTCTCCCCCTGGGATCCGGCCGCCGTCGCCGCCTCGGGGGCGCGTCTCGCCTTCCTCGCCCTCCCCCACGGCGCATCGGCGGGCCCGGCCCTCGAGCTCCTCGATCGGGGGCTCCGCGTCGTCGACCTGGGAAGTGACTTTCGTTTCGACGGACCGGACCGCTACCGGGAGGCCTACGGTGTCGACCATCCCCGGCCCGAGGAGCTCGGCAGGTGGGCCTACGGACTTCCCGAACTCTTCCGGGCCGAGGTCGTGGGAAGCGATCGGGTGGCGGCTCCGGGCTGTTACCCGACCGCGGCGGTCCTGTCGGTCGCGCCGCTCCTGCGTGACGGCCTCGTCGAGCCCTCGGGCATCGTCGTCGACGCGAAGTCGGGGGCGTCGGGAGCCGGGCGAGCCGTGACCGAAGCCCTCGTCTTCGGCGCCGTCGACGAGTCGGTTCGGGCGTACAAGATCCTCGAGCACCGCCATCAGCCGGAGATGGAACGGGCCCTCGAGGCGATCGTCACCGACCCGGTGCGGGTCCTCTTCACCCCCCACCTCGTCCCCATGCAGCGGGGCATCCTCTCCACCGCTTGGGTCCGGACGAAGCCCGGGGTCATCGAGGACGACCTCGCCGAGTCCCTGGGCCGTGCCTACGCGAAGGCTCCCTTCGTCGAGGTCGTCGATCGTCCGCCGGAGACTCGCTGGGTGGTGGGGTCGAACCGGGCGCTCCTCCACGTCCGTCACGACCGACGCGGTGGGATCGCCGTCGTCGTCGCCGCGATCGACAACCTCGTCAAAGGCGCCGCCGGGCAGGCCGTCCAGTGCGCGAACCTCATGTTCGGCT
This sequence comes from Actinomycetota bacterium, assembly GCA_011371355.1. Lineage (GTDB taxonomy): Bacteria > Actinomycetota > Acidimicrobiia > Spongiisociales > UBA5794 > DRQR01. The sequence goes on from DRQR01000153.1 coordinate 9,017, forward strand.
TCGACGAGGCCGCGGGTCTCCCCGTCGAAGGCTGGATGCCGTGAGCGTCGTCGGCCCCGCCGGCTTCGTCGCCGCCGGCGTCGCCTGCGGGATCAAACCCACGGGGGACCCCGACCTCGCCCTCGTCGTGGCCGCCGAGGCGGCGGTGACCGCCGCCGCCTTCACGACGAACCGGGCCGCGGCGGCCCCCGTGGTGGTGAGCCGTCGCCACCGGGCCGCGGCGCCGAGGAGCCGGGCGGTGGTCGTCAACTCCGGGTGTGCGAACGCCGGGACGGGCCCCCGGGGCCTCGAGGACGCCCGCACGATGGCGGAGGCCACCGCCGAGGCCGTGGGCTGCGCCCCCGAGGAAGTCCTCGTCTGCTCCACCGGGCCGATCGGCGCCTACCTCCCCATCGAGGCCGTACGAGCCGGGATCGCCGCCGCCGCCGAGGTGCTCGGCGACGACGAGGAGGCTGGGGACGCGGCGGCCCGGGCCATCATGACCACCGACACGGTGCCGAAGACCACCGTCGTCGAAGCCGACGGTTTCGTCGTCGGCGGGATGGCGAAGGGAGCGGGCATGGTGCGACCGGACATGGCGACGATGCTCGCCGTGCTCACCACCGACGCCGTCGTCGACGACGAGGTCCTCGCCGAGGCCTTCACGGGAGCCGTCGACCGCTCCTTCCATGCCCTCGACCTCGACGGATGCCCCTCGACGAACGACGCGGTGATCCTCCTCGCCTCCGGGGCCTCCGGCCACCGACCGTCGCCCCTCGAGCTCGCCGGAGCCGTCACGACGGCGGCCGTCCATCTCGTCGAGCAACTCGCCGCCGACGCCGAGGGAGCCGAGCGGGTGGTCGTCATGGAGATCACCGGTGCCGCCGACGACGTGGAGGCCCGGGAGGCGGGGAGGGCCATGGCCGACTCGGCGCTCGTCCGGGCCGCCTTCCACGGCGGAGACCCCAACTGGGGACGGCTCCTCGGCGCCCTCGGAGCCACCTCGATCGACTTCGAACCGGAGCGCTTCTCGGTCTGGTTCGAGGGGGTCCAGGTGGCCGCCGAGGGCCGACCCGCGGAGTTCGACGAGGCCGCCTTGGTGGAGCGCCTCGCCGAAGGCGACTTCGAGCTCCGGGTCGACCTCGGGGTGGGGACGGGCCGGGCCGTGGTCTTCACCACGGACCTGACCCCCGACTACGTGCGGTTCAACGCGGAGCGATCATGACCACCGGCCACTCCACGCCCGCGGCGACGAAGTCCCGGATCGCGATGTCGATGGGGAAGGCTCGGATCTTCTCCGAGGCCCTGCCGTTCATCAAGGCCTACCGAGGCAAGACCGTCGTGGTCAAGTACGGAGGATCGGCGATGGTCGACGAGGACCTGCGGAGCTCCTTCGCCGACGACGTCGCCATGCTCCACTACGTCGGTATCCGTCCGGTGATCGTCCACGGGGGAGGCCCGCACATCTCCCGGGCGATGGGCCAGCGGGGCATCGAACCGCAGTGGATCGACGGCCTCCGAGTCACCGACGCCGAGACGATCCGGGTGGTCCAGGCCACCCTCGCCGGGGAGATCAATCCCGACATCGTGCGGCTCGTCAACGCCCACGGCTCGGTGGCGACGGGGCTCAGCGGCCTCGACGGGAACCTCTTCGTGGCCCGAGCCCGGGACGAGCGGCTCGGGTTCGTCGGGGAGATCACCCACGTCGATCCCGGCATCGTCGAATCGCTCCAGGCCCAGGGCTACGTACCGGTGATCGCCCCCCTCGCTCGGGGCGAGGACGGCCGCACCTACAACCTCAACGCCGACACCGCCGCCGGGGCCCTCGCCAAGGCCCTCGGAGCGGCGAAGCTCGTCTACCTCACCGACGTCGAGGGCCTCTACCGGGACCTCGGCGACGAGGACTCCCTCATCTCCCAGATCGACGTCGCCGGTCTCCGGGCCCTCGTCGAGTCGGGGTCGGTGTCGGCCGGGATGCTCCCGAAACTCCGGTCGTGCATCGAGGCGCTCGAGGGCGGGGTGGAACGGGCCCACATCCTCGACGGGAGGATCCAACACGCGCTCCTCCTCGAGATCTTCACCCCCGAGGGGATCGGCACGATGGTGACGAGGGAGGCCGCGGGGTGAACCGCACCGAAGCCCGCCGCCGACTCGTCCGCCGCCTCCTGGCGACGCGCCGGATCGAGAACCAGCGGCAGCTCCGCGAGCTCCTCGCCCTCGAGGGCTTCGACGTGACCCAGGCCACGGTGTCGCGGGATCTCGGCGCGGTGGGGGCCCGGAGGATCCGCGACGGGTCGGAGGCCCGCTACGAGCTCGTCGACGACCCGGCCGTCGACGAGGCCCGGGCGGAGCTCCGCAGGGTGATCGACGCCTACGTCGAGGCGGTCCTCGCCTCGGGGAACCTCGTCGTCCTCAAGGTACCGCCCGGCGCGGCGCATCTCGTGGCCGGGCGACTCGACGGGGCGGAGCTCGAGGGGGTGCTCGGAACGGTGGCCGGCGACGACACCGTGCTCGTCGTCGCCGCCGAGGACGTGGGAGGCGCGGCGGTGGCCGCGATGATCGAACGAGGAGTGACATGAAGGGAATCCGCAAGGTCGTGCTCGCCTACAGCGGGGGCCTCGACACCTCGGTGATCCTGCGGTGGATCATCGAGGAATACGGGGCGGAGGTCGTCGCCTACACCGCCGACGTCGGTCAGGGGGACGAGGTCGACGAGGCGAGGGAGAAGGCCCTCGCCACCGGCGCCGTCGAGGCGATCGCCGAGGACCTCCGGGAGGAGTTCGTTCGCGACTACGTCTTCCCCGCCTTCCGAGCCTCTTCCCTCTACGAGGGGTACTACCTCATGGGCACCTCCCTGGCCCGACCGGTGATCGCCAAGGGCCTCGTTCGGGCCGCCGAGGAGCTCGGCGCGGACGCCATCGCCCACGGCGCCACCGGGAAGGGCAACGACCAAGTCCGCTTCGAGCTGTCCGCCTACGCGCTGAAGCCCGACATCAGGGTCATCGCCCCATGGCGGGAATGGAAGCTCAAGGGCAGGGCCGATCTCGTCGCCTACGCCGAGGCCCACGGGATCCCGGTCCCGGTGACACCCGAGCGACCCTATTCGATGGACGCGAACCTCCTCCACGTCTCCTACGAAGGCGGGGTGCTCGAAGACCCGTGGGCGGCGCCTCCCGCCGAGATGTTCCGGATGACCACCGACCCCGAGGCGGCACCCGACACCCCCGAGGTCGTCACGATCGGGTTCCGCAACGGCGATCCGGTGTCGGTGAACGGCGTCGAGCTCGGGCCGGTGGAGCTCCTCGAACGACTCAACGAGCTCGGCGGACGTCACGGGGTGGGCCGGGTGGACATCGTCGAGAACCGGTTCGTGGGGATGAAGAGCCGCGGCGTCTACGAGACGCCGGGCGGCACGATCCTCTACCACGCCCATCGGGCCGTCGAGTCCATCACCCTCGATCGGGAGGTCATGCACCTGCGCGACGAGCTGTCGAATCGCTACGCCGAGATGGTCTACAACGGCTTCTGGTTCTCGCCGGAACGGGAAGCCCTCCAGGCCTTCATGGACGACGTGCAACGTCGGGTCAACGGCGAGGCTCGGGTGCGGCTCTTCAAGGGCCAGGCGATCGTCGAAGGCCGCCGGTCCGACACCCACGGGCTCTACGACGAGGCGACGGTCACCTTCGAGGCGGACGAGGTCTACGACCAGGCCGACGCCACCGGGTTCATCCGCCTCCAGTCGCTGCGGCTGCGGACCTTCGCCGAGAAGCGCCTCGGGGAGGGGGAGTGATGGGGAGCCGGCCGTGACGCTGTGGGGCGGGCGGTTCGCCGAGCCGCCCGACGACACCCTCTGGCGGTTCACCGTCGACCCGATCGACCGTCGTCTCCTCACCGAGGACGTCGCCGGGTCCCGGGCCCACGTCGCCATGCTCGGCGAGGTGGGGCTCCTCACCGCCGAGGAGACGGTGACGCTCACCGAGGGACTCGATCGCATCCTCGCCGAGGCGAACGAGGGTCGTTTCGAGTTCCTCCCCGAGGACGAGGACGTCCACTCGGCGGTGGAGCGGCGACTCTACGAGCTCGTCGGTCCGGTGGCGGGAAAGCTCCACACCGGGAGATCCCGGAACGACCAGGTGTGCCTCGACCTCCGGCTCTACCTGCGACGGGCCTGCGACCGGCGGATCGACCAGCTCTACGACCTCGTCGCCGTGCTCGTGGCGAAGGCGGAGGAGGTGGGGGAGACGATCGTGGCCGCCTACACCCACCTCCAGCAAGCCCAGGCGATCCCCCTCGCCCACCACCTCCTCGCCCACGCCTGGCGCCTCGTCCGGGACGCCGAACGGTTCCGAGACGCCCGGGACCGGATCGACGTCTCGCCCTTGGGGGCGGGGGCGGCGGCCGGGTCGAGCCTCCCGCTGGATCCCGAGCTCGTCGCCGAGTACCTGAAGTTCCCCCGCGTCTTCGACAACAGCCTCGACGCCGTCGCGGCCCGCGACTTCGCCGCCGAGTTCGTGTTCGCCTGTGCGGCGGCGATGGTGACGCTCTCGCGAATGTCGGAGGAGCTCGTGCTGTGGGCGAGCGAGGAGTTCGGCTGGGTTCGGCTGGCGGATCGGTACACGACGGGTTCGTCGGCGCTGCCCCACAAGAAGAACCCCGACATCGCCGAGCTCGCCCGGGGGAAGGCGGCGTCGGTGATCGGCGACCTCACCGGGATCCTCGCCCTCGAGAAGGGCCTCCCGCTCTCGTACGATCGGGACCTGCAGGAGGACAAGCGGGCGGTCTTCCACGCCGACGACGTCCTCACCGAGGCCCTCGCCGCCCTCGCCGGGATGGTGGCCACGGCCGAGTTCGACCCGCCTCCTCCCTCGCCGTGGGTGACGGCCCTCGACCTCGCCGAGGCGCTCGTCGCCCGGGGGGTGCCCTTCCGGGAGGCCCACGCCGCGGTCGGGAGGCTCGTGGCTCGGCTCGTGGCCGAGGGACGGACCCTCGTCACGGTCGCCTTCGAGGACCTCGAAGGCGCCCACCCGGGGTTCGTGCCGGAGGACCTCGACCGTATCGATCCGAGGGGCTCCGTCGAAGCTCGGCGGACGCCCGGTGGAGGCAGCTTCTCCTCGGTGGCCGACCAGCTTCGGCACCTCCGGGAGATCCTGGACGCCCGCTGATCAGCCGTGGTGGTCGCCGCCGTCCCGGTCCCCTCCGTCGTGGTCTCTGGGACCTCCCGTTCCGCCCGGCCCGTCGTCTCCCTCCATCGGGTCGGTCTTCCCGGCGGCCGGGCCGTCGTGGTCGGTGGGTCCGCCGTCGGTCCCGTCGTGGTCGGTGGCTCCGCCTCCGGGTTCGTCGTGGTCGACGACGCCGTCGTTCGGGGGATGGTCGATCGTCCCCTCGTCTCCGGTGCGGGGGACGTCCTGGGGTGAGCTCCCACCCGGCGGGGCGTCGATCGATGGGCCGTGCCCGAGGCGCTCGGCCACGGCCCGCCAGCGGTCGCGGAGCTCGGGCGGGTCTCCGGTGTCGTCGATCGCCCGGTCGGCTTCGTCGAGGAGCACCGAGAGGTCGGCGGCCGGATCGCCGCGTTCGGCGAGGCGCTCGACCTCGTCGAGGCGGTGTCGGGCGACGACGGTGGGATCGACGACCGCCCGGAGGTCCTCGGTCACCCGCTTGACGGGATAGAGGAGGTCGCCGGGCAGGCTGCCTTCGGCGGCGACAGCCACGGCGGCGGGGCCGAGGGCGGTGGCGGCGGCGACGAGGGCGGCGAGGCGGCGTCGCCACGGCGCGGCCGCCGGGACGACGTCGGGCCCCTCCTGGAGGGTCGCGGCGATCGCGGCGAGCTGCCGCCGCCGCGTCTCGTCGCCCATCTCGATCCGGTAGGCGCTCCGGAGTCGGTCGCGCAGTCGATCGTCGGTCATCGTTCCTCCCCCCTTTCGGACGCCGGGCCGTTCCTCGATTCGACGGGGGCGAGAGAGCGGCGGAGGTGTCGCTCGGCCCTCGCGGCGGCGGCGTACACGGCGGCGCGGTTGGTCCCCAGGATCGCGGCGATCTCGGCGCCGGAGAAGCCGAGGACGTGTTTGAGGATCACGATGCTGCGTTGGCGCTCGGTGAGCTCCGCCATGGCCGCTTCGAGCTCGGGATCGAGGCCGAGGTCGGGCGTGTCGGCGATCGTCGGGTGGTCGGGGGGATCCGCGGTGGGCCGCTCCGGTCGTCGTCGCCGCCGTCGGAGCTCGTCGAGGCAGTTGAAGCGGACGGCGCGGTAGAGCCAGGCACGCAGGGAACGGCCGTCGCCGCGGAAGGTGTCGGCGGTGCGGGCGAGCTCGAGGAAGGCCTGCTGGACGGCGTCTTCGGCGGCCTGGCGGTCGCGGAGCATGCCGTAGGCGTAGGTGAGGAGATCGTCGGCGAGGAGACGATGGAGATCCGAGAACGCCCCCTCGGAGCGTTCTCGGATCCCGGCGACGAGACGGTCGAGGTCGGTCGACGGCGGTGGCACCTCGGAACGGTACCGGTCGACCTCAGCCCTCGCCGTGACCCCGGGGACCATCGCCGTGGTGGTCCATCTCCCGGTTGCCGTCGCCGCCGCGGTGGTCCGTGGCCCGGTCGGCTCGACGATCCCGAGCCCGATCGTGGGCGCAGTCGAGGTCGGTGCCTCGGTCGGCGACGATGCAGTCGCGGGGGTGGTCGCCGGACGCGTGATGGTCGACCCGACGGTCGGCGACTCGGTCTCGGAGGGGGTCGGCGACGTCCCGGGCGAGGTCCACGACCTCCCGGGCTCGGTCCCGGACCCGGTCGTGTGCCCCGTCGCCCACCCGATCGCGGAGGGGCTCGGCGACGTCGTGCGCCGCGTCGACCACCGCGACGACGCCGTCGCGGAGGGTCCACTGCCACGCCCGGCGGAACCGATTCAGCACCCGCGCAACGATGGGATCGAGCTCCGAGCTTCCGTCGACCGCGACCGTGCCGGTCCCGGCCCAGGCGGTCGCCGCGGTGGCGCCGAGGGCGAGCACGGTGGCGCCGATGACGAGCAGACGTCTCATGATGTTCCTCCTTCGTCGACGTGCTCCATGGAGAGAGACGCCGCGACCGCTCCGGATTCGACGGGTCGGCGAGCCGCCATCGACGACGGGCCGGTCGGGCCGGGTAGCCTCGGTTCCGTGACGAACCAGGAACGACTCCGCGAGTTCCACCGGATCGTCGACGGGTACGTCCCCGATGGGCCCCGGATCCCCGACCCGGCGACCCTCGCCCTGCGGCGGGCCCTCGTCGAGGAGGAGGCCGCCGAGGTCCGCGAGGCCTTCGACCGGCTCCTCGCCGCGCCCACCGACGACCACCTCGTCGCCCTGGCCCGAGAACTCGCCGATCTCCTCTACGTCGTCTACGGGACCTTCGTCGTCGCCGGGATCGACGCCGACGCCGTCGTGGAGGAGGTCCACGCCGCGAACCTGCGGAAGCGCTCCGGTCCCCGCCGCGCCGACGGGAAGCAGCTCAAACCCGACGGCTGGTCGCCGCCCGACGTCCGTCGGGTCGTCTTCGGGGATCGAGCCCGGTGACGGTCCGATAGCATGGGCTCATGGAGTTCGTCGCCCACGACGAGACGAAGCCGTTCTCCTTCGCCGACTTCACCCTCCGGGAGCTCACCCCGGGGGCGTTCGAGGAAGGGTCGATCGCCGAGGTGGTCGTGCCCATCGGCGCCGATCGACCCGAGCGGGAGAACCTGAAGCGGCATCGCATCTACGTCGGCCTGGCCGGCGACGTCGAGTTCGAGGTCGATGGAGCGACCGTCCACGTCCGTCCCGGGGACCTGCTCCACATCGGCGAGGGGGAGCGCTACCGGTTCCACAACGGCGGCTACGAGGAGGCGAAGCTCCTCCTCATCCGCATGCCCGGGCCGTCGCTGCCGGAGAACTACTGAGGCTCACGACACCGCGGGCTCGGGCCGGTCGCCGGCCTCTCGCGCTGCCCGGAACGCGAGGATGGGCGCGCCGAGGGCGAGGAGGAAGGCGAGGAACCCGAAGAGCCCGCCGACCCAGGGCAAGGCGACGAGGACCGTGTAGGCGGCGACGGCCGCGGCGAGGACGCCGATGCGGCTCGCGGTGGCGTCGAGGGAGACTCCGGCGAGTTTCCCGGCGCCGAGGCCGACGACGATGGGCGCTCCGAAGTTCGCGACGACGAAGGCCGTGAACCCGACGACGACCCACAGGACCCCGAAGGCGAACCAGTAGGTGGCGACGACGAGACCGAGCCGAGCGGCGGCGAAGGCGAAGCTCACGACGATGCCGACGACGATCGTGGCGACGAGGGCGACGATCGCTCCGGCGAACGCCACGAGGCCGGCGAGGAGGCTCCAGCCGGGCCGGTCGACGGCGGTGTCGACGATCCGGTCGACGGATCGGCGGGCGACGAGGACGACCGCGACGGTGACGACGAGCACTGCGAGGAACCGGAAGACCCCGGAGAGGACCCGATCTCCCGGCGCGGGTTCGGTGCGCTCTGGCAGGGTGATGCGCTCGTCGCCGCCCACGCTGCCTCGTCGCTCGTAGGTGCCGGCGGTGCCCACCGCGCTGCCACGGACCGTCCCGTCGATGCGGAGCTCGCCGGCGGCGACGAGGAGGTCGGCACCGACCGTGCCGACGACGTTCGTGGAGCCACCGACCGAGGCGACGTCTCCGCCGACGGTTCCGGCCACGCGGAGCTCACCGGCTCCGGCGCGGACGTCGCCGGCCACGTCGCCGGCGAGGGAGATCCGCCCGCCGGAGGCGAGCACGTCTCCGCCGACCGGCCCGGAGATCGTCACGTTGCCGCCGAAGACGACGACGTGGCCGCCGACCCCGCCGGGGACGGTCACGTTGCCGCCGAGGACGAGGAGGTCCTCTTCGACGAGGCCGTCGACCACCACGGAGCCGCCGGTCACCGCGAGGTCGCCGCGGACGGTGCCGTGGATCTCCGCGGAGCCGGCGATGACGTAGAGGTTGCCCGGGACGAGCTCGTCGGTCTCGACGACGACGCGGTCGCCGGTACGGAGCTTGCCGCCGAGCTCCACCGGGTCGGCGGCCACCGCGGTCCCCGCGAGCGAGCCGACGGCGACGAGGGCGACGACCGCGATCAGGAGACGACGCAGCGGGGTCATGGCATCCTCCTCCGTGGGACGGCTCCCCTCCCGAGGATAGGGAACGGGACGGCACGGTCGCGGGCGCCGCTAGCGTCGGGGCCGTGCCCTTCGAGGTCGTCCTCTTCGACGTCGGTGGCGTGGTGCTCTACACGCCCTTCGAGCTCGCGCCGCGCCTCGAGCGGCGGCGGGGTCTCGAACCGGGCTCCCTCGAGCTCTACGGGCCCTTCGCACCCGAACGGGATCCGCAGTGGCGGCGGGTCCTCGCCGGCGAGATCGGGGAACGGGCCTACTGGGGGATGCAGGCCCGCCGGCTCGCTCCGGTCCTGGGCCTCGACGGCGAGGACCCGACGCGGCAGCTCATCGCCGAGCTCTTCGCCGGGGAGGCGACGGACGTGGTCAGGCCGGAGCTCGAACCTGCCCTCGACGAGCTCCACGCCTGCGGGCTGCGGACCGCGGTGCTGTCGAACCACCTGTCGCTCTTCCACCGACCCGAGGCGATCGCCGCGATCCTCGCGAGGTTCGACCCGATCATCGACCTCTCCCACGCCGAGGTGCGGAAACCCGATCCGGCGGCCTTCACCGCGGCGGCCGAGCGTCTCGGCGTCGAGGATCGTGCCCGGATCCTCTTCGTCGACGACCAGCCCGTACACCTCGCCGGCGCCCGGGCGGCGGGGATGTCGGTGGTGAGGTTCGATCCGACTCGTCCCGGGGAGTCCTTCGACGAGGTGGTGGGGGTGGCGTGTCGGTGAGGGGCTTGCTCGTCGATCTGGACCGGACGCTGGTGGACGTCCAGTCCTTCACCGATTACGGGGCTGCGTTGGTGGACCTCGAGACCCGGTTCGGGGAGCTGCCCTCCTCGAGGGTTCCGGCAACCTACTGGCGGTCGGCGACGCTGCGGGCGATGGAGGTGTTGGTGGCCTGGGCGGGGGATCCGCGTTGGCGGGAGGCGTCGGAGCTCGTCGAGGCGCACGAGTTGGCGGCGGTGGAGGCGTCGCGGCCGATGCCGGGGGTGGAGCGGTTCGTCGCTGCGATCGCTGGGATTCCGACGGTGGTGGTGACCTTGATGGGTCCGGCGGCGGCGCGGGCGGCGTTGGATCGTCACGGGATCGACCTGCCGGTGGTCGGGCGCCGGGTGGAGCTTCGTCCCAAGCCGGCGCCCGATCAGCTCGTCGCCGCCGCCGAGTTGGTGGGGGTGGCGGTGTCGGCGTGCACGATGGTGGGGGACAGCTCGTGGGATCACGAGGCGGCGGTGGCCGCGGGGGCCGGGTTCGTCGGCGTCGGATCGACCGACTTCCCTCCCGGGGTTCCCGTCGCCGCCGACCTCGTCGAGGCCCTCTCCCTGCTCGGCTTCGAGGCGTAGTCGGCCACCGGGTTGGTGACCTCCGGGTGGCGGTCTCCTCGGCGTGCCTGTTCGCCGACCGAGGGGAGCGCAGCCCCGAGCGGGCTGTTTCGTCGGCTGCTCCCCTCGACACCGCACACACACACACGTAGGGTTGGTTCCGAGGTCCCAGATGCATATCAGCCGCGGCGTCGCCGCCGTCACACTGCTCCTCGGACTCGTCACCACGCTGGTGATCGGTCCGGCCGCATACGGCGCCAATCCGGATACGCCGACCTACGGAGCCATACATCTGTGCGGTGATCTCGATCGTTCGACGTGGCGCTTCTCGGGATCCGAATGGGTGGACCATCCCCAGCTCAGAGAATGGTTTCGCGACGCCTTCGAAGCTCGGTCGCTCGACGTCGAGACCTGTCGGGGAGGGCATCTCATCACCCGAGGCGGGACGACGTGGACCGTCGACTGGGTAGTGGCCACGTCCATGGACGTGACACTCAGGGTCATGGGGAACACGTGAGGAGGGTGAGGGGATGAAGCGGCGAAGGCGTCCGCTCGTGGTCCTGTTGGGTGTCGTGGTCGTCTACCTGGTGCTGCTCGCCGGGTGCGCCATCTTGGAGCGGATGTACACGGTCTACGACACCTTCGGGCCACCGCGCCTCGATGGGGGGTCGATCGTCGGCATCGTCGACGCGATCGTGGTCGAGCCGACGCCGGTGGTGGTGGAGGGGACCCAGAGCTTCGCGTTCCGGGCCAAGGGGGTTCGCTACGAGCGAGGTCCCTACCCCATCCGAGGATCCGACGAGCAGGTGCACTTCGCGGTCCCGGCCGAGGGCACCACCTTCGAGGCGATCGTCGATCGGGGGATCGAGCTGTCGGCGGGGTCGAAGGTCACCCTCGTCCTCGAGGCGTGGGCGATCGAGGACGTCTCCGTCTTCGAGGGTCACCGGTGGCACGCCAGGCTCATCGTGGACGGCGATGGCGAGCCGGTTCCCGGGACGCCCGAGTCTCTCGCTGCCGACCTCGCCACGATTCGCGGTCCCGACGGCGATCCGGTCGAGGCGCTCGTCGCCCTCGCCACCGACCTCGAAGCCTACGGCCGGGCGGTCTGGGCCGCCGGACGGGAGAACGCCGAGGCCGCCGGCGACCCGTACGCCACGGCCGACGGCATCACCCTCGAGACGATCCCGATGGGAGCGACGCTCGAGCGGCTGCGGCGAGCCGAGACGCCCGGCGGACGGATCACCCTCGACGCGTGGCTGGACCGCAGCGACGACCTCCGTCAGCTCCCCATGACCGAGCTCGATCTGACGGAGTTCACCCCGGAGGCGAGGACCGGGCTCGGTATCGACGAGTGGGTCCGGTGGGTGATCATCGTGACGTACGACCCCGCGGCGACCGCCGAGGTGGCGTACGTCGGTGCGTTGTTGCCCGGACACGGATTCTTCGGCCCCGTTGCCCTCGATTCGCTCGGCTTGGTGACCGTCCACGGTTTCGGTCCTCCCGACGCCTCGATGGAGCTGCTCGTATGGGAGGAGGGGCTACCAGCAGAGACGATCCTCGGCTTCGAGGAACAGTTCGGCGACCGGAAGATCTCTCATGCCGAGCGGCTCCCGCTCCCCGGCGGGACCGGATCGGGACCTTCGTGGGGGGAGGTGCCCCCGTCGGGCGCGATCCACGTCGTTCTCGAGGGCAAGCGCGTGACGTCCGTGGAACTGCTCGACGGGACCGAAGTCGTCGAATTGGTGGAGCGTTTCGGTCCGGGCTCGTCCCTGGCGACGGGAGGCGATTGACGACCGGCTGCCCTGCGGGCGATGGAGGTGTTGGTGGGCTGTGCCCCGGGTCGACGTTTCGTGGCGGTGGCGGTGGTGTTGGTGTCGGCGGCCTGTGGCGGGAGTGGGGCGGCGCCGACGCCTCCGTCGTCGGGTGAGTCTGGGCCGGTGGGGACCGAGCCCACGTTCCCGTGGAGCACGGTGACGACGACGTCGTTCCCGCCGATCTATGGGTATGGGGACTTCTCGGCCTACGGCTACGACCAAGTTCCCTGGGACGAGGTCACCGCTCTCGAACTCGCATGTCTCCGAGACCATGGGGTGAGCGTCGCTCCGGTGGGAGCGACGGGGATCCGACACACCGGACCCATCGAGCAGGCGCCGCTGTTCGAGGCCTACTCGGACGCGTGTCATGCCGGGCTCAACGTTCCCGACGAGTCGACGCTCACCTCGGCGGGGATCGAGACCGTCTACGACTTCTGGCTCGACCAGGCCGAGTGCCTCCGGGAGCTCGGGTATGCGGTGCCCGACGCGCCCAGCCGGGAGACCTTCGTGGAGAACTACCCGGAGGTCGACTGGGTTCCCTACCGGTGGGTGCCGATCGACGAGCTCGCCGAAGCCGAGGAGTCCTGTCCGCAGAGCCCCTGGGACTAGGAGCTGCGACGGATTCCGCCGACGCCCGGGCCGTCGGTTCCCCAGCCGAGGTCGCGATGCGGGTCCCCGCGGCGGCGATGCGTGGTCGCCGTCCCGCGGCGGTCGCTCAGGAGCCCTCCCGGGCGGCGTCGAGGAGGATCTCGCGCATCGAGCGCTTCGGCGGCGGGGGCGGGACGAGGACCCACACCACGCCGTCGACGACCCGCACCCGACGGCCGGGGAGCTCGACGTCGGGGGCGCCGAGGCGGTGACCCGTCCGGAGGTCGAACCGCCACCAGTGCAGCGGACAGGTCACCACGCCGTCGACGACCCGTCCCGCGGCGAGGGAGCCGCCCCGGTGCGGGCAGGCGTCCCGGCGGGCGACGACCTCGTCGTTGATACGGAACACGGCGACCCCGTCGACGCAGACCCCGCGGTCGGTGGGGAGGTCCTCGAGCCGACCGACCTCCACCCAGCGGCCCTCGTCGCCGGTCGGGACCTCACCCATCGCCCGCGGCGGCCTCCCGACGGCGCTTCACCTCCGGATAGGGCACCCCGCCGATCCCGTACTGGTGGGGCGCCATCTCGTTGACGACCACCCGTACCGTCTCGAGGGGCGCGGGGAGGGACTCGGCGATCGCCCGCGACACCGCGGCGATCATCCGCTCGATCTGGTCGGGACTGCGGCCCTCCATGAGGTCGATGTGGACGAGGGGCATCATTCCTCCCGTAGCTCGACGGTGCCGATTCGATCGACGATGCAGCGTACGCGACGACCCGGCACGAGGTCGACCGGCGCCGTGAGCCCGCCCGAGATCACGAGCATCCCGGCCTCGAGGGGGGTGCCGGCGGCGGCGAGCCGGCGGGCGGCCCAGGCCACCGCCGTGGCGGGATGGTCGGCCGCGGCGGCGCCGGCGGCGGTGGCGGCCACCTCACCGTCGACCTCGAGCACGACCCCGACGAGACGGAGGTCCTCGGGGACGGGGACGCGAGGGCCGAGGACGAAGCCCGCCGCCGAGGAGTCGTCGGCGATGTTGTCGAGGGCGGTGAAGGAGAAGTCCCGGAAGCGGGAGTCGACGATCTCGAGGCACGGGGCCACGGCGGCGGTGGCGGCGAGGACGTCGGCGGTGGTCGCGTGGGGACCGAGGTCGGCCTCGAGGAGGAAGGCGATCTCGGGTTCCACCTTCGGGTGGATGAACGTCGACGGCGACACCGGCGAGGTGCACGCCATGGCGTCGGTGAGGATCCCGTAGTTCGGGTGGTCGACGCCCATCGCCCGGCGCATCGCTCGGGAGGTGAACCCGAGCTTCGCGCCGACGATGCGTTCGCCGTCTTCGAGGCGGAGGCGGATCCCCTCGGCCTGGATCCGGTAGGCGAGCTCCTCGTCGAGGGGGACCTCGTCGGTGAGGCGGCCGATGGGGCGCCGGCGGAGCCGGGCGTCGTGGAGGCGGTGGGCGAGGGCGGTCGGGTTCACCTCGCCCTGAGCCCCACCGAGCCGATCCGGTCGAACTCGAC
>DRQR01000154.1 GCA_011371355.1 Actinomycetota bacterium
CACCGCCGCGGCCCCTCCCGGCGTATCCTCCACGGCGCGATGATCCACGACCATCCCCGCGGCGAGCTCGCCGTCGCCGGCCTCCCCTCCCCCGACGTCCCGACGGCGACCGGCACCCCCCTTCCGACGGCCGACGCCGCGGGAGGTGCCGCCGGGGCGACCCGAGGACTCGGGAGGACGGGGCCGTGACCGTCGTGGGCGTACTCACCGCCGGCGGGGACTGCCCGGGACTCAACGCGGTGATCCGCGCCGTCACCGCCCGGATCGAGGGGGGGCACGGATCGGAGGTCGTCGGGATCCTCGACGGCTGGGAAGGGCTCATGACCGGACGGGTCCGTCCGCTCCGACGCGACGACGTCCGGGGGATCCTCGGCCGAGGCGGGACCGTGCTCGGGACCTCGAGGATGGATCCCTACGTCCACGGCGACGGCTATGCGAGCGTCCGAGGGACCCTCGAGGCCCACGGCATCGACGTCGTCGTCGTGGTCGGCGGCGACGGCACCCTGCGGACCGCGCGGCGCCTCGCCGAGGAGGGGCTGCCGGTGGTCGGGGTACCCAAGACCATCGACAACGACATCCCCGGAACCGACCTGTGCTTCGGCTTCGACACGGCCGTGCAGGTGGCCACCGACGCGATCGACCGCCTCGTCACGACGGCCGAATCCCACAACCGGGTCGTCGTCGTCGAGGTGATGGGCCGCACCCGCGGCTGGATCGCCACCTATGCCGGCATCGCCGGCGGTGCCGACGCGATCCTCATCCCCGAGGTGCCCTACGACCTCGACGAGGTGGCCGAGATCCTCCGCTCCCGTCAACGTCGCGGGATCCGGTACTCGATCGTCGTGGTCGCCGAGGGGATCCCGCCTCCGCCCGGGTCCCGGGCGACGACCCGACCCCGGGACGTCTTCGGCTTCGAGCGCCTCGGCGGCGTCGCCTACGACGTCGCGGCGGCCCTCGAGGAGCGGACCGGGTTCGAGACCCGGGTGACCGTCCTCGGGCACCTCCAGCGGGGTGGGAGCCCGACCGCCTTCGACCGGGTCCTCGCCACCCGCATGGGCGTCCACGCCGCCGACCTCGCCGCCGCCGGGGAGACCTCGACGATGGTGGCCCTCCGGGGCGACGAGATCGTCGCCGTGCCCCTCGACCGCGTCGACGACGAACCCCGGCGGGTTCCCTTCGACCGCTACGACGTGGCGCGGACGTTCTTCGACTGACCCGTGGTCCCACCTCGGTCGCCGTCGGCGTCGTCGACCCGCCGCCGGGCGGCCGCCGCGCCGGCCGCGGCGGTGAGCTCGGCGAGGGACGCGTCGACGGCGGCGGCGAACCGGTCGACGTCGGGCACGAGGTCGTAGTCGGCGTTGAACCCCCAGAACAGGGTCCCGTCGTAGCTGAAGAGCGCCACACCGAGGCCGTGTCCCCGCCACAGGGGCACGAGGGGATAGGTGGCGCGGAGCCTCGCCCCGAGGAGGTAGAGGGGGAACTGGGGCCCCGGCACGTTCGTCACCGTGAGGTTGAAGGGTCGAGCGTTCGCCGCGAGCCGGGCACCGAGGGCCACGAGCGTCGTCGGAGCGCCCGCCGACATCCGCACGAGGGTCGCGGCACCGAGGGCCTGGTCGGTGGCCTTCCGCTCGTCGGTCTCGGCGCGGACGATCTCCAGGCGCCGAACCGGGTCGGCTTCGCCGAGGGGCATGGGTACGAGCCACATGGCCACCTGGTTCCCCATCGTGCCGGCGGCGGCCCCGGTGCGAATGCTCACCGGGGCCATCACCCGGAACTCCATGGCGGCGAGCTCCCCGGGGGACACGTCCCGTTCGAGGAGGAACCGTCGGACCCCGCCGGCGACGACGGCGAGGACCACGTCGTTCACCGTGCCGCCGAGCACGTCCTTGACCTCCTTGACCGTCTCGAGCGGGGTCTCGAGCCAGTCGAACCGTCGGTTCGGTCCGATCGGCCCGTTCAGGGGCGTCTCGGCCGAGGGCGTCAACCATCCCGAGGCGAGGGAGGCGCCGACGGCCTTGACCCGGTGGGCGACGTCCCCGACGAGCCCGCCGAGATCCCGAGGCAGCTCGGTGACGTGGAGGAGATGCGACAGGAGGCGACTCACCCTCCTCGAGGTCTCCTTCACGAAGAGCTCGGTGCCGTTGGGCGCCGGTCTCGGCTGCCATGCCGGAGCCTCCTGCGGCTCGTCTTCGGGGGTGGGCGACAGGAGCAGCGCCATGAGATCGACCCCGGCGATGCCGTCGATCATGCAGTGGTGGGTCTTCGAGACGAGCGCGAAGCGGTCGCCCTCGAGCCCTTCGACGATGGTGATCTCCCACAGCGGCTTGTCCCGATCGAGCTGCTGGGACATGATCCGGCCGGCGAGCTGCTTGAGCTGCTCGTCGCCGCCGGGATGGGGCAGCGCGATGTGGCGGACGTGGTAGTCGAGGTTGAAGTGGTCGTCGTCGACCCACACGGGATACTGCTCGACCGGCACCCAGGCGAGCCGTTGGCGGTACCGCGGGATGAGGTGGAGCCGGGCGGCGATGTGTCGCCGGAGCCGGTCGAAGTCGACGCCACCCGAGGCCGTCCGCAGCGACGCGAGGTCGAAGACGGTCACCGCGCCGACGTGCATGTGGGTGGCGCGAGACTCGAGCGCGAGGAAGGAGGCGTCGAGGGGCGAGAGCCGGTCGTAGTGGGCGAGCATCGTGGGCGACCCTACTCCGAGGGCTCGAGATCCGGCACCGATCCCCGATCGGGGAGCCCGAGGGAGGCCAGGGCCGAGCGGAGGTCGTCGGGGAGGGGTGCGGCGACCGTGATCTCCTCCCCGGTGGCGGGATGGGAGAAGACGAGGACCGCCGCGTGGAGGAACGTGCGCCCGGGATCTCCCGGACCCCCCCGCCCGTAGGTCCGGTCGCCGACGATCGGATGGCCGATCGCGTCGAGGTGGACCCGGATCTGATGGGTGCGTCCGGTCTCGAGCCGCACCTCGAGGAGGGTGCGCGGCGGTCGATCCCAGGTGGCGAGTCGCCGGTAGTGGGAGACGGCCGCCTTCCCGTCGGCCCGGACGGCCCGCCGCGTCGGGTTCCTCGGATCCGCGCCGATCGGCGCCTCGATCGTCCCCGTGGCCGACGAGACGACGCCGTGGACGAGGGCGAGGTACCGCCGACCGATCGCTCGCCGCCTGAGGGCGTCCTGGAGGCGGTCGAAGGCCGCCGGGGTCCTGGCGACGAGGAGGAGCCCCGAGGTGTCGCGGTCGATGCGGTGGACGAGCCCATGGCGCCGCTCCGCACCGAGGTCCCCCAGCTCGGGATGCCGAGCGAGGAGGCCGTCGACGAGGGTCGACCCTCGTACCCCGGCTCCGGGATGGACGACGACGCCGGGGGGCTTGTCGACGACGATCACCGCGTCGTCGACGTACCGCTCGACGAAGGGAACGGACGGGTCGGGGCTCGCCGGAGGCTCCTCCTCGCCGAGCTCGGCCTCCACGACGGCTCCCGCGGGAACCGGCGCGCGCACCCGCGCCGGGCGCCCGTCCACCCGGACCCGACCCTCCTCGATCGCCCGGCGAGCCCGGGAGCGGGAGAGGCCGGCGAGTCGGGCGAGGACGAGATCGGTGCGGTGGCCGGCGAGGTCGTCGGGCACCACCCAGGAGCTCATCGGCGGAGGAACGAGTGGGCGAGGAGGAGGACGACGCCGACGGTGATCGCGGCGTCGGCGACGTTGAAGGTCGGGAAGAACGAGAAGTCGATCCAGTCGACGACGCTGCCGTCGAGGAGGCCGTCGCCGCGGAAGAGCCGGTCGGCGAGGTTGCCGACCGCCCCGCCGAGGAGGAGGCCCAGGCCGATCGCCTCGACTCGATGGCCGGCGTCCCGGAGCGCGACGACGATGAGCACCACGACCCCGACGGCGACGAGCGCGAGGACCGGACCCGAGCCGGTGAAGGTCGAGAAGGCCGCCCCGGAGTTCCGGGCCACGGCGAGGCGGAGGAAGCCGGGGACGAGCACGATCGGCGGGGAGAGCGCCACGAGGGCCCACGCCTTCGTGAGCTGATCGAGGACGACGACGCCGGCGGCCGCGAGGACCGCGAGGCGCCGAGGGGTCAGGCCTGGTCGGCCGCCTCGACGACGGTGGTCGCGTACGGCAGGGCCTCCAACCTCGCGATCGGGATCGGCTTGCCGGTCACTTCGCATATGCCATAGAGGCCTTCTTCCATGCGCCGCTGCGCGTGCTTCACCTTCTCGAGGAGGGCCCTGGTGTTCTGCTCCAACGAGAGGTCCATCTCGAGCTCGAGGGCGAGGGACCCGCCCTCGGCGTTCTCCGGGTCGGCGGCGTGTTCGGCGGCCGATTCGGACAGCCTCGCCTGCTCGCGCTCGGCCTCGAGGCGCTCGAGGATCTCCTCGAGCCGCTTCCGCTCCTCCTCGAGCCGCTTCGCGAAGCGCTCCAGCGTCGACTTCGCCAGCTTCCTCGCCACCTCACGCCCTCCTGCCGGGAGCGGGACGATAGTACGGCCGCGACGCTGACGACGCCCCCGGGGGGCGATGGCGAAGCGCCCCGTGGTCGCTATGCTCCCGGCCACGGCGACGACGAGGACGCGCCTGCTCGGCACGGGGCCGCAGCGAGCCGGGGACGGTGGGAGCCCGGCGCCACCACCGAGTCGGGACATCACCTCCGAGCCGCGGGAAGAGCCCGGGATCCCCCGGAGGTAGACCCCGCCGGTGACTCCGCCGACATCGGAGCGAACGAAGTGGTCGGTCTCGTGGCCGGCAAGCCGGGTGGTACCGCGGATCGCCTCGTCCCGGCGCAGGCGCCCCGAATCGTGGAGGAGCCATGCCCGAGAAGACCGACTTCCCCCGAGTGCCCCCGAAGGTCGACTTCCCCCGGATCGACGCCGAGGTGCTCGAACTCTGGCGACGCATCGACGCCTTCCGCACGTCGGTGGAGCTGCGCCCGGTGGAGCGGGAGTACACCTTCTACGACGGGCCGCCCTTCGCCACCGGCACCCCCCACTACGGGCACCTCCTCCAGGGGATCATCAAGGACATCGTGCCCCGCTACTGGACGATGCGGGGCTACCGCGTCGAGCGCCGGTTCGGCTGGGACACCCACGGCCTCCCCGTCGAGATGGAGGTCGAGAAGCAACTCGGCGTGTCGGGGCCTCGCGACATCGAGCGACTCGGCGTCGACCGCTTCAACGCGGCGTGTCGGGCCATGGTCGAGGACATCGCCGACGAGTGGGAGCACATCACCACCCGGATCGGCCGGTGGGTGGACTTCGAGCACGCCTACCGCACCATGGACGTCGACTTCATGGAATCGGTGTGGTGGGTGTTCAAGGTCCTCTGGGACAAGGGGCTCATCTACCGGGACTTCAAGGTGCTCCCCTACTCGTGGGGCGCCACGACGCCGCTGTCGAACTTCGAGGCGGGGCTCGACTACCGGGAGGTGGAGGACCCGTCGATCCTCGTCCGGTTCCGGGTGATCGCCGACCACGGTCCCGCCGAGGAGGGCGACTGGTTGGTCGTGTGGACGACGACGCCGTGGACCCTGCCGGGGAACCTCGCCGTCGCCGTGGGACCCGACCTGGAGTACGGACGGGTCGACCGACCCATCGGCGGCCACGAGGGTCGCTACTGGATCGCCACCGATCGCATCGAGGCGATCTACGGCGAATGGGTCCAGCCGGAGCCGATCGTCCGCGGCCGCGACCTCGTGGGAGTCACCTACGATCCTCCCTTCGACTACTTCGAGGAGGAACGCGACCGAGGCGCCTTCCGAGTCCTCGCCTCCGACGACGTCACCGTCGAGGAGGGGACCGGCCTCGTCCACATGGCTCCGGCCTACGGCGAGGCCGACTTCTACGCCCTCCAGGCCGCCGGCCTCGACGTCCTCGTCGACCCCGTCGACGCCGAGGCCCGCTTCACCGACGAGGTGCCGGAGCTCGCCGGCCTCTACGTCAAGGACGCCGACCCGCTCATCATGGACGCCCTCGAGACGAAGGGACTCCTCCTCGAGCGGGGGACGATCCGGCATGCCTATCCCTTCTGCTGGAGGACCGAGACGCCGCTCATCTACAAGGCGATCCCCACCTGGTTCGTGGCCGTCGAACGCTTCCGCGACGAACTCGTGGCGAACAACCGGACGATCCACTGGGTGCCCGAGCACGTCGGGGCGAAGCGCTTCGGCAACTGGCTCGAGAACGCCCGGGACTGGGCGATCAGCCGCAACCGGTACTGGGGGAGCTGCCTGCCGGTGTGGGAATGCGACCGCTGCGGCGGCCAGGAGGCCTTCGGCTCCCGAGCCGAGCTCGCCGAGCGCTCCGGCGTGTGGCTCGAGGACCTCCACAAGGAGTTCGTCGATCCCGTGACCTTCCCCTGCCGGGCCTGTGAGGGGACGATGGTGCGAACCCCCGAGGTGCTCGACTGCTGGTTCGAGTCGGGGGCGATGCCCTACGCCCAGGTCCACTACCCCTTCGACGATCCGGAGCGCTTCGAGCGCTCCTTCCCCGCCGACTTCGTCGCCGAGGGCATCGACCAGACCCGCGGCTGGTTCTACACGCTCTTGGTCCTCGGGACCGCGGTGATGGGGACGACCCCCTTCCGCAACTGCGTGGTCACCGGGCACGTCCTCGCCGAGGACGGCCGGAAGATGTCGAAGTCCCTCCGCAACTACCCCGACCCGAACGCGATCCTCGACGAGTTCGGCGCCGACGCCCTCCGGGCCTACCTCATCGACTCGCCCATCGTCCGAGCCGAACCCCTCGCCTTCAGCGAGCACGGGCTCCGAGAGGTCGTCCGCAGGGTGCTGCTGCCGCTGTGGAACGCCTACTCGTTCTTCACGACCTACGCCGAGGCCGACGGGATCACCGCCGCCGACCTCGCCGCGGCCCCGCCCCTCGCCGACCGTCCCGAGCTCGACCGCTGGATCGTCTCGATCCTCCAGAGCCTCGTGGCCGACGTGAACCGGGAGATGGAGGTCTACCACCTCGATCGGGTGATCCCCCCGGTCATGGGCTTCGTCGAGCACCTCACGAACTGGTACATCCGCCGGTCCCGGCGCCGGTTCTGGTCGGCTCGCGGCGCGGACGACCGCGACAAGCTCGCCGCCTTCGCGACCCTCTACGAGGTCCTGACGACCTTCGCCACCGTGGCCGCCCCGTTCCTCCCCTTCGTCACCGAGCGGCTCTACCAGGACCTCGTCCGGGCCGTCGATCCCGAGGCTCCCGAGAGCGTCCACCATCTCGACTACCCGGCGGCCGACCCGGCGGCCATCGATCCCGCCCTCGAAGCGGCGATGGCGACGGTCCGTACCGTGGTCAACCTCGGTCGCGGCCTCCGCAAGCGTGAGGGGATCAAGGTCCGCCAGCCCCTCCCCGAGGTGACCGTCGTCACCCGCGACCCCGACGTCGCCGACGCGGTGCGCCGCCACCTCGCGCTCATCGCCGACGAGCTCAACGTCAAGGGCGTCCGAGTGGAGGCCGACGAGCGCTCCTTCGTCGAGTTGGGGGCGAAGGCCGACTTCAAGGTCCTCGGTCCGCGCCTGGGGGGTGAGACCAAGCGAGTCGCCGCGGCGATCGCCGCCCTCGGGCCCGACGAGGTGGAGCGGCTCGCCTCGGGGGAGACCATCGAGGTCGCCGGCCACCGGGTCGGTCCCGGCGACGTGACGATCGTTCGCTCGCCCCGACCGGGGACCGTCGTGGCGAGCGAGGGGCCGTTGGCGGTGGCCCTCGACACCGAGGTGGACGAGGGGCTCCGCCTCGAAGGGCTCGCCCGGGAGCTCGTCAGCCGGATCCAAGGGCTGCGACGGGAGGCGGACCTCGCCGTGAGCGATCGGATCTCGGTGGCGTGGGACTCGGCCGATCCCGACGTCGTCGGGGCCGTCGAGCGCTTCGGACCGATGATCACCGGCGAGGTGCTCGCCACCCGCATCGAGCGGCGGCCCGGACTCGAGGGCGCCGTCTTCGACTTCGACGGACATCGGGTCGTGCTGGCGATCGAACGGGTCGAGACCCCCTCCTGACCCCGCGGCCGGGGCTCAGAGGATCGCGAGGAGCAGGTAGACCCCGAAGACGAGGATGAGCGGCGAGAGGTCGAGGGCCGCGCCGCCGATACGGACGGGAGGGACCACTCGGCGGATCGGTCGGAGGATCGGCTCGAAGACCCGGCTGAGGAAGTCGTAGACCTTTCGGACGGGATGGCCCCAGGGGAGTCGCCCGAAGACGACGACGTAGCCGAGGACGATCCACGCGAAGAGGGCGAGCAGGAAGAGGTTCAGGAGGTACCGGACGAGCCCCACGTCAGGTGGTCCCGTCGCCGTAGAGGCCGAGCCGGGCGAGCCGGTCCTGCTCCTGGGCGCTGAGGGTGACTCCCTGGGGGGTGACGAGGACGACGCCCTTGGCGATCTTCCCCATGCGTCCGTCGAGGGCGTAGGTGAGTCCCGAGGTGAAGTCGACGAGGCGTCGCACCATCTCGGGTTCCGTCGACCGCAGGTCGAGGACCACGGGTCGGCCGGCGCGGATGTCGTCGGCGAGGGTCTGGGCGTCGGAGAAGGTGCGGGCGACGATGACGTGGGTCTCCGGTTCGACCGTCGGCGTCCGCCGATCCTCGGGGGTCGTCACGTAGAGCCCGGCCTCCGCGTGCTCCGGGTTCGGCGAGATCCGTCGCCGCGTCTCCCCGGGTGGTTCGACTCGGCGGCCGGCGACGACGCCGGGAGGCCGGACCCGGGCGACGACGGGGGTGGTCGGCGGCGTCCCGGCCTGGGTGGGCTCGACGGGAGCCACCCCGGCGTCGGGAGCGGGTCGGGCGCCCTGGAGCTCCTCTTCCTCGACGAGGCCGAGATAGAAGAGCGTCTTCTGCCAGATCGATGCCATCGGTTCACCTCGCTGGGGGCGCCTCGTCGACGCCCGGTCGCGGCCCAAAGATAGCCCGTCCCACGCGCACGATGGTGGCACCCTCTTCGATGGCGATCTCGAAGTCGTCGGTCATCCCCATCGAGAGTTCGGTGAGTTCGGGATGGGCCGACCTCAGGCGCTCGGCGAGGTCGGCGAGCATCGCGAACCAGGGGCGGGAGTCCTCGGGCCGACGGGGACGGGGCGGGATGGCCATGAGGCCTCGGATCGACAGCCCCAGATCGACGAGCCGGTCGAGGGCCTCGTCGAGGTCGTCGGGATCGAAGCCGTGCTTCTGAGGCTCTCGGGCGAGGTTCACCTCGACGAGCATCGGGGGAAGGGGAACGCCGAGGCGGACGAAGGTCTCGGCCAGCCGGAGCCGGTCGAGGGACTCGATCATCGCCGCGCCGAGGGCGAGCTTCGCCTTCCGCCGCTGGACGTGTCCGACGAGGTGCCATTCGAGGTCGTCGGGGAGCGGTCCGGCGAGCCGGCGCGCGAGGGCCTCGGGCCGGTTCTCCCCGAAGACCCGCTGGCCGGCCCGGTGGGCGGCGAGGACGGCGTCGTCCGACATCCCCTTCGACACGGCGACGAGGGTGATCGCTTCGGGGTTCCTCCCCGCTCGGGCCGCCGCCTCGGCGATCCGGCGTCGCACCTCGGCGAGGCGTTCGGCGATCATCGCCATGCGACCGTGACCTGCCGCCGGGTCTCGTCGCCGCCTCGCCACGAGGCCAGCTCGGGGTCGGTGCGGGTGCACCGCGGGGAGCGCCACGTCGGGATCCCGGCCCGCTCGAGCCTGGCTGCGACGGCCCCGGGGAGGTCGACCGAGGGGGTCCCCCAGGTCGTCCGTCCGAGGTGGGGAGCGAAGGCGTCGAGGACCTCGGGTCCCACCTCGTAACAGCACGGTCCGATGGCGGGGCCCACCGCGGCCCGGCGGGGTGGGGCCCCGAGCTCGGTCATCGCGGCGATCGTCGCCTCGACGACCCCGGCGAGGACGCCTCGCCAACCTGCGTGGGCGACGGCGACGGCCCCGTCGGCCTCGAAGGCGATGGGGACGCAGTCGGCGGTGGCGACGACCACGGGGAGGCCGGCAAGCAGCGTGACGATCCCGTCGGCCTCCCCCACCGAGCCGGGACGATCGGCGACCGCGACGTCGGCTCCGTGGACCTGGGTGGCGTGGGCCCACTCGCTGGCGATCCCGAGCGCGGCGGCGACGTGCCGTCGCGCCTCCGGGTCGAGTCGGGCGTCGCCGCGGGGGTTCGTCTCGAAGGCGACGGCCCGGAACCCGGGCGGCCGGATCATCCCTGGACGAACCCGGGGATCTCGACGTCGTTCTCGTCGGTGTCCGCCGACTCCTCGTCTTCGAAGAGCGAGGGTCGGGGTCGCGCCGCGGGTGCGAAGGTCGACGCCGGCCGCCGATCCCGGTCGAAGCCGGCGGCGATGACCGTCACCCGCATCTCGTCGCCGAGGGTGTCGTCGATGACCGCCCCGAAGATGATGTTCGCGTCGGCGTCGCAGTGGTCGGCGATGAGCGACGCGGCGGTGTTGAGCTCGTGGAGGGTCATGTCGGATGGACCGGCGAGGGAGAGGAGGACCCCGCGGGCTCCTTCCATCGAGGTCTCGAGGAGGGGACTCGAGATCGCCTTCTCCGCGGCCTGCTCGGCCCGGGAGTCGCCGGTGGCGTGTCCGATGCCCATGACCGCCGAGCCCGCCTCGGACATCACGGTCTTGACGTCTGCGAAGTCCACGTTGATGAGGCCCGGCGTGGTGATGAGGTCGGTGATGCCCTTGACCCCCGCGGTGAGCACCTCGTCGGCCATGCGGAAGGCCTCGGTGATCGGGGTGTTCGGATCGGCGACCTCGAGGAGCCGTTCGTTCGGGATGATGATGAGGGTGTCGACCGCCGCCTTGAGCGCCTGGATGCCCTGCTCGGCCTGGACCGACCGGCGCCGCCCCTCGAACCCGAAGGGGCGGGTGACGACCCCGACGGTGAGGGCCCCGAGGGAGCGGGCCACTTCGGCGACGACCGGCGCGGCGCCCGTACCGGTGCCCCCTCCTTCCCCGGCGGTGATGAAGACCATGTCGGCGCCCTCGAGGGCGGCCTCGATCTCGTCGCGGTGGGCCTCGGCCGCCTCCCGACCCACCTCGGGGTTCGCTCCGGCTCCGAGGCCTCGGGTGGATTCGCGGCCGATGTCGAGCTTGACGTCTGCGTCGGACATCAAGAGCGCCTGCGCGTCGGTGTTGATGGCGAGGAACTCCACGCCGCCGACCCCTGCCTCGATCATGCGGTTCACGGCGTTCAGGCCGGCCCCACCGACGCCGACCACCTTGATGACGGCGAGGTAGGTGTGGGGGGCTCGGCTCGTATCGGTCGTGCTCATGGTGCTTCCTCCGGACGCTCGGCCCAAGGCTAACCCGAAACTTCACCCTCCGACGGCTCTCCACCCTCGACCTCTGGTGGAGGTGGAGCCACCGCCGGTCGCCTCGGCGCGAGGAGATCCACGGTGCTCCCGTCGGGGATGCCCTCGGCGACGAGCGCGTCGAGGACGACGGCTTTCTCGGTCATGCGGTCGGGACGACCGAGTCGAACCCGGAGGTCCCCGAGCTCGGCACGGAGCTCGTCGTCCTCGACCGTCACCGACAGCCGCCGTCCCGGCGGAGGCGAGCTCGCGGCGACGAACTCGAGGGCCCCGAGCACCCAGGGGTCGGCGACGCGGTCGCCGACCCGGGGAGCGTCGACGGGGATCCGCACCACCGGCAGGGCGGACTCGACCGGGGCGGGACCGAGCACCGAACCGTCGGCGGCGACGAGGAGCCGGGCGCCGTCGGCTTCGAGGATCGCCGCGGGAACGTGCTCGACGATTCGGACCACGATCCTCGACGGCCAGTCGAGACGGACCGAGGCGTCGGCGATCCACGGCTCCCGCAGGAGGCGGTCGCCGAGGGCCCCCGCGTCGACGTGGAGCATCGGGGTCCCTACGCCGACCCCGGCCGCGGCGAGGATCGCCGCCGGATCGGTGCGCCCTGCGCCCTCCACCTCGACCTCACGCACCGACAGGAAGGGCGAACGGACGAACCACAGTCCGAAGGCGAGCGTCCCGACCGCGGCGAGGACGAGGAGGATCCGCCGCAGGCGTCGGGTGGCCCGGTCCTCGTGCACGGCGCGGCGCCGGCGTGCGATGCGTTCGTCCATCATCGTCATCCGGTGGCCTCCTCCTCGAAGTCCCCGACGAACCGCAGCTCCGGCTCGAGCTCGATGCCGGTCCGCTCGGCGACGATCCGGCGCACCTCCTCGACGAGACGGCGGATCTCCGCCGCCGTCGCGCCCGGCTCGGCGACGAAGAAGTTGCCGTGGAGCGTCGACACGGCGACCCGCCCGACACGGTAGCCCTTGAGGCCGAGCTCGTCGATGATCCTGCCGGCGTGGTCCCCTGCCGGGTTCTTGAAGACGCTCCCGGCGTTCAGGGTGCCTCCGGGCTGGTGCGCTCGGCGCCACCGGGTGATCGCGCGGAGCTCGGCGTCGAGCCGCGCCGGCTCGCCGGGCTCGGTGGCGAATCGCGCGCCGAGGACGACGTGTCGATCGTCGAGGGCGCTTCGCCGATAGCCGAAGCAGAGCTCGACCCCTCCGAGGCGGACGACCTCGCCCGCGGCGAGGTCGTAGACCGTCGCATCGACGAGCACCTCCGCGGTGTCCGATCCGTGGCCCCCGGCGTTCATCCGCACCGCGCCGCCGACCGAGCCCGGGATCCCCACGTAGAACCCCAGGCCGGCACGTCCCGCCTCGGCGGCGAGCCGGGCGAGCCGTGGGAGGGGCACGGCGGCGCCCGCGGCGATCGTGCCGTCCTCGCGGAGCTCGACGCGGGAGAAGTCGCCCCCGAGGCGGAGGACGAGGCCGGGGTATCCGGCGTCGGCGACGACGACGTTGGAACCGCGGCCGAGGACGAGGATCGGCGTCGAGGGGGGAACGGCCCCGATCGCGGCGACGAGTTCGTCGACGGACGCCGGCTCGGCGAACCACGCGGCGGGCCCCCCGACCTTGTAGGTGGTCATCGGGGCGAGGGGCACGTCGCGGCGGAGCCTCATCTCCCCTCCTCGAGGACCCTCGCCACGGCGTCGGCGATCGTCCCGACGTCGCCGGCGCCGAGGAGGAGGACGACGTCGCCGGCGGCGACGAGCTCCCCGAGCACCCCGGGGATCTCGCCGAGCTCGGGAACGAAGCGGACCCGCCCCCCGGCGGCGGCCACGGCGTCGGCGACCACCCGACCGGTCACCCCCGGGATCGGTCGCTCACCGGCCGGGTAGACCTCGGTGACGAGGACCTCGTCCGCCGCGGCGAGGGGCGCGCCGAAGGCCGGACCGAGGTCGGCGGTCCGGCTGTAGCGGTGGGGTTGGAAGACCACGTGGACCCGGCCCGAGGCGGCCCGCCTGGCGGCGTCGAGGGTGGCGGCGATCTCGGTGGGGTGATGGGCGTAGTCCTCGACGACGACCACGTCCCCGATCCGGGCCCGCACCTCCCAGCGGCGACGCACCCCGCCGAAGTCGCGGAGGCCGGCGGCGAGACCGTCGAGGCCGTAGCCGAGGGCACCGAGGAGGACGAGGACCCCTGCGGCGTTGCGGACGACGTGCATCCCGGGCTTCGGCACGGTCACCGGGAGCTCGACGCCGGGACCGGCGAGGACGAATCGGGAGGCGGCAACGTCGACGACCGGCTCGACGATGCGCCAGTCCGCCGCGGGGTCGGTGCCGTAGCCGAGGACGTCGACCGCCCTGGCGAGCCGTCGCACCCCGGGGTCGTCGACGCAGCCGACCACGGGACCCTCGACGGCGAGGGCGACCTGCCGAAACGCGTCCTCGAGGGCGAGCACGGTGCCGTAGTGGTCGAGGTGGTCGGCCTCGACGTTCGTGACCATGAGCGCCCGGAGGTGGAGGTGTCGGAAGGTCCCGAAGGCCTCGTCGGCCTCGAGGACGAGGAGCTCGTCGGTCCCGAGGTGGGCGTTCGTGTAGTCGTCGACGAGCTCGCCACCGACGACGAACGAGGGATCGGCGCCGGTCCCGCGGAGGGCGGCGACGGCCATGGCCGTGCTCGTGGTCTTCCCGTGGGTCCCGGCGAACCCGGCGGTGGGCATCGCCTCGGTGAGGGCACGGAGGAGCCGGGGACGCCGCCAGATCGGGATCCCGCCGGCGCTCGCGGCGGCGAGCTCCGGATCCCGATCCGGCACCGCCGAGGAGGCGACGACGAGGTCGACGTCGGCGATCTCGTCGGGACGGTGCCCGACCCACGTCCGCACGCCGACGTCGCCGAGGAGATCGAGGGTGCGGGTCGGTTTGAGGTCGGAGCCGGTCACCTCGAATCCGAGCTGGGAGAGGAGCTTGGCGAGCCCCGACATGCCGGCGCCACCGGCGCCCACGACGTGGACTCGTCGACCCGGCAGCCGGGGCAGCTCAGCCATCGACGGCCTCCCGCATCGCCGAGGCGACCCGCTGCGCGGCGTCGAGGCGAGCCAACCCCCCGGCGGCCCGGCCCATGCGGCGGAGGCGCTCCGCGTCCCCGACGAGGGCGACCACCCGGTCGGGGACCGTCGAGATCCGTTCTTCGGCCACGACGACGGCGCCTCCGGCGGACGCGAGCTCGGCGGCGTTCGCCTCCTGGTGCCCGCCGAGCCCGTGGGGGTAGGGCACGACGACCGCCGGCGTGCCGGTCGCCGCGAGCTCGGCGATGGTGCCCGCTCCGGCTCGACAGACGACGAGGTCGACCGCCGCGTAGAAGCGGGCCATGTCGTCCTCGAACCCCACGACCCGCCAACCCGAGATCCCCGCCGCAGCCCTGCGCGTGTCCTCGAGGTTCCGCATCCCGCAGAGGTGGAGGAGCTGCAGCTTCCCCGCCCCGACCCGGAGGAGCTCGGGCGCGAGGGCGTTCAGACTGCCGGCGCCGAGGCTCCCCCCGAGGATCCCCACCACCGGGAGCTCCGAGTCGAGGCCGTAGTCCCGACGGGCCGCCGCGGGCGCGACGGGGGTGAGCAGGTCTCGACGCAGCGGTACGCCGACGACCTCGGCTCCGGGGAGCCGCCGGGACGCCGCGGCGAACCCCACGAAGGAGCGGTGCGCCCAGCGATGGACGATGCGGTTCGCGAGGCCCGCCACGGCGTTCTGCTCGTGGAGGACCACCGGGATCCCCTCCCGGAGGGCGGCCCAACCCGCGGGCAGCGCGATGTAGCCGCCGAAGACGGCCACGACCCCGGCATCCGTCTCGCGGTAGCGGGCTCGGAGGGACCGTACGGCCCGGCGGAGGAGACCCGGAAGCGCGAGGTTCGAGGGATCGGTGAGCCGCCGGCGTCCCCGCATCTCCACCCGGGCGAGGCGGTAGCCGGCCTCGGGCACGACCCGAGCCTCGAGACGATCCCCGCCCACGAAGAGGACGTCTCGGCGGTCGACGCCCCCGGCGACGAGCTCCTCGGCGACGGCGAGGGCCGGATAGACGTGCCCTCCGGTCCCGGCGGCGGCGAGCACGTAGGTCACGGCCGCACGTCCTCCCTGCGGCCCCGGGCCGCCCTGCAGATGTTGAGGAGGATCCCCACGGCGGCGAGGTTGACGACCATCGCGTTCCCACCCGAGGAGACGAAGGGCAGCGGGACGCCGGTGATCGGGAGGACCGCCACGACGCCGCCGACGTTCACGAGCGCCTGGATGGAGATGAGCGCGACGAGCCCGGTGGCGAGGAGCCGACCGAAGCGGTCGGGCGCTCCGAGGGCGATGACCGTGCCCACGGCGGCGAAGATCGTGAAGAGGACGACGACGAGCATCGCGCCGACGAGCCCGGTCTCCTCCCCGATGATCGCGAAGATGAAATCGGTGTGGGCGTTCGGGAGGAAGGACCACCGGGCCCTGCTCGCGCCGAGTCCCACCCCGAAGAGGCCACCGGTGCCGAGGGCGACGAGGCTCTGGACCGCTTGGTGTCCCCGCCCCAAGGGGTCGCTGAGCGGATCGAGGAACCCGATGAGGCGGGCCTTCCGGTAGTCGGCGGAGACGGCGAGGACGAACCCGACCAGGGCCCCGAGCACCCCGATGCCGGCGACGTAGCCGAGGGGCACGGCCGAGGCGAGGATCACCGCGAAGGACGCGGCGAGGACGATCGCGAAGGAACCGAAGTCCGGCTGGGCGAGGAGGAGGAGGCCCACCCCGCCGAGGATCACCGCCACCGGGACGAGGAAGTGGAGCAGGGACCCGAGCCAGCGCTCCTTCTTCGTCAGGGCGGCGGCGAGGAGGGAGATCGTGGCGAGCTTCGCGAACTCGGCGACCTGGATCGTCAGGGGCCCGAGCTCGATCCAGCGCCGGGCACCGTTACGGACGTCGCCGACGACGAGGGTGGCGACGAGGAGAGCGAGGACGGCGAGGTACCCGACGAGGGCGGTGCGCTGCCAGAAGCGGTAGGGCACCCGGGCGGCGACGACGAAGGCGATGACCCCGAGGCCGACCCACATGACCTGCCGTCGGAAGTAGTAGAGATGGTCGCCGGTGTCGCGGATCGCCACCACCGACGACGCCGACATCATCACCCCGAGGCCGATGATGAGCAGGAGGAAGACGGGGACGACGAGGAGCACCGAGCGGCGATCCACCGCCGAACGACTCCTCGTGGCGACCCCGGCCCGGGTCCGCCGGGTCCTCCCCAGGGTGCTGACTCGACCGGTCATCGCATCCTCCCTTCCACGAGTTCGGCGAAACGAGCGCCCCGTGCCGCATAGGAGGGGAAGGCGTCGAAGCTCGCGCAGCCGGGGGCGAGGAGCACGGTGTCCCCGGGACGGGCGAGCTCCGCGGCCCGGGCGACCGCCTCCTCGAGGTCGGCGACGGGGTCGACCGGGGCGTCGAGGGCGGCGAGCTCTGCCGCGGCCTCCCCGAAGGCGACGATGCGCCGTACGGAGTCGATCGAGGCGAGGGGCGTCAGGTCGAGGCCCTTGTTGCGCCCTCCGGCGAGGAGGATCACCGACGAGAAGGAGCGGGCGGCGGCGACGGCGGCGTGGGGGTTCGTCGCCTTCGAGTCGTCGACCCAGCGGACCCCGTCGATCTCGGCGACGAGACGACGGCGATGAGCCCCCGGCTCGAAGGCGGCGGCGACCTCGGCCACGGCGTCGAGCCCCGCCCCCGCCTCGAGGGCGAGGGCACCCGCGAGCGCGAGGTCGACGAGGAACGACGGATCGGTGGTCGACGCCTCGACCCTCCGCCCGCCGAAGTCGAGCCGACCCTCGACGACGCCCACGCCGTCGTCGAGGGGACGCCGCCCCGACACCGGGACGAGGCGCACCGGCGCGTCGGTGACGAGCGTCGCCGCACCGGGATCGTCGACGTCGTAGGCGACCGGGTCGTCGGGGCCCATCCGCTCGAAGATCCGCGCCTTCGCGGCCCGATAGGCGGCGAGGTCGGGATGGAGGTCGAGATGGTCCGGGGCCACGTTCGTGATCCCGGCGGCGAGGGGCCGGAAGCCGTCGACGAACCGGAGCTGGAAGCTCGAGGCTTCGACGACGACGACGTCCCAGGGCTCCCCGACCACCGAGGAGAGGGCGAGGCCCACGTTCCCGGCGGCGACGGTGCGGCGACCCGCGGCGGCGAGCATCGCCGCGGCCGTCTCGACGACCGTCGTCTTCCCGTTCGTGCCGGTGACGGCGAGGTAGGGCGCATCGAGATGCCGGGCGGCGAACTCGAGCTCGGAGAGGAGCGGGATCCCCGCGGCCAGGGTGTCGCGGATGGGCTCGGAGGTCTCGGGGAAGCCTGGGCTCGTGACCACGAGCTCGACCCCGCGCAGCAGCCCGGGGTGCCAGGTACCCGAGTGGGTCTCGTGGCCGACGAGGGCGGCCACCGCCTCGGAGCGCCGATCGTAGACCGCGGTGAGATGACCGAGACGGCGGGCGAGGTCGAGGGCCGCCCGACCACTCACGGCGGCGCCGAGGACGAGGACCTTCACAGCACGCCTCCGTCGGTCACGGTGAGGAAGTCGGCGTAGAAGAGCCCGACTCCGACGGCGACGAGGATCCCGGCGAGGATCCAGAATCGGATGATCACCGTCGTCTCCGGCCAGCCGGCGAGCTCGAAGTGGTGATGGATGGGCGCCATCTTGAAGATGCGCCGCCGGAAGAGCCGGAAGCTCACCACCTGTCCGATCACCGAGAGGGTCTCGACGACGTAGAGGCCGCCGACGACGGCGAGGAGCAGATGGGTGTTCGTGAGGAGCGCGAGGGCCGCGAGGGCGCCGCCGAGGGCCTGGGAACCGGTGTCGCCCATGAAGATCTTCGCCGGCGGCGCGTTCCACCACAGGAAGCCGAGGGTGCCACCGGCGACGGCCGCGCCGAAGGAGGCGAGGTCGAGGGCACCCGTGATCCCGTAGAGGTCGACGTTGCGGAACTGCCAGTAGGCCATGAGGACGTAGGCCCCGAACACGAGGGCGCCCGAGCCGGCGACGAGGCCGTCGAGGCCGTCGGTGAGGTTCACGGCGTTCGCGGTGGCCGTCAGGAGGAAGAGGACGAGGCCGAAGTAGAGGTAGGGGCCGAGCTCGATGCCGAGGGGACGGACGAAGGAGAGCTCGGTGGGCACGCCCGACAGCTCCGCCGCCCAGGCGAAGGACGCGGCGATGGCGAGCTGGCCGAGGAACTTCCAACGCTTCGAGAGGCCCTGGTTGTGCTTGCGGGCGTACTTCGCGTAGTCGTCGAGGAAGCCGATGAGCCCCATGCCGAGGAAGGCGAAGAGGGCGAGGAGGCCCGTCGGCGAGAAGGGCCGGACGACGAGATCGAAGCCCACGCCGATGGTGTAGAACCGGAAGTGGCCGAGGACGTAGCCCAAGGTGGCGCCGACGATGATCACGAGCCCACCCATCGTCGGGGTCCCGCGCTTGTGGAGGTGGCTGTCGACCTCCTCCTGGATGAACTGCCCGACGTCGTGCCGTCGGAAGACCCGGATCGCCCACGGGGTCACGAGGATGGTGAAGGCGAAGGCCACCGCGGAGGAGATGAGCAGGGAGATCACGCGTCCGCCTCCTCGGCGAGCCGATCGGCGAGGCCTTCGAGCCCCGCGGCCCGCGAGCCCTTGACGAGGACGACGTCGCCGGGTCGGAGGAGTCCCCGGAGGATCGTGTACGCCTCGTCCGCGTCCGCCGCCTCCACGGCGATGTCCCCCGCCGCCTCGGCCATGCCGTGGGTGGCGCCGACGGCGACGAGCCATCGGTAGCCGAGCTCGGCCGCGAGCGCGCCGATGCGGCGGTGCTCCCGCTCGGCGACGGCACCGAGCTCGGCCATCGTCCCCAGGACGGCGATGCGCCGGCCGGGGAGGTGGGTCACCGCCTCGAGGGCGGCGGCCACCGAGTCGGGGTTCGCGTTGTAGGCGTCGTTGACGACGAGGTACCGGCCCCGCCGCAGCTCCATTCGCCATCGCGGTGCCGTCACCTCGGCGAGCCCGCCGACCACGTCGTCGAGCTCCCGACCGAGGGCGAGCGCCGCGGCCACCGCGGCCGCGGCGTTCGCCGCCTGGTGGGCACCGCGGAGGCCGACGAGCACCTCGCGGGTCTCACCGCCCACGTGGAGCCGGAAGCGGGGTCGGAGCTCCTCGTCGAGCCGCACCGACGAGTAGGCGACGTCGGCCCGCGCCGACGCGCCGAAGGTGACGACCCTCCCCGGGTGCGCGCGTCGCAGGCGCGGCTCGTCGACGGGGACGACGACGGTACCGTCGGGCCCCACACCCTCGGCGAGCTCCCACTTCGCGTCGGCGAGGTCGGCCTCGGTCCCGAAGGTCTCGAGGTGGACGAGTCCGAGGTTCGTGATCACCGCGACGTCGGGCCGGACCGCCGGGAGGAGCCATCGGATGTGGCCGCGACCCCGCGAGCCGACTTCGAGGACGAGTCCGGTGGCATCCCCGTGGGCGGCGAGGACGGTGAGCGGTACGCCGATCTCGTTGTTGTAGGACCGTGGGGCGACGACGGCCCCCGGCAAGGCCGCGGCGAGGAGGGCTTTCGTGGACGTCTTGCCCGTCGATCCGGTGATCCCGACCGTGGGGAGGTCGAGGTTCGCCCGGTGCGCGGCGGCGAGGTCGCGGAGGGCGGTGAGGGGGTCGCCGACCTCGATCCGCGGCTCGACGCTCACCCCTCGCCCGGCGGCGACGAGGGCCACGCCTCCCCGCTCCACGGCCTCGGAGGCGTGGAGGTGACCGTCGGTGCGGGTCCCGGGGAGGGCGACGAAGAGCGCACCGGGCACCGCCCGACGCGAGTCGACGACGACCCGGTCGATCAGTCGGGACTCGCCCACGAGCCGGCCGGCGACGATCGTCGCCACCTCGGCCGCGGTCCAGCCCAGGGCCGTCATCGCCATCACCCTCCGGCCTCCTCGAGACGGGCCATCGCCTCGGCGGC
>DRQR01000155.1 GCA_011371355.1 Actinomycetota bacterium
TAGGGATCCATCCTCGAGGTCCCGAGCACGGTCCCGCCTCGGCCGAGGATCCCCCGGACGTCGTCGCGTCGGAGCGGACGGACCCGTCCGGTCATGAGCCCTTCCCAGCCGTCGAGGATCCCGACGACCTCCGATCCGTGCACCCCCTCGATCCGGGCGGTGACGGCACGGATCACCGCGTTGAGTCCCGGGCAGTCCCCGCCGGCGGTGAGTACGCCCACGACGGTCACGGCCCCGTCCTCCCGAGTCCTCGGGTCGCCCCGCCGGCACCTCCCGCGGCGTCGGCCGTCGGGAGGGGGGTGCCGGTCGCCGTCGGGACGTCGGGGGAGGGGAGGCCGGCGACGGCGAGCTCGCCGCGGGGATGGTCGTGGATCATCGCGCCGTGGAGGATACGCCGGGAGGGGCCGCGGCGGTGGCCGGAGGGTCGGAAATCGCGCGGTGGCGTCGTCGGCGGTGCCGTGCTTACATGGATGTAGTTCGGCATGCCAGGAGGTCCGATGCCGGGAGCGGGCTTCGTCCATCTCCACGTCCACACCGAGTTCTCGATGCTCGACGGCGCGGCGCGGGTTCGGGACCTCGTCGCCGCGGCCGCCGCCGACGGCCAACCGGCGATCGCCATCACCGACCACGGCGTCCTCTACGGCGTCCTCGACTTCTACCGGGCCGCGACCGAGGTGGGGATCAAGCCGATCATCGGGATGGAGGCCTACGTCACTCCGGGCTCGCGCTTCGACCGTCCGGCCCGGCGGGCCGACGACATCCGCTACCACATGACCCTCCTCGCCGTCGACGAGGTCGGGTACCGGAACCTCATGCAGCTCTCCTCCCGGGCCTACCTCGAGGGGTACTACCGCAAGCCGCGCATGGACGCCGAGCTCCTCGCCGAACACGCCGAGGGGATCGTCGCCACCTCCGGCTGCCTCGGCGGCCACGTCCCTCAGCTCCTCGGCCCCGACGCCTCCACCGAGGAGGGGAACACGGGCCAGGAGCGGGACTACGACGCCGCGGTCGCCGCGGCCGGGATGTACCAGGACATCTTCGGGCGCGACAACTTCTTCATCGAGATCCAGGACCACGGCATCCCCGCGCAGCGGAAGATCATGGCCGACCTCCTCCGGATCGCCGAGACCGTCGGGGCGCCCCTCCTCGCCGCGAACGACAGCCACTACACCTACGCCCACGAGGCCGACGCCCACGACGTGCTCCTGTGCATCCAGACCGGAGCCGTCCGATCCGATCCCGACCGGTTCCGCTTCCACTCCGAGGAGTTCTACCTGAAGTCCGCCCGCCAGATGCGGGCGCTCTTCCCGGACGACGACTTCCCCGGGGCCGCCGACAACACCTTGCTCGTCGCCGAGCGGGCGAACGTCGAGATCGAGTTCGGTCGCATCCTCCTCCCGAACTTCCCGGTCCCCGAGGGCCACGACGAGGCGTCCTACCTCCGAGCGCTCGTCTACGACGGCGCTCGACGCCGCTACGGCGAGCTCACCCCGGCGGTGACCGAGCGCATCGACTACGAGCTCCGGGTCATCGAGGACATGGGGTTCTCCGCCTACTTCCTCATCGTGTGGGACCTCATCCGCTACGCGACCGAGCGGGGCATCCGGACCGGTCCGGGGAGGGGCAGCGCCGCGGGCTCGATCGTCGCCTACTGCCTCGGCATCACGAAGATCGATCCCCTCGAGTACGGGCTGATCTTCGAGCGGTTCCTCAACCCGGGTCGCCGGCAGATGCCCGACATCGACATGGACTTCGACGAGCGGTATCGGGGCGAGGTGATCCGCTACTGCGCCGAGCGGTACGGCTCGGATCACGTCGCCCAGATCGTCACCTTCTCGACGATCAAGGGCAAGCAGGCGATTCGCGACGCCGCCCGGGTCCTCGGCCATCCCTACAGCCTGGGGGACAAGGTGGCCAAGCTCATGCCGCCCGCGATCCTCGGGAAGGAGGCGACCCTCGCCCAGTGCCTCGTCCCGCCGGGACCCGACGCCGAGGCGACCGATCGGGACCACTACCAGGCCGCCGCGGGTCTCCGCGAGCTCTACGAGTCGGATCCGGCGGTCCGAGAGATCGTCGACACCGCCAAGGGCCTCGAGGGCCTCCGTCGGCAGGATTCGATCCACGCCGCGGCGGTGGTGATCTCCCCGATCCCCCTCACCGACATCGTGCCGATCCAGCGGAAGGGCGAGGACGCCGAGATCGTCACCCAATACGAGATGCACGGGGTCGAGGCCTTGGGCCTGCTGAAGATGGACTTCCTCGGGCTCCGCAACCTGGCGACGATCGAACGGGCACTCGAGCTCATCGAGCGCAACACCGGGGAGCGGATCGACATCGACGCGATCCCCCTCGACGACCCCGAGGTCTACGCCATGCTCCAGGCGGGGAACTCCATGGGGGTCTTCCAGTTCGAGGGGGGACCGATGCGGGCGCTCATGCGAAACCTCCGGCCCGACCGTTTCGAGCACCTCATCGCCTTGAACGCCCTCTACCGACCCGGGCCCCTCGGGGCGGGGATGCACCTCGAGTACGCCGACCGGAAGAACGGCCGGGCGCCGGTCACCTACCCCCATCCCGAGCTCGAGGAGATCCTCGCCGACACCTTCGGGATCATGGTCTACCAGGAGCAGGTCATGCAGGTGGCCCAGAAGATGGCCGGCTATTCGATGGCGGAGGCCGACACCCTCCGCAAGGCCATGGGCAAGAAGATCCCCTCGGTCATGAAGGCCCAAGAGGAGCAGTTCGTCGCCGGCTGCGTGGCGAACGGCCACCCCGAGGAGCTGGCCCGGGAGCTCTTCGGCTTCATCGCCCACTTCGCCGGCTACGGCTTCAACCGCTCCCACTCGGCCGCCTACGCCTACGTGGCCTACCAGACCGCCTGGCTCAAGGCCCACTACCCGGCCGAGTACATGGCCGCGCTCTTGACCTCGGTGAAGCGGGACAAGGACAAGACCGCCATCTACCTCCACGAGTGTCGCCTCATGGGGATCCCGGTACTCGTCCCCGACGTGAACCGGTCCGAGTCCGACTTCACGGCCGTGGACGGCACCATCACCTTCGGGCTGTCGGCGGTTCGCAACGTCGGGGAGGCGGTGGTGGCGAAGATCACCGAGGAGCGGGACAAGAACGGTCCGTACGAGAGCTTCCAGGACTTCGTCGACCGGGTCGACGTGTCGGTCCTCAACAAGCGGACGATCGAGTCCCTCGTCAAGGCGGGGGCCTTCGACTCCCTCGGCTACTCCCGGCGGGGACTCCTCGAGGCCGCCCTCGTGATGCTCGACGAGACGATCTCCCGGCGTCGGGCCGAGGAGGCCGGCCAGTTCAGCCTCTTCGGCGGCAGCGAGGGGATCGTGGAACGTCCCGCCATCGAGATCCCGGACGTCGAATGGGACAAGGCGACGAAGCTCGCCTTCGAGAAGGAGATGCTCGGCCTCTACGTCTCCGACCACCCGCTCTTCGGGGTCGAGCGCGCCCTCACCTCGCTGTGCACGACGACGATCCCCGGCCTGTGGGAGCTCGAAGACGGATCGACGGTGACGATCGGCGGGGTCGTCGGCTCCGTGACGCGCCGGTACACGAAGAGCGGCGAGCCGATGCTCTTCTTCGGACTCGAGGACCTCCAGGGCAGCGTCGAGGTCACCTGCTTCCCCCGGACCGTCGCCGAGTACGGGCCCCTCGTGACCGAGGACGCGGTCGTCGTGGTCACCGGGCGGCTCGACCACCGCGGGGACGACGTCAAGGTCGTCGCCCACGCGATCCGGGAACCCGAGCTGCGTGCCGACGACGTCGTTCGCCTCCGGGTCCCGGCCAAGCGGTTGTCGAAGCAGACGGTGATGCGGCTCAAGGAGGTGCTCGCCAACCATCCCGGGACGTCGCCGGTCTACCTCCACATGACCTCGGAACGGGGCGAGAAGGTGCTCAAGCTCGGCGACGGCCACCGGGTCGAGCCTCGTTCGGCGCTCTTCGCCGAAC
This sequence comes from Actinomycetota bacterium, assembly GCA_011371355.1. Taxonomy (GTDB): domain Bacteria; phylum Actinomycetota; class Acidimicrobiia; order Spongiisociales; family UBA5794; genus DRQR01. Next base: position 3,973 of record DRQR01000155.1, read on the forward strand.
TCAGGGAGCTCCTCGGGCCCTCGGTGATCGTCTGACGATCAGCCGGGCGCCGTCTCGATCTCGTCCGCACCGATCCCGAGCAGGAAGAGGATCGCGTCGAGGTAGGGGACCGACACCGTGGTGTCGGCGGCCTCGACGACCGGAGCGTTGGCGTTGAAGGCGATCCCGAGTCCCGCCCGTTCGAGCATGTCGAGATCGTTCGCGCCGTCGCCGACGGCCACGGTCTGCTCGAGGGGGATCCCCTCCTTCTCGGCGATCTCCTCGAGGAGCTCGGCCTTCCGCCGCCGATCGACGATCGGCCCGACGAGCTCGCCGGTGAGCCGGCCGTCGACGACCTCGAGCTCGTTCGCGTAGGCGTAGTCGAACCCGAGCCGTTCCCGGAGCACGTCGGTGACGGGGGTGAAGCCACCGCTGACGATCGCCGTGGCGAAGCCGAGCCTGCGGAGGGTACCGACGAACCTCCGAGCCCCGGGGGTGAGACGGAGCCGGGCGAGGACCCGATCGAAGACCGAGACGTCGAGGCCGGCGAGGAGGCGGACCCGCCGGCGGAGGGACTCCTCGAAGTCCAAGCGCCCCTCCATCGCGGCCTGGGTGATCGAGCGGACCTCGTCGGCCGCCCCCGCCTCGGCGGCGAGGAGATCGACGACCTCGTCTCGGAGCAGCGTCGAGTCGACGTCGAGGACGACGAGCCGCTTCGCCCGGCGCTCCAGGTCGGCCCGCTGGACGGCGACGTCGATACCGGTCAGCCGAGCGGCCTCGCCGAGCCCCGCTCGCAGGCGAGCGTCGTCGGCGCCGGTGACGAGGAGCTCGTACCCGACCACCCGTCCCCAGGCGAGGCGCCGGATGCGGTCGATGTTCCCTCCGGCCTCCGCGATCGCCGACGCCACCGCGCCCATGGGCGCCGGACCGAGCTCGGCGCCGATCGCGGTCACCGCATGGCGGCGACCGCCGGGCGTCGACCGGGGCGCGCCGACGTCCTCGAACTCGACGTGGAGGCTCCGCTCCCAGGCGAAGAAGAGGAGGTCCCTGAAGACGGTTCGGTCCTCGTCGAGGGCGACCACGACGTCGAGGGTGAGCCTCCCCATGACGACGAACTGCTCCATGTCGAGGAGCTCCGCCTGCGCCCGGGCGAGGATCTCGAGGAGCCCCGAGGTGATTCCGGGGCGGTCGGGGCCGGTGACGTGGACGAGGACGGTGCGGCGATCCGTCATGGGCGAGAGGGTACCGTCCCGCCCCCGCCGTCGAAGACCCCGTCGAGACCGGTGGCGCCTTCGAGGAGCGCGGGGAGGTCGTCGACGGTGGCCGGCGGGTGGGGGAGCCAGGGTACGGCGGCCACCGGGACCCCGTAGCGTTCGGCGACGCTGCGACGGGCGAGCTCGTGCCGACGGGCCTCCGCGGCCCACCGTCGGAGGTTGTGGCGGAGCGCGGCGCGGAGCTCCGGATCGGGGATCCCCCGAAGGGGCCGGTCGGCCGCCTCGATCCAGGTGCCGGGTAGGACCCGGTTGAAGACGACGACGTCGGGATGCACGTCGACCTCGGGGAGCTCCTCGAAGAACCGGAAGGCCTCCCGCAGGGGCGTGGGATCTGCGGTGGTGACGACGAGGATCGTGGCCCGTCGGAGGTGGCGCTCGATCGTCCGGGCTCGGGTTCGGAGGCCGTCGTACATCGTGCGGAGATCGAGGAGGAACTCGGCGATCTCCTCGAGGAGGGGGCCGCCGAGGACGGTGTCGGCGAGGCGAAGCACCGGGCGGGCGGTGATCCGATAGAGGGTCCGGCGAGCCGGGAGGTGGGCCCCGGTGAGCCAGCGGAGCAGCCGTCCCCCGACGAGTTCGCCGGTGCGTCGGGGTGCGAGGAAGAAGTCGAGACCTCCGCCGGACGGCGGGGTATCGACGACGACGACCTCGAAGGCGCCGCTCTCGACGAGCCGCGCCATCTCCTCGGCCGCGGCGAAGGACTGGGCGGCGGGGAACCGATCGGCGATGGCCCGGAAGAACGGGTTGACGAGGAGCCGGTCGGCGACCTCGGGTTCGGCGTAGTGGTGGATGACCGCCTCCCAGGAGGCGGTCACGTCGAGCATCGCCGCCCACAGACCGGGATGCCCCTCCACCGGCGTGGGCTCGTTGCCGAGCTCGCCGACCCCGAGGGCGTCGGCGAGACGACGGGCCGGGTCGACGGTGAGGACGAGGGCTCGGCACCCGGCGTCCGCCGCGACCTTCGCGAGGGCCGCCGACAGGGTCGTCTTCCCCACCCCCCCGGCGCCCGTGACGACGAGGACCCGCGTCACGGGAGCACCTCCTCGAGGCCGTCGGCGAGGCGCTCGGCGACCTCGGGCGGGGTGTGCAGGCCGAAGAGGTACTCGAGCGCGACGTCGGCATCGAGGCGGGTGAGCCATTCTCGCTGCTCCGCCTCGAGCTCGAGGTGGAGGCGGGCCGCCTCGAGCGCCGGGGAGTTCCGGAGTCCCTCGATGGCCTCGGGTTCGACCTCGAGGTGGGGGAGGACCCGATTCGCCACGAGCGCCGTCGGCCGGAGCCGGAGGGTTCGTTCGAGCCCCTCGGCGGCTTCGAGGGTCTCGACGACGGCGAGCTCGGTGGGAACGGCGACGAGGACGAGACTCGTCCGCTGGGGATCGGCGAGGGTGCGGCCGATCGCCGCGGCCTGCTCGCGGACCGCGCCCTCGGGGACGAGGCCGGCGAGGGTCTCGGGGGCGCGGAGGTAGGACTCGAGCTGACCGAGGGGCGGGGCGTCGGCCACGACGAGGTCCCACGTCTCCTTCCAGACCTCGTAGACGGGCTTGCCGATCGTGACGATCTCGCGAACCCCCGGCGCGGTTTCGACGAGCAGGTCGAGGGCCCTGAGGAGGTGACCCGTCGGCGCGAGCTTCGGAACCCGGAGCTGGACCTTGAGGTATTCGTCGAGGGCCCCGGGGCGATCCACCGCCGAGGCCCAGAGGCCGGGTCGCACCGTCGTCGGCTCGTAGTCGAGGGCGGGGACGCCGAGGTGCTGGGCCAGGCCGACCGCCTCGAGGAGGGAGGAGACGAGCACCCGGTCGCCGCGGCGCGCCGAGGCGATGCCGAGCGCGGCGGCGACCGCCGACTTGCCGGTTCCGCCCTTCCCCGAGACGAGGACGAGCCGGGTCACCGCCGATCGGGACCGCCGCTCGGAGGCGGGTAGCCTGGGCGCCGCAGGAAGACTGGAGGGTTCCGGTGAGACTCGACGTCGAGGAGTTCCTCGAGCGGTTCCGCCGCCGAGCCAAGGCGGTCGAGGAGCGGGGCATCCCGCCCCTCGAGGGCGAGGCCCGCCGAGCCTTCATCGAGCAGGCGAAGCTCGACCATCTCGACTACACCCTCGTCGGCTCCGCCTCGTGGTCGGTGGAGGACGGGCATCTCGTCCTGCGGATCCCGCTCGCGCGGAAGGAGTCCGAACCGGAGGCCTGAGGAGGTCATTCCGGTTCGGCGAGGCCGAGGGCCGCTCGCCGGGCGGCGGCGCGTCGCTCGCCGTCGAGGCGCCCCAGGTCGTGGTCTTCGTGGTCGACGAAGCGCATCGCCTCGGCGAGGAGCTCGTGTCCGGCTCGTTCGGCGATGAGCCGGTGCATCTCCTGACAGACCCGGCGGTAGTCGGGATGTCCTCCGCGCTGGGTGCGGAGCTCGAGGAGGTGGAAGGCCTCCCGCACGTTGAGGTGGAGGTAGAACCGCACCCGGTAGGCGAAGGGCACCGCGTACTGGGCGACGTCGGGGCCGTGGGTCTCGACGAGGCGGTCGTAGAGGTCGGCGGCCGTCTGCATCGCCGCGTCCCACCGGTCCCGGGCGCCGAGGTCGTCGAGGGCTCGAGGCGTCACGTAGCCGTGGCGAGGGGAGAGGCGCTGCCATTCGATCGTGAGCATGCGGTGGCGTTGGAGATCGCGGAAGATCCCGTAGTCGCAGAGGACGTCGAACCGGTAGAAGGAGCGCTCGAGGGCCCGTCCCGGCTTGTGTCGCCGGTTCCGTCGGTCTCCCACGTAGGTTCGGAGGATCTCCCTGCGCCGCTCGAGGGGCAGGGCACGCACGAGCTCGAGGAGCTGGTCGTCGGGGAGGTCGGTGTAGGGGTAGAGGGCGGCCGCGGCGATGCGGTCCTCGGCGTCGGGGTCCCACTCCACGAGGGTGACCTCCGGCCGGGGCTCGGGTTCGGCCTCCAGACGGGCACCGAGTCGCCGCATGGCCTCGGCGGTCTCGGCGAGGTACCGGCTCCAGGCCCCGCCGCGGTCGGGGAGGTCGACCCGGCGGAGGAAGGCGGGGATCACCTTGCGCAGCTCCGTGAGCATGAGGTCGGCGTAGTCCCGGACCTCGGCGAGGGGATGGGCCCGCATCCGAAGCAGGAGCAGCTCGTAGGCCTGGCCGGAGGCGAAGATCCCGACGTTCGACGTGGTCGCTGCCGGGAGGAGTCCCCGAAGGTCGTCGCAGGCCCGGGCCCGGATCGACGAGCGCCAGACGAACTCGGAGTCGTCGGGACGTCTGGGGAAGAGGGACTCGTAGTAGGCGACGAGGTCCGGCATGAGGGCCGAGTAGGTCTCGAAGAGGCCGTCCATCGTCGACGTGAACTCGGACGCCAGGGGCCCGTCTCGGATCTCGGGGGGGAGGTGGTAGCGGTAGCGGTCCCCGAGGCGGGCGTCGTAGAAGATGTAGCGGGTCGACTGCTCGAGGTAGGACGCGAGGCGTCCCCACTCGAGGACCTTCGTGAGGAGGTTCGACGCCTGCTCGCAGGCGAGGTGGGCGCCTCCGAGCTGGGCCACCGAGTCGTCGCCGTACTCGGTGAACACCCGCTCGTAGAGTCGTTCGGCCCGTTGGAGGCGGACCGTGGGGTCGAGATCGTCGAGCCGGTCGGCCACCTCGGCGATGCCGATCTCGGGGCGCTCGTAGAACTCGTCGAGGAAGAGCCGACGCACCGACTTCGGCGACCGCGAGTAGCGGGCGAAGAGGGCACCCTTGACCACCTCGGGGAGGTTGACGACGGCGAAGACCGGCCCGTCGACGTTCGTGAAGAACCGTCGGAGGACCCGTCGCTCCTCGTCGCTGAAGGACTCCGCGTGGTAGGGGCTCGGCGTCGTCATCGGGTCGGGCCACCGTAGCAGGGACCGCGGGCGGTGAACGTGCAGCCACGGTACGCTCGAGCCGTGGTCGCGCTCCGGGTACTCCTCGCCGTGCTCGTCGGCGTCGCCGCGTTCCTCGCGGCGGTCCCCGCCCTCGTGCTCGTCGACCTCACCGCCGGGGGGACGGGCCTCGGGCTGTGTCCCGGGGGCCTCGCCGCCTGCGAGGTCGGGTACTTCGTCGGTCCCGAGCTCCTCGCCTGGCTCGTCGTCGCCCTCTTCGTCGTCGGTGCGGGGATCGTGGCGACCCTGCGGGCGATGGGGTCCCTCGAGCGGCGGCGCCGGGTCAATGGGCCTCGGTGATCGCCTCGGCTCCGAGGAGCTCGTCGTCGGGCGAGAGGGTGAGGACGAGGTAGATCCCGGCCATGATCGCCGCGGCCCCCACCCAGCCGGCGGCGTCGAGCCGTTCCCCGAGGACGACGGCGCCGATCGCGGCGGCGAAGACCGGCTCGACGGCGAGGACGATGGCCGTACGAGAGGGGCCGACCACCCGCTGGGCGTGGACCTGGAGCGCGAACGCCGCCACGGAGACGCCGACGCCGGTGAGCAGCAACGCCCAGAGGACCTCTCGGGGCGGGAGGGTGAGTCCCTCGAAGACCGCGGCGAGCCCGAGCGCGGCGACGGCGGTGACGAGGAGCTGCACCGCGGTGAAGGGGAGCACCGGGTGCCGGGGCGCGAGGCGGGAGAGGGCGACGATGTGGGCGGCGAAGGCCACGGCGCAGGCGAGGGTGAGGAGGTCGCCCCGTTCGAAGCGGAGGGGCGGCTCGACGGTGAGGAGCACGAGGCCGACGAGGGCGAGGGCGGTCCCGGCGAGGGTGATCCACGAGGGCGCCCTACGGACGAGCGCGCCGGCGAGGAGGGGGGTGAAGACCACGTAGAGCCCGGTGATGAGTCCCGAGTTCGACGCCGTGGTCGTCACGAGACCGGCCGTCTGGAAGGCGTAGCCGGCGAAGAGCAGCGAACCGGCGACGAGACCGTCCCGCCACACGCGGGTGCCCGAGGGGCGGGCGACGAGGAAGAGGGCGGCGCTGGCGAGGAGGAACCTCCAGGCGACGAACCCCATCGGGGGGATCGCGGCGAGGGCGTCCTTGACCACCACGAAGGTGCCGCCGAAGAGCGCGGCGGCGAGCGCGAGGCCCACGAGGGCGAGACGGGTCGACATCGGCGGGACGCTATCACGGTACGGTGGGGTCATGACCGAGCCCCAGGAGGACGTGCCGCCCCTGCGCGAGCGCTTCCCCGACTACGTCGCGTTCTTCGGGATCGGGCTCGTCGCGGCGACGGCGGTCGGCATCGGCATCGGGCTCGTGTTCTCGGCGACGGTTCCCGAGGGCGTCGGCTATACGATCATCATGCTCGGCGTCGTCCTCCTCCTCGCCGGCGGAGCCACCGGAGGCGGCTACACGAACCTGGGGATGGGGGCGCTCGAGGCCCTCTTCGCCGCCGGGGGACGCGAGGAGGGCCGCCCCGATCCGATGGAGCGTCTTCGAAGGGGTCTCCGTCCCGAGGCGAACCCGAGGGCCTTCTGGCAGGTCGTCGGCGGGATCTGCTACGTGGCCGTCGGCCTGGCGATCGTCGTGGTGTTCGGTGACTGACCTCAGCCCAGGCGGCGGTCGAGACCGAGGACGGCTCCGAGGAGCATCGTCACCGCGCCGGCGAGGAGCAACCACACCCCGAACCCGCTCGAGGCCCTGATCCCCACGGCGACGAGATCCCGGGCCGCGAGGACCGCGTCGACGACCTTGTGGACCGCGAACACCGTCGTGGCCGCACCCGCCCCGGCGGCCGCCACGGCGGCGAGGGGCGACAGGCGTTCCCGACGGTCGCCGGCGACCACGGCGACGGCCACGACGACGGCGACGGCGGCCGCCGGCCAGGCGGCGCCCTCGAACCCGTCGACGGAGGGGCGTCCCGTGATCCGGAGGAAGGGGGCGGGGAGGGCGAGCGCGACGGTGAGGGCTCCGCCGACGATGAGCCAACGTCCCGGATGCACGACGGGGCCCTAGGCGACGAGGTCGGCGCGGCGGTGGTCCGGCGAGGTCATGGGCGGTTGGGGGCCGGGGTGGTCGAGGATGCGAACACGGGGCGGCCGTCGACGATCGACTCGACGACGGCGAGGGATTCGACCCGCCAACCGTGGGCCACGAGGCGGCGCCGACCTTCGGCGTAGGCCTTCTCGACGACGAAGCCGAAACCGACGACCTCCGATCCCGCCTCCTCGACGATCTGTCCGAGGGCCTCGGCGGTGCGTCCGCCGGAGAGGAAGTCGTCCACCACGAGGACCCCGAGGCCGGGCCCGAGGACGCGGTGGGCCACCTCCACCCGATACTCCACGCCCTTGGTGGGAGAACGGACCTCCCGGACGTACGCGGTGCGGGTCCCCGGCCGGGGATACTTCTTCGCGTACACCACGGGGACGTCGAGCTCGAGGCCGCAGGCGAGGGCCGGGGGGATCCCGGAGGCCTCGGCGGTGAGGACGAGGTCGGGCGAGTCGGGGGCGAAGCGCTCGGCGAGCTCGGACCCCACCGCGGCGATGAAGCCCGGTTCGACGCGATGGTTCAGGAACTCGTCGACGAGGACGAGGTCTCCCTCGACCCGGGCTCGGCGCTCGATGACCGCTGCGACGTCCACCGGGGCATGGTACCCGGTAGCATCCCGGCGCATGTCCGGACCCGAGCGACCGCCGGCCTCCCTCGTCGAACGGGCCCGTGAGATCCTCCGTCGGTTGCGCAAGCTCTATCCGAAGGCTCGAACGGCCCTCCACTACGAGAATGCCTTCCAGCTCCTCGTCGCCACCGTCCTGTCGGCGCAGACCACCGACGAGAACGTGAACCGGGTCACGCCGATCCTCTTCGAGCGGTGGCCGACGCCCGACGCCCTCGCCGAGGCCGACCCGGAGGAGGTCGAGGAGGTCGTCTACTCCACGGGGTACTACCGGCAGAAGGCGAAGGCGATCGTCGCCCTCTCCCGGGAGCTCGTCGACCGCTACGGGGGCGAGGTGCCCGACGACCTCGACGAACTCGTGACGCTCCCGGGGGTGGGGCGGAAGACCGCGAGCGTCGTCCTCGCCGAGGCCTTCGGGAAGCCGGCGATCGCCGTCGACACCCACGTCAAGCGGGTGGCGAACCGTCTCGGACTGACCACCTCGAAGGACCCGGTGAAGATCGAGGCCGACCTCAAGGCCCTCTACCCGCGACGGTCCTGGGCCGGGATCTCGATGCGCTTCATCCGGTTCGGGCGGGAGTACTGCACGGCGCGGCGTCCTCGCTGCTGGACCTGCCCGCTCGTCGATCTCTGCCCCCATCCGGACAAGACGCCGGCTCCTCGATGAAGGCCGCCTGGGCGAGTCGGCGCCACGACGCCGAGATCCTGCGTCTCGCCGTCCCCGCGCTCGGGGCCCTCGCCATCGATCCGCTCGTCTCCCTCGTCGACACCGCCTTCGTGGGTCGCCTCGGCGCCGTCGCCCTCGGGGCCGTCGCGCTCGGCGGCGTCGTCTTCGCCGTCGCCTTCGCCGTCTTCAACGTCCTCGAATACGGCGTCACCCCCTACGTCGCCCACGCCCTCGGGGCGGGAGACCGTGCCCGGGCCGAGCGGATGGTCTCGGGGGCGCTGGGCGTCGGCGTGGTGGTGGGCCTCGCCGTCGCCGTGGGCCTCTGGTTCGCCGCGGTCCCCCTCCTGCGCGTCCTCGGCGCGGGCCCGGAGCTCGTCGGCGCCGCCGTCGCCTACCTGCGGATCCGGGCCCTCGCCCTCCCCGCCGTTCTCGTGGCGATGGCGGCCCACGGCGCCTATCGGGGCTTCCAGGACACTCGTACCCCGCTGGTGGTCACCGGCGTCGCCAACCTCGTCAACGTCGTGTTGGACCCGCTCCTCATCTTCGGCGCGGGGTGGGGCGTGTCCGGGGCGGCGGCGGCGTCGGCGATCGCCCAGGGGCTCGCCGCGGCGGTCTTCCTCGTGCTCGTCCAGGCGCGGCGCGGGTCGGGGCTCGGCATCCGCTGGCGGCGTCCGGACCCCGAGGCCCTCGGATCCCTGTGGGGGGCCGGTCGCGCCCTCGTGCTCCGTACGGCGGCGCTCCTGGCGGTGTTCACCGCGGCGGCGGCCGTCGCCGCGCGGGTGTCGACCACGGCCCTCGCGGCGCACCAGGTGGTCGTGCAGCTCTGGCTCTTCCTCGCCCTCGTCCTCGACGCCCTCGCCATCGCCGCGCAGGCCCTCGTGGCCCGGGCCCTGGGGGCGGGCGACCCGTCGGAGGCTCGGGCCCTGGCCGACCGGCTCGTCGCCCTCGGTGTGACCGCCGGGTTCGTGCTCGCCGCCGGCCTCGGTGGTGTCGCTCCCTGGATCGGCGGCTGGTTCACCGACGACCGGGCCGTGGTCGCGGCGATCGGCGCCGTCTATCCCTTCGTCGTCGGCATGCAACCCCTCAACGGTGCGGTGTTCGTCTGGGACGGGGTCGCGATGGGCGCGGAGGCCTTCGGGTACCTGGCGGTCACCACGGCGGCGTCGGCGCTGCCCGCCCTCGCGTTGCTCGGACTCGTCATCCCGATGGATCTGGGGTTGGCGGGGGTGTGGTGGGCGATCGTGGCGATGATGGCGCTGCGGGCGATCGCCCTCGCCTCGTGGCGCCGGCGCGGGCTGCTCGCCGTCCCAGGAGATCACGACCCCGGGTCTCGGGGAGTCGGAGGGTGAGTCCGACGGCGCCGAGGACGCCGACGCCGAGGCCGGCCACGGTGGCCGGCAGGCCGAACCGGTCGATCGCGAGGCCGCCGGCGAGGAAGCCGACGATGCTGCCGAGGATCGTCGCGTTCGCGATCCAGGCCCCCGCGGTGGCCCGCACCCGGGTGGGGAAGAGCTCGGTGCGCTGGGCACCGAACGACGGGGTGAACATCGTCGCTCCGAAGGAGGCGAGGAAGATCGCCGGAGCGAGGATCCAGCCGCTGTCGAAGACGTAGAAGGCCACTCCGCCGGCCGCCCCGAGGACGAGCGCGGTGACGGTGGTGACCCTGCGGCCCCTCAAGTCCGCCATCCTCCCACCCACGAGGAGCCCCAGGGTGCCGAGTCCCGAGAAGACGATGAGGAGGAAGCGGGCGGCGCCGGTGTCCCAGCCGAGGTCGGCGACGAGCCGTTCCAGGACGAAGTCGAAGGCCGGGGCCGAGAAGGCGGCGACGAGGAAGGCGATCCCGGCGAGGGGCCAGAAGAATCGGCCGAGGCCCATCGAGAGGGCCTGGTGGAAGGGCACGGGGATCCCCGGTCGGAAGGCCCGGCTCTCGGGCAGGTAGCGGCTCAGCATCGGGAAGGCCAGCAGGCCCGTGGCGGTGAGTCCGAAGAGGATGCGCCAGGCGTCGGGACTCTGCTCGGCGATCGGGAGGAGGACGAGGCCGGTGCCGACCCCGAGGGAACCGGCGA
>DRQR01000156.1 GCA_011371355.1 Actinomycetota bacterium
CGGCTCTCGGGCAGGTAGCGGCTCAGCATCGGGAAGGCCAGCAGGCCCGTGGCGGTGAGTCCGAAGAGGATGCGCCAGGCGTCGGGACTCTGCTCGGCGATCGGGAGGAGGACGAGGCCGGTGCCGACCCCGAGGGAACCGGCGAGCCCGTAGATGCCGATTCCGTAGGCCCGGGCGCCGGGGGTGAGTTCCTCGGCGAGGACGACGAGACCGAGGCTCGCGACCGCCACCACGGCGATCCGCACCGCCGCCTGGGAGACGGCGTAGAGGGCGGTGGTGGGGAAGAAGGCGGTCACGAGGGAGCCGGTCACGAGGAGGAGGAAGGCGACGAGCAAGGGCCGGCGGCGCCCGGAGCGGTCGGCGCGCATGGCGAAGACGACGCCGAGGAGCGACGCGGCTCGGACGAGGGCGAAGACGAGGCTCATCTCGCCCTCGGTGAGGCCCAGGGAGACCCGGGCGAAGGGAAGCGTATGGGCCATCTGGGCACCGCCGTAGCCGGCGACGAAACCGACGACGCCCATGAGGAAGAGGATGCGTCGATCACGTACCTCGAGGGCGACGGTGGGGCGGAGAGACGGCGGGATCGGCATCGCGGCCGCCGAGCATACCGAGCCCCGTGGCGTGGAACGGGGAACAACCACGGCCGCGGTACCGTTGTCTCCGCGAGCACCGAGAGGAAGCCATGGACCCGACGATCCTCATCGCCGCCCTGTTCGCCGGAGCGGCGTCGTTCATCTCTCCCTGCGTCCTCCCCCTCATCCCCGGGTACGTCAGCCTCATGTCCGGCTACTCGATGCAGGAACTCTCCTCCGGGGAGGTGTCGATGCGTCGGGTCGTCGGTTCGACGCTCTGGTTCGTGGCGGGCTTCACCGTCGTCTTCGTCGCCCTCGGGGCGACGGCCACCTCGATCTCGGCGTTGCTGCGGCGGTCGATCTTCACCGAGATCGCCGGCTGGGTGGTGATCGTCATGGGCGTGTTCATCGCGGTGACCGCCGTGTGGACCCCCTCCTTCCTCCTCCCGCTCATGCGGGAGCGGCGCTTCGAGATGCATCGGGCCCGTCGTTTCGGGGCCTTCGCTCCGCCGATCATGGGGATGGCCTTCGCCTTCGGCTGGACGCCGTGCATCGGACCCTTCCTCGCCACCGCCCTGACCCTCGGCGCGAGTTCGGAGACCGTCGGCCAGGGGATGGTGGTCCTCGGCATCTACTCGGTCGGCCTCGGCGTGCCCTTCCTCGCCACCTCCCTCGGCCTCGCGAAGGCCTTCTCCGCCTTCGAGTGGGTGAAGCGACGGATCGTCCCGATCACCGTGGCCTCGGGGTTGGCGCTCGCCGCCTTCGGCGTCCTCATGGTCACCGGGCGGATCGCCGAGCTGTCGAGCTTCTTCACCGACCTCATGCTCCGCACCGGCCTCGACCGCTTCGCTTCCGTCTGATCCCGGGTTCCCTACGCTGGGGCCCATGGACGTCACGCCCTCGCGGAGCCGGTTCGTCGACCTCGCCGCGCGCCACGGCGTCGTACCCGTCGCCGTGGAGGTGCTCGCCGACCGGCTCACCCCCGTGGAGGTCTACGAACGCCTCGTCGGGGAAGGGGATGGTTTCCTCGCCGAGTCCGTGGAGGGTGGCGAGCGGTGGGGTCGGTGGTCCTTCGTCGGCTGGGCGCCCCGGTTCGTCCTCAGCGCCGACGACGGCGTCGTGGAGCTCGATGGTGTCGGCGATGTCCCGTCCGGCGTCGACCCGCTCGGCGCCCTCGAAGCCGTCGTCGACGGATTGACCGTGGCCCCGGCGGAGGCCTGGTGTCCCGTCCCCGAGGTCCCGCCGCTCCACACCGGGGTCGTCGGCTACCTCGGCTACGACGTCGTCCGACACCTCGAGCGTCTTCCGAACCGACCCCCCGACGACCGCGGACTCCCCGACATGGTCTGGATGTTCATGGAGGGAGTCGCGGCCCACGACCGGCTCCGGGACTCGCTCCTCGTCGTCCGGAACGTCTTCGTCGACGGGGACGCCGGGGCCGCCTACGCCGCCGCCGTGGCGGCCCTCCGGGCCGACCTCGAGCGGCTCACGGCGCCGAGCCGGGCCGCCGTCGTGCCGCGTCCGGGCTTCGACGCGGTCCCCGAGGCGACCGCGAACCTCTCCCGGGAGGCCTTCGAGGAGGGGGTCCGACGGGCGATCGACCACATCGCCGCCGGGGACGCCTTCCAGATCGTCCCCTCGATCCGTTTCGAGGTCGACCATCCCCACGATCCCTTCGCGACCTACCGGGCCTTGCGGCTCGTGAATCCGTCCCCGTTCATGTTCTTCCTCCGTCGCGGGGACCTGGCCATCGCCGGGTCGTCCCCGGAGCTCATGAGCCGAGTCCGGGAGGGCAGGGTCTACTCGCGACCGATCGCCGGGACCCGACCGCGGGGACGGGATCGAGCCGAAGACGCCCGCCTCGAGGCGGAGCTCCTCGCCGATCCCAAGGAACGGGCAGAACACGTCATGCTCGTCGACCTCGCCCGCAACGACCTGGGCCGGGTGTGCGACTACGGAACGGTGTCGGTCGACGAGCTCATGGTGGTCGAGCGGTACTCCCACGTCATGCACCTCGTCTCGGGCGTCTCCGGCCGGCTTCGGGACGGGCTCGGCCCCGTCGACGTGCTCCGAGCCACCTTCCCTCATGGGACGGTGACCGGGGCACCGAAGGTCCGGGCGATGGAGATCATCGACGAGCTCGAACCGACCTCCCGGGGACCGTACGCCGGCGCGGTCGGATAC
>DRQR01000157.1 GCA_011371355.1 Actinomycetota bacterium
CCGTCGTCGTCGAGGTCCCCGAAGGCTCCTCGGCGCGGACGATCGGGCGGATCCTCGACGCCGCCGGCGTCGTCGACGCTCGGAGCTTCGTGGACGCCGTGGCGGTCCGCGGCGCCGCGGGCGCCCTCCGAGCGGGGACCTACGAACTCGTCACCGGCATGGCCGCCGAAGACGTCGTCGACGCCCTCCTGGCCGGCTCGACCGGGGGAAGGACCGTGACGCTCGTCGAGGGCGCGACGATCACCGACGTCCTCGCGCGGCTCGGCGGCGACGACCCGGCGCCGTGGCGGGAGGCCCTCCTGTCGGGTGCCGTCGTCTCACCCTACCGGCCCGATCCTCCCCCCGCGGGCGTCGAGCCCCTCCAGGCGTGGGAGGGACTCCTCTTCCCGGCCACCTACGAGCTCTCCGACGACGAGGCGCCGGCGACGACGCTCCAACGGATGGCCGACGAGCTGGTCCGGCGGCTCGACGCGGCCGACTGGTCCCGGATCGAAGCCCTCGGCGTCGACCGCTACGGCGTCCTCGTCGTCGCCTCCCTCGTCGAACGCGAGGCACGGCTGGACGTCGATCGCCCCCTCGTCGCGTCGGTGATCTACAACCGGCTCGAGGCCGGGATGCCCCTCCAGATCGACGCCACCGTCGCCTACGCCACCGGCCGGAGGCGTCTCACCGCGGCCGACCTCGAGGTGGACTCGCCCTACAACACCTACCGTCACCTCGGGCTGCCCCCGACCCCGATCGGGCTCGTCGGCGAGGCGTCCCTCGAGGCCGCCCTCCATCCGGCTCGCACCGAGTACCTCTACTACGTCGTCGTCGGCGAGGACGGACGGCACGGCTTCTCCCGTACCCTGGAGGAGCATCGGGAGAAGATCCGCGACGCGAGGGCCCGGGGGGTGCTGCCGTGACGCTCCGGCTCGTGCTCCTCGGAGACCCCGTCGAGCACTCCCTCTCTCCGGTCCTCCACGAAGCGGCCCTCGCGGCGACGGGGCTCGTAGGCACCTACACGACCCGTCGGGTCGACGAGGCCGGGCTCCGCCTCGCCGTCGAGGAGCTTCGTCACGGTCGGCTCACGGGCGCGAACGTCACGATGCCCCACAAGGTCCTCGCCTTCGAGCTCGCCGAACGGCCGACGGCCCGTGCCCTGCGCATCGGGGCGGTGAACACGCTGTGGCGACGGGAAGGGGCGGTGTGGGCCGACAACACCGACGTCGACGGGGTCCTCGGCGCCTTCGCCGAGGCCGGGCTCCCCGAGGCCGCTCCCATCCTCGTCCTCGGCGGCGGCGGCGCGGCGGCGGCGGCGCTCGTCGCCCTCGCCGACCGGCAGCTCCACGTGGCCACCCGACGACCCGAGGCGGCTCGGCGGCTCCTCGACCGGCTCCGGGTGGAGGGGAGGGTCGTCGAGTGGGGACGGCCGGTCCCCGGGGCGGTGGTCGTCAACGCGACCCCGATCGGCATGCGCGGCGAGGACGGGCTCCCGCGGGGGGTGCTCGCCGAGGCGGCGGGGCTCCTCGACATGGCCTACGGCGCCGGACGCACCCCGGCGGCGACCCGGCTCCTCGACGCGGGGGTTCCGGTGGCCGAGGGCCCGACGATGCTCGTCCACCAGGCGGCGGCGGCCTTCGAACGGTGGACGGGCCGGGAGGCTCCCCTCGCCGCCATGCAGCGGGCGCTGCGGGATACCCTCGGGGGCTGAGGGCCGGCTCAAGCTCGCCGACCGGGTGCCGAAACAATCCCCTGGAGAAGGAGAACGGTGGTCGGAGACGCCCGCAACGTCGGGACCATGCTCCTCGAGGATGGTCTCCTGACGAAGGAGCAACTGGAACGAGCCGTCGCGGCGCAGGCCGAGACCGGACTGCCGCTGCGCCGCGTCGTCGTCGAGGAGGGATTCGTCGACGAGACCGACGTGATGCGTGCGATCGCCCGACGACACGGCACCGACTTCGTCGATCTCGCCGACACCGCGATCGATCCGGCCGCGGCCTCGATCGTGCCGGAGTCGCTCCGGCGGCGCTACAACGTGCTGCCGATCGGCTTCGACGACGACGCGCTCGTCGTGGCGATGTCGGACCCGGCGAACGTCCTCGCCGTCGACGACGTACGGGCGGTGTCGGGGCGCCCGGTCCGGATCGTCGTCGCGAACCCCGAGGCGATCGAGGAGGCCTCCGAGCGGCTCGCCCGACTCGACGAGTCGGTGTCGGAGCTCGCCGAGCTCGCCGTCGGCGACGAGGAGGAGGCCGCCGGGGACGTCGCCGGGCTCGAGAGCGCCGCCGAGGAGGCGCCGGTCGTCAAGCTCGTGAACTCGGTGATCTCCCGGGCCGTGAGCGACCGGGCTTCGGACATCCACATCGAACCGGGGGAGCGGGAGCTCAGGATCCGCTACCGCATCGACGGGGTGCTCCACGAGGTCATGACCACCTCCCGGGCGATCGCCAACGCCGTGGTCTCGCGAATCAAGATCATGGCCGATCTCGACATCGCCGAACGACGCGTACCCCAAGACGGCCGGGTCGCGATGCGGGTCAACGGCCGGCCGATCGACATCCGGGTGGCGACCCTGCCGTCGATCTACGGGGAGAAGGTCGTCATGCGGCTCCTCGACAACGCCGCGGCGGTGGGGGAGCTCGAGGAGCTGGGGTTCCTCCCCTACACCCTCGAGCGGTTCCGCGAGGCCTACACGAAGCCCTACGGGACGATCCTCGTCACCGGCCCGACGGGCAGCGGGAAGACGACGACCCTGTACTCGACCCTCGCGATCCTCAACCGGCCCGACGTCAACATCATCACCGTCGAGGACCCCGTGGAGTACCGGCTCGACGGCATCACCCAGGTCCAGGTCAACCGCAAGGCCGGGCTGCTCTTCGCCACGGCGCTGAAGTCGATCCTCCGCGCCGACCCGGACATCGTCCTCATCGGCGAGATCCGGGACGGGGAGACCGCCTCGATCGCCACCGAGGCCGCGCTCACCGGCCACCTCGTGCTCTCGACCCTCCACACGAACGACGCCGCCTCGTCGGTGAACCGGCTCATCGACATGGGCGTCGAGCCCTTCCTCGTCAGCTCCGCCCTCGACACCGTCGTCGCCCAGCGCCTCGCCCGACGACTCTGTGAGCGCTGCAAGGAGCCCTACGAGCCCGACGAGGCCCAGCTCCAGCAGCTCGGATGGCCCGACACCGAGCCGCCGGAGGTCCTCCATCGGGCGGTCGGCTGCTCCCACTGCTCCCAGACCGGATACCGGGGCCGGATCGCGATCGTCGAGGTGATGCCGGTCAGCGAGGAGATCGCCCGCATGGCCATCGAACGGCGATCGTCCGAGGACATGCGGAAGGTCGCCGTCGAGCAGGGCATGCGCCCGCTGCGCCGGGACGGGTTCGCCAAGGCCGCCCTCGGCATCACCTCGATCGAGGAGGTCCTCCGTGTCGTCGTCTGACTTCGGCGTCCAGCGGATCGAGGATCCCGACGTCGCCCTCCGCGCCGTCGAGCGTCAGCTCGGCCGGTCCCTCGTCGATCGGCGGGTCCTCGACGTCGACGACTTCGAACGGTTCGCCCTCGACGCCCACCGATCCGGGGTCCCCCTCACCCGGCTCCTCATCGAGTCGGGGCGGGTCGCCGCGTCGGACGTGCTCGACGTCGTCGCCGAACGGCTCGACCTCGTTCGCTGCGTCATCGACGACGACTTCGTGCCCTCCGCCACGGTCCTCGCCCTCCTCGACGCCGGGACCGCCCACCGGCTCCAGGCCCTGCCCTACGACCGGGACGCGGCCGGACGAGTGCTCGTGGCGGTCGCCGATCCCCTCAACGATCGCAAGCGTGCCGAGCTCAAGGCGGCGATCGGCTCCGAC
Organism: Actinomycetota bacterium; assembly: GCA_011371355.1. Lineage (GTDB taxonomy): Bacteria > Actinomycetota > Acidimicrobiia > Spongiisociales > UBA5794 > DRQR01. Next base: position 3,840 of record DRQR01000157.1, read on the forward strand.
GTGCGCCTCGCCCTCGCCGAGGCCGGTCGGCTCCAGGACGCGATCGATCGAGCCTACGGACGGCTCAGCGCCGTGCCCCGCCGGTCTCGCACCACGTCCGGCGAGGAGCCGATCCACGTCAACCGACTCCTCGAGCGCCTCATCGAGCTCGGCGGATCCGATCTCCACCTGACCGCCGGGAGCGTTCCCCAGGTGCGGATCGACGGGGAGCTCGTCGGCCTCGACGAGTACGGGGTCATGAAGCCGGCGCCGCTGCGGGCGATGATCTACGAGATCCTCACGGGCCGGCAACGTCAGGAGCTCGAGGAACGCCGCGAGCTCGACTGTTCCCATCCGCTCCCCGGCAAGGGCAGGTTCCGCGTCAACGTGTTCTTCCAACGCGGCTCGATCGGCGCGGTGATGCGGGCCATCCCGAACGAGATCGTCCCCCTCACCTCCCTCGGGATGCCCGAGGTGGTCCAGGACCTCGCCGCGCTCCAGCGGGGATTGATCCTCGTGACCGGTCCGACGGGCTCGGGGAAGTCGACGACCCTCGCCTCCCTCGTCGACCTCATCAACTCCACCCGAGCCGGGCACATCATGACCGTCGAGGATCCGATCGAGTTCATGCACCGCCACAAACGGTGCATCGTCAACCAGCGGGAGGTCGGTGCCGACACGCTCTCGTTCTCCGAGGCGCTCCGCCACGCCCTGCGGCAGGACCCCGACGTGGTCCTCGTCGGGGAGATGCGGGACCTCGAGACCATCGCCACGGCGATCACCGCCGCGGAGACCGGCCATCTCGTCCTCGCCACCCTCCACACCCAGAACGCCCCGAAGTCCATCGAACGGATCATCGACGTCTTCCCCGCCCACCAGCAGCAGCAGATCAGGGTGCAGCTCGCCAGCTCGCTGCAGGCGATCATCGCCCAACAGCTCCTCCCTCGCGCCTCCGGGAAGGGTCGGGTCGCCGCCGTCGAGGTCATGATCGTCACCCCGGCGATCGCGAACCTCATCCGGGAGTCGAAGCTCCACCAGATCACCACCGCGATGCAGGCCGGCGGCAAGTACGGTATGCAGACGATGGACCAGTGCCTCGCCGGGCTCGTCAAGGAGGGCACCGTGAGCTACGCGGTGGCCCTCGAGCGAGCCCACGACCCCGAGGCGCTGCGGTCCCTCGTCGACGAGCGGTTCAGGACATGAGCGTCACCTTCAAGTACCGGGTCCGGGATCGGGCCGGGAAGGTCTACACCGGTGAGGTGGAGGCACCCTCGGCCGATCTCGCGGCACGGCGCCTGCGCGAGCGGGGCCTGACGCCCCTGAAGGTCGAACGCAAGGCCGCGGGCATCCTCCAGCAGGAGATCACGATCCCCGGGCTGTCGAACCGGATCAAGCAGCGAGACGTGGTGATCTTCTCCCGGCAGTTCGCCACGATGGTGAACTCCGGACTGTCGCTCCTCAAGTCCCTGTCGGTGCTCGTCGAGCAGACCGAGTCCCCGGCCCTCGCCGAGGTGATCCGGCAGGTGAAGACCGACGTCGAGAAGGGTACGAGCCTCTCGGCGGCCCTCGAGCGGCACCCCAAGGCCTTCTCGCCCCTCTACGTCTCGATGATCCGAGCCGGGGAGATCGGGGGCGTGCTCGACGAGACCCTCGAACGCCTCGCCGACATCCTCGAAGGGAACCTCGAACTGCGCTCGAAGGTGCGCTCGGCCCTCGCCTATCCGACGGTCGTCGGGTTCCTCATCGTCGCCATCACCACCGGGATGATCATGTTCGTCGTCCCGGTGTTCGTCGGGATGTACGAGGAGGTCGGGGGAGGGGCGGCGCTCCCCATCCCGACCCAGATCCTCATCGCCGTCTCGGGGTTCCTCGGGTCGTGGTGGTGGGCGCTGACGGCCCTCGTCGTCGCCGCGTGGTTCGCGCTGCGATGGTGGCGGCGAACCCCCGAAGGGCGCTATCTGTGGGACGCGTTCAAGCTGAGGATCCCGGTGTTCGGGCGGCTCTTCCACAAGACCGCGCTGAGTCGCTTCGCCCGTACCTTCGCCGTCCTCTCGCGGACCGGCGTCCCCGTCCTCCAGACCCTCGACATCGTCGCCGAGACCTCCGGCAACGCGAAGATCGAACGGGCCATCGAGGACGTCAAGGCCTCCGTTCGCGAGGGCGAGTCCCTCGCGCTGCCCCTCGCCCGCCACGAGGTGTTCCCGCCGATGGTCGTCCAGATGCTCACCGTCGGCGAGGAGACGGGCGCCCTCGACGCGATGCTCGGCAAGGTCGCCGACTTCTACGAGCGGGAGGTCGCCGACATGGTCACGGCGATGACGAGCCTCATCGAGCCGCTGCTCATCGTGGTCATGGGTGTGACCGTCGGCGGCATCCTCATCGCCCTCTACCTGCCGATCTTCTCCCTGGCGAACTTCGCCGGCTGACCGCGAACCCGGCTCAACTCTCGGCCTGCGACTGCCGATATCTCCTCGAGGATCGAAGGTCGATCCATGACCAAGGAGGTCGCACCTATGCGTTCGATTCGAGAGCGCCTGGGCCAGGAAGAGGGGTTCACCCTCATCGAGCTCATGGTGGTGGTGCTGATCATCGCAGTACTCGTTGCCATCGCCGTGCCCTCGTTCCTCGGTTTCCGGGCGAAGGCGCAGGATCGGGCCGCCCAGGCCGCCCTGCGGAACACCCTGCTCGCCGAGAAGGGCGTGTGGACCGACACCGGTGCCTACACGACCGACGAGGCCACGTTGAAGGCCTTCGAGCCGACGGTGGAGGTCACCACCGACGCGATCGGTACCCTCGACGAGGCGGATCCCGTCGCCGTCTACCTGTCCGTGTCGGGCAACGACGACGCCGTGTGCCTCGTGAAGGTGGCCGATTCCGGCAACGTCTTCGCGATCTTCGACGACGCGTCGGCGACCGGCGGCACCTTCTACCAGAAGTGGGGCCCGTCGGACACGCCGGCCTGCCCGACGAGCGCGGGCGCGCCGTCGGGGTGGTCGACGAGCGGGTTCCCGAGCTCCTGACGCGAACCGAGCGAGCAGGCGGGGGACGGCCCGGGGGCCGTCCCCCGTCGCGTTCGGGCCGCCCCGCGTCGACCGCGGTCGCCTAGGCTCGCATCCCCATGGTGGTCCTCCTCGTCGTCCTCGCCCTCCTCGGGCTCGCCGTCGGCTCGTTCCTCACGGTCGTCGCGGCACGGGTACCGGAGGGGGAGTCGATCGTCTCCCCGCGGTCGCGGTGCCGGACCTGCGGAACCGCCGTCGGGGTCCGGGACAACGTGCCGGTGGTGTCGTGGATCCTCCTCCGGGGACGTTGCCGCGCCTGCGGTGCGCCGATCGGGATCCGGTACCCGATCGTCGAGCTCCTCACCGCTGCCCTCTTCGCCGCCGCCGGCGTCGTCGTCGGTCCCCGGGCCGTGCTCCCCGCGTACCTCTGGTTCGTGGGGGTCACCCTCGTGCTCGCCGTCGTCGACCTGGAACGGAAACTCATCCCGAATCGCATCCTCTATCCGGGGACCGTGGTCGGGGTCGTGCTGCTGGGCGTCGGGGCCTTCCTCGACGGGGAGCCGGCGCGGCTGCCGGGAGCCCTCGGAGCGGGGTTGGGGACCTTCCTCGCCCTCGGCGCGGTCTGGCTCGCGGCACGCGGCGGCTTCGGGTTCGGCGACGTGAAACTCGGCTTCCTCCTCGGGGTGTTCGTCGGCTACGGGCACTGGAGCCATGCGGTGGCGGCCTTCGTCCTCGCCTTCCTCCTCGGTGGGGTCGTCTCCGTGCTCCTGTTGGTCACCGGTATCCGGGGCCGCAAGGACGCGATCCCCTTCGGGCCGTACCTCGTCGCCGGGGCATACCTCGCGATCGTCTACGGCGACGAGATCGTGCGCTGGTACCTGGGCGCATAGGGCGATTTCGCGACCTGCAGGAGGAGGGGCCGACCTGCTAGTTTGAATGGGCGTGAAATGACATCCATGTAGTTCGGTGGCGGGTGCTGGTGCCACCGAGCGGGGGCGTCACGAGACCGGTTGCGGAGTGCCTGGATGGCGGTCACCGTCGGAGTAGACATCGGAGGTACGGCGGTGCGTGCCGCGGCCGTCGACGCCGTCCGAGGTCGATGGATCCTCCGCCGGTGGGGAGAGATGCCGTTGCCTCGAGGCGCCGTCGTCGCCGGGGAGATCGTCGACGAAGGCGCGGTGGTCGAAGCCCTCGGGGCCCTGTGGAAGCGCCACAAGCTGCCCAAACGCGGGGTCGTGCTCGGCACCGCCAGCCAACGGCTCGTCGTCCGGCAGGTCGACGTGCCCCAGATGGAGCCGAGCGAGCTCGCCGAGGCCCTTCCCTACCAGGTGCAGGACTCGATCCCGATCGCGATCGACGACGCCGTCCTCGACTACGTGCCCCTCGAGAGCTTCACGACGCCGGAGGGCGAGCCGATGCTCTCGATCCTCGTCGTCGCCGTCCACCGCGACACCGTCGAGACGATCCTCCGGGTCGTCGACCGGGTCGGGATCCGCACCCAGGCTCTCGACCTCCAGGCCTTCGCGCTCCTCCGGGCGACCTTCGGAGTGGAGCCGGCGGTCGACAACCCCGTGAGGGTCGTCGTCGACATCGGGGCCACCCTCACCCAGGTCGTCGTCGCCCGGGGCGGGGTCGCCGAGTTCGTGCGGCTCCTGCCCACCGGTGGGGACGCCTTCACCGAGGCCCTCATGGATCGACTCGGCTGGCCTCGGACCGTCGCCGAGGAACGCAAGCGTGAGATCGGCGTCCTCCCCGACGGCACGCCCGAGCCGAGCCTCGAGGAAGAGGGCAAGGCGCTGTCGGCCCTCACCGCGGTCGCCGACGAGCTCATCGACGAGATCGTCGGATCGATCCGCTTCCACCTCTCCCAGCGGGAGGGTCCGGGCCTCGAGGCGGCGCTCGTCGCCGGGAACGGTGCCCGGCTCCCGCACCTGGCGAACCGGCTGGGGATCGCCCTCGACGTCCCGGTGCGGCCGGCGAAGGTGCTCGACCACGTGGAGGTCGGCCGGGTGCAGCTCACCGAGGAAGAGCTCCTCGACGCCCAGGCGGTGCTCCCCGTCGCCGTCGGGCTCGGGCTGTGGGGGATGACCTGATGCGGCCGATCAACCTGCTCCCTCCCGAGGCCTTCCAGCGGGAACGCACGCGGCGAGCCGTCCTCCGGCTCGTCCTCCTCCTCGTCGCCTACCTCGGGCTCCTCCTCCTCGTCACCATCGCCTGGTCGGGCCGCATCTCCGCCCACGAGGAGGCCCTCGCCCAGCAGGAGGCGACGAACGCCGACCTCGAACGACGCATCGCCTCCTTCGGGCGTGCCGCGGAGGTGGCGGCGGAGTACGAGGAGAACGCCCGCCTCATCCAGGCCGCGCTCGCCGACGACGTCTCGTGGGGTCGGCTCCTCAACGACCTCGGCCGGATGATCCCCGACCGGGTGTGGCTCGAGGGGCTCACCGGCACCGCAGGCGACGCCGGGAACGTCGGGGGCGCCCTGGGTCGCATCCAGGTCACCGGCATGGCCTTCGCGGTGCCCGACGTCTCCGCCTGGGTGCGGGCCCTCGACTCGGACCGATACCCCGGGGTCGGTTCGGCGTGGGTGTCGTCGGTGACCGAGACGTCGGTGGGTGAGGCGGTCGTCGTGCGGTTCGTCTCCGAGTCGGCCCTCACCGACGAGGCCCGTTCTCGCCGCGCCGACCTGCGGATCCCGGAGGTCGGCGGATGAGGCGCTCCCAGCTCCTCCTCGCCGTCGTGGTCCTCGTGGCCGTCACCGCCCTGTGGTGGCTCTTCGTCATGGCGCCCCGGAACGACCGCCTCGCCGAGCTCCAGGACGCCCTCGACGCGGCTCGGGACCGGGAGCTCGTCCTGCGCGGGGAGCTGAGTCGTCTCGAGGAGATCGCCCTCCAGGAATCGACGTACCTCGCGGCCATCGGCGAGATGCAGACGGCGATCCCGGATCGGCCCGAGATCGCCGGCTTCCTCGAAGAGCTGAACTTCCTCGCCGACCGGACCGGTGTCGAGCTCGTCTCGATGAGCCTCGCGCCGCCGAGCCCACCCGAGGCCGACGGACCCTTCGAGATCCGGGTCTCGGTGAACCTCGAAGGACAGTACTTCGAGGTCCTCGGGTTCCTCTACGGCCTCGAAGCGATGGACCGGCTCGTCCGGGTCGAGACGATCACCATGACCCCGATCCGAGAGGCCGAGGACGAGGGTGAGGCGGGGCCGCCGGACGCCGCGACGACCACGACCCTTCCCCGCCC
>DRQR01000158.1 GCA_011371355.1 Actinomycetota bacterium
CCGATCGTCGCGGTTCCGTCGCCGGTGCCCCGGGACGCGGCGTTCGACCCCGACGATCCCGACGCGGCGAGTGCGCCGCTCCGGTCGATCCGCTATCCCGGGGAGGCGGCGATCTGGCGGGGGGTGGCGGCCGAGCTCCCCGAGACGGTCGAGCCCTCGCCGCGCCTCCTCGGCGCGGCGGCGGCCCGACCGCGGCCGGATCCCGCCGTCTCGGACTCGATCGTTCGCCTCTTCTGCGCCCTCTTCGATCGACGCCCCGACGACTTCGAGCTCACCTACTGGGTGGCCCGCTATCGGGCCGGGCTACCCCTCGTCACGATCGCCGAGGCCTTCGTCGGTGCCGACGAGTACCTGGCGCGGCGAGGATCCGACGCGGTGGAGGACGTCGTCGCCGGGCTCTACCTCGACGCGCTCGGACGGACACCACCGCCGGACGCCGTCGCCGCCCTCGCCCGCCGGGTCCGGGATGGGGAGACGAGCCTGGGGTCGGTGATCGTGTCGTTCACCGAATCGCCCACCTACGTCGCTCGCACCGCCACCGCGTCGCCCCGTAAGCCGCCCCTGCCGTATCCCGCCGTGGGGTCGGGCAAGCGGATCCTCTACAGCGACTCCGAGCAGCGGGTCTGGCTCGTCTCCGACACCGGCGAGCTCGTGAAGACCCACCTCGTGTCGGGGCGGCGGGGCGTCCCCGGCGTGGGTCGATACCGGGTCTACTCGAAGTCCCGATATGCCTGGGCGCCCTACGACGGGATCACCATGGAGTACATGGTCCGCTTCGCCCGGGGAGAGTGGCCCTACGGCTTCCATTCCATCCCGATCTACCCGGACCGGCGGCCGCTCCAGACCAAGGCCCAGCTCGGCACCCACCGCAGCGGCGGCTGCGTGCGGCAGGACTGGGAGGACGCCGAGTTCCTCTTCCGGTGGGCCGAGATCGGGACCCGGGTGATCGTCGTTCCCTGAGCGCTCCCGGGCCGGGGATCTCGCCCGGCGCCTCGGGGTCGGATCCCTCAAGTTCGGGGCGGTTCGTGCCGACATCCTCGGAGATGCTCGAGATGCGCACCGAAGTCCGTGAGTCCGCCGGGGCACCCCGGTCCTTCCAGCCGTGGCGGCCCGTCGACGAGATGGTGCTTCGAGCCCTCGTCCACTCCCGGGTCGCCGAAGACGAGATCGCCCGGCGCCTCGGTCGCACCGTCGCCGAGGTGCGGATCCACCTGGAACGGCTCGGGCTCCTCTGAGCCGATCGGGCCGCGGGAAGCGGGACTCAGTGGTGGTCGTCGCCCTTGGGGGTCACGACGAACGACACCGCGAAGGCGACGACCATCGCGATCCCCAGGATCCACAGATGGACGGGCGCGAGGGCGTCGCCGGCCGGTGCGGCGCCTTCGACGGCGGCGAGGATCGGGAGCATGGCGGGCAGGCTAGCACCCCCCGCGCGGGCTTCGGTCGGCTCCGAGATGGGTGGTGAACCACTCGGCGGCGAGCTCGGCCACCCGTTCGAGGGTGCCCGGCTCCTCGAAGAGATGTCCGGCGCCGGGCACGACGACGAGGCGGTGGGGTCCCCGCATGCGGGCGAGGGCCCATCGGTTGAGCTCGAGGACCTCCACGTCGTTGCCCCCGACCACGAGGAGCGTCGGCGCGCGCACTCGGGGGAGGGCGTCGCCGGCGAGGTCGGGGCGGCCGCCCCGGGAGACCACCGCCTTCACCTCGTCGGGGACGAGGGCGGCGGCGACGAGCGCGGCGGCGGCGCCGGTGCTCGCACCGAAGAGGCCGAGGTCGAGGTTCGAGAGCCCTTCCCGGTCCCGGAGCCACGAGACGGCTCCGACGAGACGCCGGCCGAGGAGCCCGATGTCGAAGACGTTCGCCCGGTCGGCGGCCTCCGACGGGGTGAGGAGGTCGAAGAGGAGGGTCGCGAGTCCCCGATCGACGAGATGGGCGGCCACGGCGTTGTTGCGAGGGCTGAGACGGCTCGAGCCCGATCCGTGGGCGAAGACGACGATCCCTCGGGCGTCGGGCGGCCCGGCGAGTAGCCCGGGGAGGGCCACCCTGTCGAACTCGACGAGGACGTCGCGGGGGTCGTAGGCCATGGATCGCCTCCCCCCGAAGCCTATCGGGTCGCCCCCGATGTCGGCCCGATAGGCTTCGGAGCGGAGGTGCCGGGTGGCGCGCTACGTCCGTTGGTTCGAAGAGCTGGGGCTCGACGACGTCGGGCTCGTCGGGGGGAAGAACGCGTCGCTCGGTGAGCTCTACCGGAACCTCGCCGGGGCGGGCGTCCGGGTGCCGAACGGCTTCGCGGTGACCGCCGAGGCCTACCGCGAAGCGCTGCGTCGGGCGGAGGCCTGGGAACGGCTCGAGGCGGTGCTCGCCGGGATCGACAAGTCCGATCTCGCCGACTTCTCCCGCCGGGCGCACGCCGCCCGGGAGATCGTCTACGGAGCGGGGATCCCCGACGAGGTTCGGGTCGAGATCCTCGAGGCCTACCACCGCCTCGGTGAGCAATACGGCCCCGACCTGTCGGTCGCGGTCCGGTCGTCGGCCACCGCGGAGGACCTCCCCGGGGCGAGCTTCGCCGGCCAGCAGGAGACCTTCCTCAACGTCCGCGGCGACGAGCAGCTCCTCGACGCCTGCCGTCGATGCTGGGCGTCGCTCTTCACCGACCGGGCGATCTCCTATCGGATCGACCAGGGGTTCGATCACCTCGCCGTCGCCCTCTCGGTGGGGATCATGAAGATGGTGCGCTCCGACCTCGCCTCCTCGGGGGTGATGTTCACCCTCGACACCGAGACCGGCTTCCGAGACGTGGTCTTCGTCACCGGGGCCTGGGGGCTCGGAGAGAACGTCGTCCAGGGCACGGTCGAGCCCGACGAGTTCTACGTCCACAAGCCGACCTACGAACGGGGATACCGGGCGGTGCTGCGGCGTCGGCTGGGTGCGAAGACCGTGAAGATGGTCCTCGCCCCCGGGGGCCACGGCGCCACGACCCGGAACGTCCCCACGCCCCGGGCCGACCAAGACCGGTTCTGCCTCTCCGACGACGAGGTACTCGAGCTCGCCGGTCAGGCGATCGCCGTCGAGCGCCACTACTCGGAGCGGGCGGGCCGGCCCACCCCCATGGACCTCGAGTGGGCCAAGGACGGGCTCGACGGCCTCCTCTACCTCGTCCAGGCGCGTCCGGAGACCGTGGCCTCCCGGCGGCGGCCCACCGTCGTCGAGGAGTACCGGATCACCGGATCGGGAGAGGTCCTCGTCACCGGCCGCGCCGTGGGGACGAAGGTGGCCGTCGGGGAGGCCCACTGGATCCCCGACGTGCAGCGGCTCGTCGAGTTCCGGCCCGGCGAGGTGCTCGTCGCCGACACGACGACGCCCGACTGGGAGCCGGTGATGAAGGACGCCGCGGCGATCGTCACGAACCGGGGAGGCCGTACCTGCCATGCCGCGATCGTCGCCCGAGAACTCGGGATCCCGGCGGTCGTGGGCGCCGGCAACGCCACCGAGGTCCTCCGCGAGGTCGGGACGGTCACGGTGTCGTGTGCCGAGGGCGACGTGGGCAAGGTCTACCGGGGGACCGTGCCCTTCGAGGTGCACCGCATCGACGTCGCCGAGCTCCCACGTCCGAAGACGAAGGTCATGGTGAACCTCGGGAATCCCGACGTGGCCTTCGCCGTCGCCCTCCTCCCCAGCGACGGCGTGGGCCTCGCCCGGATGGAGTTCATCATCAACGAGCGGATCCGGGCCCACCCGATGGCCCTCGTGCATCCCGACCGTCTCGACGAGGAGACCCGTCGTCGGGTCGAGGAGTTGGCCCGGCACGATCCGGGCCTGCGGGAGTTCTTCGTCCGGGAGCTCTCGGAGGGTATCGGCACGATCGCCGCGGCCTTCTATCCCAGGCCCGTCGTGGTGCGGATGTCGGACTTCAAGTCGAACGAGTACGCCGGCCTCCTCGGCGGCGCGGCGTTCGAACCCGAGGAGGAGAACCCGATGCTCGGCTTCCGGGGAGCGGCCCGCTACGTCCACCCGGCCTACGCCGAGGGCTTCGCCCTCGAGTGTGCCGCGATGCGACGGGTGCGGGAGACCATGGGACTCGACAACGTCCGGCTCATGGTGCCCTTCTGCCGACGGCTCGACGAGGCCGACCGGGTCCTCGAGGCGATGGCGAGCCACGGGCTGGTCCGGGGCGAAGGTGGGCTCGAGATCTACGTGATGTGCGAGATCCCGAACAACGTCGTGCTCATCGACGAGTTCGCCGCACGCTTCGACGGGATCTCGATCGGCTCCAACGACCTCACCCAGCTCGTCCTCGGCGTCGATCGGGACTCGGAGGTCGTCGCCTTCGAGTTCGACGAACGGGATCCCGGCGTCCTCGAGATGATCCGACTCGCCGTCGAGGGTGCCCGCCGAGCCGGCCGTCACTCGGGCATCTGCGGCCAGGCACCGTCGGACCATCCCGAGTTCGCCGAGTTCCTCGTCGAGCTCGGCATCGACTCGATCAGCCTGAACCCCGACGTGGTCGTCCAGACCACGATGCGGATCCTCGACCTCGAGGCGCGACGGGGGCGCTGAGACGCGACGAAGCCCCCGCAGGGCGGGGGCTTCCCCGAGACCCTCCGCGGAAGGCCCCGCACACCGGGTGGATCACCCTCACCTCTTTGGTTTCGGTCGGTGTCGGGACCCCTCGGGGTCGTGGTCTTCATCGGCGTCGGGGCCGTGGAGCTGAAGGGTCATTTCCGGTCCCCTCCCCGGGGCTGGTCACCGCGCCACCTCCACCTCGTCCGGACCGATCCGCCAGCGGCGGCGGGAGGCTCGGGCCGCGTCGACGTCGACGAGGGCGAGGAGCAGTCCGCCGAGGAGGAAGAAGGCGCAGAGGGTGGCGACGGCGAGTCGGGTGGAGCCGGTGAGGGTGCCCACCGCGGCGAAGATCAACGGCCCCCAGATCGCGGAGAACTTCGAGAAGACGGCGAAGAACCCGAAGAACTCGGCCGACGCCTCCTCGGGGATCATCGAGCCGTAGAGGCTCCGGCTCAGGGCCTGCACCCCGCCCATGACGATCCCGACCGCGACGCCGAGGCCCACGAAGGGGGCGGGTCGGCCCGCCGGGAGGAGCGCACCGGCGACGGCGACGGCCGTCCATCCGGCGACGGCGAGGAGGATCGCCGACTTCGTCCCGAGGCCCTCGGCGAGCCGTCCGAAGAGGAGCGCCCCACCGACGGCGACGAACTGGACCACGAGGAAGGTGCCGAGCACCACCGGGGTGGTGAGCCCGAGGGTCTCCGACGCGTACACCGAGGTGAGGGCGATGATCGTCTGGACCCCGTCGTTGTAGAGGAGGAAGGCGACGACGAAGAGGAGGAGGTTCGGGAAGGCCCGGAGACGACGGGTCGTCGCCCAGGTCCGGGCGAACCCCGCCCTCGCCATCTCGAGGAGGGAGGGTCGGGGTTCGACCGGGCGGTCTCGGAGGCGACCCAGCGCGTAGGCCGAGAACCCTCCCCACCACAGGCCGGCGCTCGCGATGGCGAGGCGCTCGGCGGTCGTCCGGTCGATGCCGAGCCGCTCGGCGCCGGCGACGATGGCGATGGCGAGGACGAGCTGGAGGCCGCCGCCGGCATACCCGACGGCGAAGCCGCGGGCCGAGACCCGGTCGATGGTGTCGTCGGTGGTGATCTCGGGGAGGAAGCCGTTGTACATGACGTTCGCGGCGACGAAGGCGACGAAGGTGACGAGGAACGTCCCGAGGGCGAGCGCCACGCGGCCGGGCCCGACGAGGGGGAGGGCGACGGTGGCGGCGGAGCCGACACCGGCGAAGAGGGCGAGGAGGCCTCGCTTCGCTCCGGACCGGTCGGCGACGGCGCCGAGTACCGGCATGGCGAGGAAGAGGACGAAGGCCCCGAAGCCGACGACGAGGGCCCACAGGGAAGGGCCGTCGAAGGTCCGTCCGAGGATCCGGACCCCTTCGGGTGGGACGACCTGGGTGGCGAAGTAGATCGGGAAGAGGACGCCGGCGACCGAGGTGATGTAGGCGGAGTTCGCCCAGTCGTACATCACCCAGCCGCGGATCGTCCGGGGATCGTTGCGTCTCGCCACGGTGGTCGCGACCCTACCGGCGGGGCGGCGAGGCCGCCGCTAGAGGTAGCACGCCTATAGGCGCGATTCCTCGATAGGTTTCGCCGACATCGCGCGACGCCGTCGCATAGGATGCAGGCACTCCGACCACGGGAGGCGTGCGCAGTGTCGACGACCATCGACGTCGCGGAGATCGAGCGGTTCCACGGCCACATGTGTCCGGGGCTGGCGATCGGCGTCAAGGCGGCGGAGATCGCCCTCCGGGAGATCGGACCCCACTCGCGAGACGAGGAGGTGGTTGCGATCACCGAGACGGACATCTGCGCCGTCGACGCGATCCAGTACCTGACCGGGTGCACCTTCGGGAAGGGGAACCTCATCTACCGGGACCACGGCAAGGTGGTCTTCACCTTCATCCGGCGCGCCGACGGCAAGGCGATCCGGGTGTCGCTCCGGGGTGGCGTCCTCGACGCGTTCAGCCCCGAGCATCGGGAGCTCTTCGCCATCGTACGGGCGGGGACCGCCTCGGAGGGCGAACGCGTCCGTTTCCAACAACTCCACGTCGATCGTGCTCGGGCCATCCTCGACGCCGCGCCGGAAGACCTCTTCGACGTCACCGAGGTGGAGCCCGACATCCCCGCTCCGGCCCGCATCCACCAGAGCCTGGTGTGCGAGGAGTGCGGGGAGGCGATGATGGAGACCCGGGCGAGGTTCTTCCGAGGACAGACGCTCTGCATCCCCTGCTTCGAGCGGAAGGACCGCCGGTTCCCGCCATGACCGCGCCCGGTCCTCGACGGTCCACGGGCCGTCGACTGGCCCTCTCGTACCTCGTCACCCTGTGGTTCGTCGTCACGGTCGCCTTCCTCCTGCCGCGGCTGCTGCCGGGGGATCCGGTCCAGGCGCTCTTGGACCCCGACAGCATCGACTACCTCTACGAGGAGACCCTCCGTGCCCAGATCGAGGAGCACTACGGGCTCGATCGGCCCCTCCTCGAGCAGTACCTCGCCTATCTCGGGAGGCTGGCTCGCGGTGACCTCGGAGAGTCGATCTTCTTCCGCGAGCGGGTCGTCGACCTCGTGGCCGAGCGACTCCCCTGGACCCTGCTCCTCGCGGTCCCCAGCCTCCTCCTCGCCGCCGGGCTGGGGTCGTGGGCCGGCGTCCAGGCGGGGTGGCGGCCCGGATCGTGGCGGGACCGCTGGCTCACCGGCGGGCTGCTCGTGGTCTCGAACCTCCCCGCCTTCTTCATCGGTCTCGTCCTCCTCTTGGTCTTCGGGGTCGAGCTCGATCTCTTTCCCACGAACGGGGCCATGGAGCGGTTCGCCGAGGACGCCTCCCTCGGTGCGGTCGTCGTCGACGTCGCGCGCCACCTGGTCCTGCCGATGGCCGCGCTCACGCTCTCGCTCGTCGGCACCTACTTCCTCCTCATGCGGAACGGCACCGTCGCGCTCTTGGGCGAGGAGTTCCTCACGGTCGCCAGGGCGAAGGGGCTCGGCGAGCGGCGCATCAAGTACGGGCATGCCCTCCCGAACGCCTCGCTGCCCGTCTTCACCCAGTTCTCCGCCGAGATCGGCCTCGCGGTCACCGGGACGATCTTCATCGAGACCCTCTTCGCGTATCCCGGCATGGGGCTGCTCATGTTCGAGGCGGTGGGCGCCCGCGACTATCCCCTCCTCGACGGGATCTTCGTCATCGTGGCGCTCTCGGTGCTGGTCGCGAACGCGGCGGCGGACCTCGCCTATCGTCGGCTCGATCCCCGGGTGGTGAGGACGTGACCGCGGCGAGCGTCCCGGTCCGGGTCGTCCGACGACGATCGTTCCGCGTCCCGAGTCGAGTGCTCGCGGGCCTCGTCATCGTCGGGGGCTTCGCCCTCGTGGCCCTCGCGGCCCCCCTGCTCGCTCCATACGATCCCCGTGAGCTCGTCGCCGCGCCGATGCTGCCTCCGGGCGGCTCCCACCTCCTGGGGACCAACGACGTGGGGCAGGACATCTTCTCCGAACTCGTCTACGGGGCGCGGGTCTCCATGGTCGTGGCCCTGTCGGCGGCGACCATCGCCGTCACGGTGGCCACGGTCCTCGGCATGGTCGCCGGGTACCTCGGTGGCGCCGTCGACCGGGTCGTGGCCCGGACGATCGACGCCATGTTGTCGATCCCCCGTCTCCCCTTCATGCTCCTCATCGCCGCGTATGCGGGAGGCGGCCTCCTCCAGATCGTCCTCATCATCGCCGCCCTGTCGTGGCCGGTGACCGCCCGGCTCGTCCGGTCGGAGGTCCTCTCCCTCCGCAACCGCCTCCACGTCCGAGCCGCTCGGGGCTTCGGGGCGTCGACGCCCTACGTGCTCGGGCGGCACATCCTCCCGGCCGTCGTGCCCGTGGTCGCCGCCGCCTTCGCGCTTCAGGCCGGCCGAGCGGTGGTGATGGAGGCCGGCCTGGCGTTCCTCGGGATCGGCGATCCCACCGGCAAGAGTTGGGGGCTGACGATCCGAGCCGCGCTGTCCTACCCGCTCATCTACTTCGGGAACGCCTGGCTGTGGTGGATCGTCCCCGCCGGGCTCTGCATCGGCGCCCTGATCGTCGGTTTCACCCTGCTCGGTCAAGGACTGGAGCACTGGGTGAATCCACGCGCGGACGTCCCGTCCGCGACATGAGAGAGGAGGAGGAAATGACGAATCGATCGACGAGACGACATCGAACGTGGCTGCTCCTGATCCTCGTCGTCGCCCTCGTGGCGGCGGCCTGCGGGGGCGGGGACGGCGGGGAGGCGCCCGCGACGACGGCACCGACGACCGCCGCTCCCGGCTCGACGGAGGGCACCGAACCCGGCGGCGAAGCCGGCCGTCCCGAGATCCCCGTCCTGCGGCTCGCGGGCGGCACCGACTGGGGCTACCCGTCCCCCTTCGGGTTCCGCCGTGGTCCGGGATACGTGCGGGCGAGCTTCATCTTCGACACGCTCGTGTGGAAGGATCCCGACGGCACGATCATCCCCTGGCTCGCCGAGTCCTGGGAGATGAGCGACGACGGGACCCAGTGGGTCTTCCAACTCAGGGACGACGTCCGCTGGCACGACGGGACGCCCTTCACCGCCGAGGACGTGGTGTTCACCCTCGAGTACACCCGGGAGAACCCGGCGGGACTGCCCCTCCGTGCCGCCTCGACGGTGGAGTCCATCGAGGCGACGGGAGACCACGAGGTGACCTTCACCCTCACCGATCCCTACGCGGCGTTCCTCACGAACATCGCCGCGGCGATGCAGATCATCCCCCGTCACATCTGGGAGGGGGTCGAGGATCCCCGGTCGATGCGGACCCCGGAGGCGGTGGTGGGGACCGGCCCGTATCGCCTCGAGGAGTACAACCAGGAGGACGGGTCGTACCTCTACGTCGCCAACCCCGACTTCTTCTTGGGGGAGCCGGCGGTCAAGCGCATCGAGTTCCTGCCGGTGGCGAACGAGCTCCTCGCCCTCGCCGAGGGTGAGATCGACGCCGGCGGGCCCGGGGTGCAGGCCGGGGTGACCGAGGATCTCCTCGCCCGCTTCCGGGAGGATCCCTATCGGACCCTCGAAGCCCCCGGCGAGTGGGCGATGGACCTGAAGTTCAACATGACCAAGGCGCCCTTCGACGACGTCCGGTTCCGGCAGGCCGTCGCCTACGCCATCGACCGCAAGGACATGGTCGAGCGGCTGCTGCTCGGCCAGGGCGTCCCGGGGAACCCGGGGTGGCTGTCGCCCGCGAACCCCTGGTACAACCCGAACGTCCCCTCCTACGACCGTGACGTCGCCAAGGCCGCGCAGCTCCTCGACGAGATGGGTCTCGTCGACACCGACGGCGACGGGGTGCGGGAGCTGCCCGACGGCACGCCCCTGTCCTACGAGCTGCCCTACGCGAGCTCGGATTCGGCCCGGAACGGGGAGCTCCTCCAGACCTACCTCGCCGAGGTGGGGATCGAGGTGCGGCCCGTGGCCCTCGATCGCGGCATCCGAGACGACCGGGCGAGCACCGGCGACTACGACATGATCCTCGTCGGACACGGCGGCCTCGGCAGCGACCCCGACTTCATGCGGCTCACCTTCCACTCGAAGAGCAAGTCGAAGTCGTTCATCCGGCCCCACGGCTTCGTGAACGAGGAGTTCGACAAGGTCGCCGGCATGCAGCTCCGGCAGCTCGACCCCGAGGCTCGGCGCGAGTTGGTCTGGCGGATGCAGGAGATCGTCGCCGAGCAGCTCCCCGTGATCGCCCTCTACCACCCGACGCGGTACTGGTTCTACGACTCGACGGTCCTCGACGGGTGGCACTACACCTCCGGGGGTCTCGCCGCCGGTATCCCCATGGCCCTCGACAAGAAGCTCTTCGTCGACGGAGGCTGAACCCGTCGCCGACCCGAGGCGCCGGGCGGGCTCCCGAGGCGAGCCCGCCCGGCGGTCGGGCGGCGGCGTGGCGACCGGGAGGAACCCGCCATGTCCAGTGGGCTGAAGATCCGTCGGCTCTGCGCCGAGTATCCCGAGAATCCGGGGGTCCGCGTCCTCCACGGCGTGGACCTCGAGGTCGCGCCCGGCGAGGCCGTCGGCATCGTCGGGGAGACCGGCAGCGGGAAGTCGACGATCGCCCGTTGCGTCATGGGGCTC
>DRQR01000159.1 GCA_011371355.1 Actinomycetota bacterium
ACCTCGCCACCCTCTCGGGCCTCCACGTCGGTGACACCGTCGACGACCTCGAGCGCACCTACTCGAGCTACCGGATCGTCTATGGACCCAAGCCCGGCGGCGTGTTCTTCGAGCTCTTCGACGGCGAGGAGCTCCTCCTGTGGGGTCCCATCTCCTCCACCGAGGCGTCGGGCACCATCCTCGGTATCTACTCCCCACCGCGTTGCGAGGCCCCCTGAGTCCGGTTTCGGGAACCAGGACGTAACATCTCCGAGACCGTCGACCCAGGGACCCAGATGCCCCGCGACCGTGCACGCCGTCGGTTCACGACGGCCGACCTCTTCGCCCTCCTCGCCGGCGTCGGCGTCTTCGTCCTCCTCGTGAGCCGCCGGCCGTCGAACCGGGGTGCCCTGGTCGCGGCCCTGGCCGCCGGCGCCACCGCCGGGGCCGTGTGGCTCCTGTGGTGGCTCCTGCGACGGCCTGCCTCGGTCGAGCGGCTCGTGGCGGCCCCGAAGCTCGGAGCGATCCCCGTCGATCCGGTGCCGGCCCCGGTCATCGCCGAGCCGAAGGGCAAGGCCGCCACGGCCTTCCGAACCACCCTCGAACACCTCGAGGTCCACACCCACGGCCAGGTCCTCCTCGTCTCCTCCCCCGCCCCGGGCCACGGCGCCACGACCGTGGCGATGAACCTCGCCGCCGCCGCCACCCAGGCGGGCCGACGCTGCGTCCTCGTCGACGCCGACACCTCGGGACGCGGCGTCTCCCGGTTCCTCGGCACCGGTCCCAACCCGGGACTCCTCGACGTGGCCCAGGGACGCGCGGGGCTCGCCGCGGCCTCCCGAATGTGGACGGTCGCACCCGACGCGAGGCTGCCGATGATCCCCATCGGCCATACCTCCGACGATCCGCGGCGGGTCCTCGAGGGAGACGAGCTCTCCGAGACCATCGAACGACTCGCCGACGCGGCCGACCTCGTCATCATCGACACCCCACCGGTGTTGTGGAACGGCGACTCCCTGCCCCTCGCCGCCCACGCCGACGGCACCGTCCTCGTCGTCTCCGACCAGGCTCCCACCGACGGGGTGGTCGAGGCCGCGGAGCGCCTCGGCGAGGCGGGAGCGCCGATCGTCGGCCTCGTCGCGAACCGGGCCGACACCCGAGCCCGCCTCCGTCGCCATCCCGCGACCCGCGCCCTCGTGCGGGTGGTGGCGGTGACGTTGCTCGTCGGCTTCGGATTCCTCGCCTTCACCGGCGCCCAGCTCCTCCGCTCCTGGCAGCAGGTCGACCGCGACGTCGTCGACGTCGACGCCGCCGAGACGATCCTCCCCCTGCCGTCGGGGCTGCCCGACCTCGCCGCCGCCGACACGGGAGACTCCGAGGACGTCGCCCGCTTCTCCACCGCGGTGCCCCACACCGGCGACGGCTACCGCTCCTTCCTCGTGGTGGGCGGCGACGCGGTCGCCGGCGCCGCCGACGTCATCATCCTCACCGTGCTCCCCGACGGCGGCGACCCCCCGTTCATGGTGTCCCTCCCCCGGGACCTCTACGTCCCCAACCGCTGCACCGGCGGCTACACGCGGATCAACGCGACGATCCACGGCTGCGACGCGATCAACGGTCCGACGCTCCTCGCCCTCACCGTCGAGGACTTCACGGGTCTCGAGGTCCACCACCTCGTCCGGTTCGACTTCGACGGCTTCAAACGCATCATCGACGCCGTCGGCGGGGTGGAGATCTGCGTCGAGTATCCCGTCCGGGACCGGAAGTCGGGCCTCGACCTCCCGGCCGGATGCACGATCGCCGACGGGGAACAGGCCCTCGCCTGGGTGCGGTCTCGCCACACCCTCCAATACGTCGACGGCCGGTGGCGACGCATGCCGGGGGCCGGCGACCTCATGCGCAACCAGCACCAACAGGAGGTGATCCTCGAGCTGCTGTCGGAGCTCAAGGACTTCTCCTCGCCGGACGAGCTCACCCGAGCCGTCGCCGCCGTGTCGGACGCCTTCACCCTCGACGACGACCTCGGCCTCGCCGAGGCCATCGCCCTCGCCTGGAGCCTCCGGGACCTCGACCCCTCCGAGGTCCGGCGACTCGAGATCCCCGTGCGCCTGACGAGCAACTCGAAGGGCCAGTCGATCCTCGTGCCGACCGCACCCTTCTCCGACGTCCTCGCCGAGGCCTACCCCGAGTTCGTCGACGGGGCCGATACGACGGCTCGGGGCCGGTGAACCGTACAATGCCCATCCCCATGGGAGGAACCCGCGATGAGTGATCCGCGTCGACCCGACGGCGGCTGGACCGACCCCTACGAGGAGCTCATGGGCCTCACCGGCGACGAGCCCCTGCCCCAGCTCGAGGATCCGACCACGCCGCCCGCCCAACCTCCCCCGTCACCGCTGCTGACGGGCCTCGTGATCGGCTTGCTCCTCGTCGCGCTCTCGGTGGCGGTCTTCCAGCTCCTCGCCCCCGAAGGCGACGGCGCCGCCGCGGGCGGCACCACCGTGGCGAGCGTCCCCGACGACGGCGCCCCGGGCACCACCACCCCGGCGACCCCCACGACGACGCCGGGGGAGGGAACACCGACGACCGAGGCACCGCCGGCGGCAGCCCCCTACCCCCCGATCGAGCCGAAGATCCCCGTCGAGAAGCTCAAGCTGAAGACCGACGGGATCCGGATCCAGGACGACGACATCCCCGACCTCGACTTCGGCATCGACGCCGCGACCGCGATCGGGCGGCTCAGCGCGAGCCTCGGCGATCCCGACGAGGACACGAACTGGCAGGTGTCGACGGGACGGTGGGGCGTCTGCGAAGGGGAGCTCGAGCGGATCATCCGCTACGGCCCCTTCCACGCCATCGTCACCCGCAGCGGCGGGAGGGACGTCTTCAACGGGTACCGCCAGGACATCACCGTCGGCGACTTCGAATCGCCGGCGAAGGACCTCGAAACCCTCTCGGGCCTCAAGGCGGGCGACACCGTCGAGCGACTCGAGGAGATCTACCGCGACCAGAACGTCGAGTTCGCCACCCGGCCGCCGTACGAGACGGTCTTCGAGCTGCGCTCGGCCCGGTCCGGGGATCTCCTCCTGTGGGGACCGGTCCGGGGCACCGACCCCGAGGACCTCGTCCTCGGCATCTTCGCCCCCGACGTCTGCGATCGGTAGCCGGCGAGGGGTCGGCTAACATGCCGGCCACGATGCACCGCGACCCCGCCGCCCCCTTCCGCAACGGCGCCCTCGTGGGCCTCGTCCTCGCCGTGGCCCTCACCGCCTGGCTCGCCGCGTTCGGGACGATGGAGACCGTCACCCTCGTCGACGGCGCCGCCGCGGTCGTGGCCTCGGGTACCGGGATGTGGACGTCGGTCCTCGTCGGCTCGGCGGTGGGCGGCGCGCTCCTCACCGGCCTCACCTACGCGGTCGGCCGGGCCCTCGAACCGGAGGCGCCCCGCTTCCCCCTCCGCTACCTCGTGCCCGTCGGGCTCGCCCTCTCCATCGCCCTCGGCTACTCGGTGGTCCGCCTCGGAGCGACCATGGTCGGTCACGTCGGCGTGGACGGGGTGGTCACCATCTCGGTGTCGTCCCTCGTGATCGTCACGGCCCTCGCCGGTGCCCTCACCGGGTCGATCACCGCCCCCATCGTCGACGCCCTCGCCCGTCCCGCGACGATCGGTGCGAACGAGGCGCTCCCGGCGTCGGGACGCCAGGTGCTCGTGGACATGGCGCGAGCCGTGGGGGTTCCGCTCCTCGCCGTCGCGGCGATCGCCCTCGTCGCGGTCTCCCTCGCCCAGGTCCTCCTCGGCCAGCACTCGGCGGTCGTCGCCGTGGCCATCTTCGCCGGAGTGGCCGCCACGATCCTCGGCGGGACCACGCTGCTCGCCCTCCGTCCCTGGGAGCGGCGAGGCGCGTCGAGCTGAGCCCGGTCAGCCGTCGGAGATCGACAGGGCCACGTACCTCGTGTCCCGCTTCTCGTAGCCGACCCTGACCGGCTCACCCGAGGTGATGTGCTCGCGGAGATGGCTGAGGGGTCCGCCGTGGAACGTGGTCTCGTCGGTGACGAAGAAGACGATCCGAGTCCCGTCGTCGGTGAGGAGGGTGAACCGCTCCACCCCCTCGAGATCTCCGTCCACGTCGACGACCACCCCGGTCAGCGACGGGCCACGACCGACGCCTCCGCAGGCGGGAACGACGACGGCCACGACGAGCACGACGAGGACGAGGACGCGTCTCACGCGCCGCGATCCTCGGTGACGACGAGTCGCGGGCCGGGTTCGAGCCGCTGCTCGTCACGAACCCAGGAGAACCACACCCAGGCGATGAACCCCCACAGGAGCAACGTTCCGCCGATCTTCATGATGAGCCCGGCGATCACCTGGTCGGTCATGACGTCGATCCCCCACAGTCTGGGATAGGTGGCGTAGATGGGGTAGAGGGGCGTCGTCCCGAAGGTCATGAACGACGCCGGGATGTTCGGGACGATCCCCTGGAGGAAGAGGTACCCCATCTTGCCGAAGGGCGTGAGGGACTGGGTGTCGGGGATCGGGTCGAGCACCGGCCACCACATGGCGATCGCGGTGGAGAAGAGCACGGCGTGGGTGAAGAGGTGGAACACCGGGTTCGTGTCCATCCCCTCGACGACCGAGGGGACGTGGATGAAGGCGAGCCAGGCGTTGAAGGCGACGAGGGCGACGAGGGGCCTCGTGAAGAAGCGGACGACCGGCAGGATCGGCGCCACCGCGGCCCGCAGCAGCCACCAGGGCGTGCCGGTGAGCAGCAGCGGCGGGGCGACGAGGGCGATGACGAGATGCTCCACCATGTGGAAGGCGAAGAGGCGCTCCTCGGCGATGTCGTGGAACGGCCACGACGACACGATGAACAGGAGGACGAGGCCGAGGTGGAAGCGAAGCCTCCGAGTCCCCAGCGGGGGATCGTCGGCGGGACGATGGGAGGGGGCGAGGCGACGGATCCCGTACTCGTAGGCCACGCCGAGGGCGACGATCGCGCCGAGGACGTCGAGGTGGAGGTGGAACGCCGGGAGCCCGCCTTCGCCCATCAGAAGGCCTGGAAGCTCGCCAGGACCACGGCGAAGACCACGAAGGTGCCGGCGAGACCGATGGCGAAGTAGAAGCGGTAGGACTTGAGGTCGTACTTGAGGTGCATGAACACCGCGACGACGATGAGGAACTTCGCCCCGCCGAGGAGCAGGAGCAACGGCACCCGGACCGGGTCGAGGGCGGCGAGGTAGGGAACGGCGATCTCGACCGCGGTGATGACGGCGAGCACGAGGGCGACGAGCCAGTAGGTCCTCGTCGTGGGATGGGCGTGTCCGGTGCGCGTCGCCATGGTCAGATCTGGAGGAGGTAGACGACGGTGAAGATGACGATCCACACGATGTCGACGAAGTGCCAGTAGAGGGCGACGAGCTCGACGTTCATGCCCTGGTCGGGATCGTACCGTCCCCGGAGGGAGAAGAACACGAGCATCGACAGCAGGAGCACCCCGACGGCGACGTGGGCACCGTGGAACCCGGTGAGCATGTAGAAGGACGACCCGAAGGGGCTCGAACGGATCGTGAGCCCGGCATGCACGAACTCGGTGAACTCGAAGATCTGCCCGGCGAGGAAGGTGGTGCCGAGCAGCGCCGTCCCCACGAGCCAGATCCGGCCCTGCCGCTGGTCGCCGTTGCCGAAGGCGTGGTCGGCGAGGACCATGGTGAGCGAGCTCATGAGGAGCACGAACGAGCTCGCCGACGTGAAGGGGATGTTGAAGATCTCGGCGCCGGGGCCGTCGAGGGTGGTGTTCCGGTAGAGGAGGAACGTGGAGATCATCGACCCGAAGAAGAACACCTCCGAGCCGAGGAACGCCCACATCGCGGTCTTCCGCGTGCGGTGGATCGCCGCGGAGGGATCTTCGAGGGGTTGGTCGACGACGGCGTCGATGGCCATCAGTGGGCCTCCTTGGTGATCGGCTCGCCGGCCCACCCCATGAGCCCCCAGAGCGTGACGATCACGCCGAGCCCGAGGAGCGTGAACCCGACGAGGGGCGTCGACGAGAAGGTGAGCCCGGCGCCGATGACGACGACGCCGGCCGCCGCGATGATCGGGAAGTAGGAGGGCGAGGGCATGTGGATGTCGTGTCCGGCCTCACCGTGGTCCTCGCCGCCGACCTCGACCTCGACGGTGCCCCCGGTGACCTCGGGCACCCGCACCGCCCGTCCTTCCTCGTCGACGCCGTACTTCCGGTACCAGAAGTCGTCGACGTGGTGGACGACGGGGATCTCGTCGAAGTTGTGCACCGGCGGCGGCGACGAGGTGGTCCACTCCAGGGTTCGACCGTCCCACGGGTCCGCCGGCGCCGGTGCGCCCTTCCGGTAGCTCTTGACGAGGTTGATGAGCAGGAGGAGCACCCCGAGGGCGATGAGGAACGAGCCGATGGTGGCGAGGAGGTTCCAGAACTCGAAGCCGAGCCCCTCGGGGTACCGGTAGGTGCGGCGCGGCATGCCGTCGAGCCCGAGGATGTGCATCGGAGCGAAGGTGAGGTTGAACCCGACGAAGGTGATCCAGAACTGGACCTTGCCGAGCTTCTCGTCGAGGAACCGCCCCGTCCACTTCGGGAACCAGTAGTAGATGCCGGCCATGTACCCGAAGACGGCGCCGCCGAAGAGGACGTAGTGGAAGTGGGCGACGATGTAGTAGCTGTCGTGCTGCTGGGTGTCGGCGGGGACGATGGAGTGGGTGACGCCCGACAGGCCGCCGATGACGAACATGGCGATGAACCCGAGGGAGAAGAGCATCGCGGTGGTGAGCCGCAGCTTCCCGCCCCAGGTCGTCCCGATCCAGTTGAAGATCTTCACCCCGGTGGGGATCGCGATGAGCATCGTGGCGAGCCCGAAGCCGGCTTCGGCGACGGGTCCGAGCCCGGCGGTGAACATGTGGTGGGCCCACACCCCGAAGCCGAGGAACCCGATGGCGATGCCCGAGAAGACGACGAAGGCGTAGCCGAAGAGGGGCTTGCGGCTGAAGACCGGCAGGATCTCCGAGACGATGCCCATGGCGGGGAGGATGAGCACGTAGACCTCGGGGTGCCCGAAGATCCAGAAGAGGTGCTGCCACAGCAGCGGGTCGCCCTGGGCCTGGGCGGCGTAGAAGAGCGTCCCGAAGTTCCGATCGAAGAGGATCTGCCACAGTCCCACCCCGATGACCGGGAGGGAGAGGAGGAGCAGGAACGAGGTGACGACGGTCATCCAGGTGAACACCGGCATCCGCAGCAGCGTCATCCCCGGGGCCCGCATGGTGAAGATCGTGGCGATGAAGTTCACGGATCCGGCGAGGGACGCCACGCCGAGGAGCTGGGCACCGATGGCGTAGTAGTCCATGCGGATGAACTCCTTGAGCTGGGTGGAGAGGGGCGCGTACCCCACCCAGGCGCCGTCGGGGGCGCCGCCGACGACGAACGACGAGTAGAGGAAGAGGGCGGAGAAGAGGAAGAGCCAGAAGGCGAAGGCGTTGAGCCGCGGGAAGGCGACGTCCCGGGCGCCGATCTGGAGGGGGACGAAGTAGTTCTGGTACGCCGCGGCGATCGGCATGATCACGGCGAAGACCATCGTCAGGCCGTGCATGGTGAAGAGCTGGTTGTAGGCGTCGGCCGACAGCAGCGTTCCGTTCGGGGTGGCGAGCTGGAGCCGGATGAGGAGCGCCTCGGTGCCGCCGACGAGGAAGAAGACGAAGGCGGAGACGGCGTACATGATGCCGATCCGCTTGTGGTCGACGGTGGTGATCCAGCTCCACAGCCCGGAGGTGGAGGCCGTCGGGGCCGTCGTCGTTGCTACTGCCATCGGATACCTCGTTGGATGGGGTTCACTTCCACGACTGCAAGAGTGCGACGAGTTCGGAGATCTGCTGCGGGGTGAGCCCGTAGTCGGGCATGCCGAGCACCCGACCCGCCTGGAGATCGTTGAGCTCGGGGGCCATGGCCTTGAGCTGCGACGGATCGTCGATCCAGGCCCTGAGGTGCTCGTCGGTGTTCTCGAGGATCGCCGCCCCGAGGGTGGCCCGACTCCCGAAGTGGGTGAGGTCGGGACCGATGCGGGTGCCGACGACCTCGACGGTGCCGTCCGGGTTGGCGACCTTCGCCTGGTGGCAGGCGGTGCAGGTGCCCATGAAGGTCTCGAACCCGGCGGCGGCGGGTCCTTCGGTGGGGACCTGGGCCGGCTCGAGCTGGGCGGCCGCCCAGGCGTCGAAGTCGGCGGGGGCGTCGACGAAGACCCGGAACCGCATGTCGGCATGCCCGAGCCAGCAGTACTCGGCGCACTGGCCGGGGATCACCTCGCCGGCGGCCGACTCGAGGGGAGTGAGCTTGAGGTAGGTGAGCCGGCCGGGAACGAGGTCGCGCTTACCGGCGAGGGGCGGCACCCAGAAGGAGTGGATGACGTCCACCGAGGTCATCTCGAGCTCCGTCGTCTTCCCGGCGGGGATGTGGAGCTCGTTCGCGGTGACGAGGGGACGTCCGTCGGGCCCGACGATGTCGGGGTATTCGAACTCCCACCACCACTGGTGGCCGGTGACCTTCACCCGCAGTACGTCGCCCTCGGCCGGCGCGCGGAGCTCGAAGAGGGTGCGGAGCGTGGGCACGGCCACGACGGCGAGGATCACGGCGGGGATGAGGGTCCAGACGATCTCGAGGCGGGTGTTGCCGTGGATCTGCCGAGGCTCGGTGTCGTCGCCCTCGCGGCTGCGCCACTTCACGATGGAGACGACGAGGGCGAGCTGGACGGCGACGAAGATGAAGGTGGCGATGCCGAGGACGAGCCGCCAGAGCTCGTCGATCTTCTGGGTCTCGACGGACTTGGGGTTCAGGGACGACTGGGGGAGGACGCTCGAACAGGAGGCGAGGGCGACGGCGGCCACGACGAGGAGGACGAGCCGGACCGCGGACCGCCGTGGGGAGGGCTTCCGCCTGGGTAGCTTCACGTCGCAGCGACTCCCGTGGACGACGACGCCGGGATGGTAGAGCACGCGAAGGTCCAAACAAACTCCTAGCGGATCCGGTCCAGGATCTCGGCCAGCTCGCCGGGTCCGAGGGTCCCCTCGAGGCGTGCCGCGACCGTCCCGTCGGCGGCGACGACGAAGACCCACGGCTCGGAGGGGAGTCCCCAGTCGACGACGGCGGGCGCGAGGTGACCGGCGTCGGGGACGAAGCCGGGTTCGTCGAAGCCCTCGTAGACCTCGACGTGGACGAAGTCGACGTCGGGATGATCGTCGATCTCGGCCTTGACCTGACGCAGCATGGGGCCGCAGGCGGCCGTGGTGCAGAAGGCCGGGGTGGCGAAGACCACCACGGTGGGGCGACCGTTCCCGACGGCCTCGGCGAGGGAGCGCTCGTAGAGGCGGGGATCGGGCTCCGGGTCGGTGGTGAGGGCTTCGAGGGGACGTTCGTCGATCGTCGGCGTCGGCGTGGCCGGGGCGGCGGCG
>DRQR01000160.1 GCA_011371355.1 Actinomycetota bacterium
GGTCCCGACGTCCCCGCCGTGGCCCTGTCGGGCGGGAACCAGCAGAAGCTCATCGTCGGTCGGGAGATGATCGCCGAGCCCTCGATGCTCGTCGCCGCCCATCCGACCCGCGGCATCGACGTCGGCGCCCAGGCGGACGTGTGGGAGGAGATCCGCGCCGCCCGGCGGGAGGGCCTCGCCCTCCTCCTCATCTCCGCCGATCTCGAGGAGCTCCTCGGACTCTCCGACACCCTCTACGTCATCTTCCGGGGGCGCTTCGTCGCCCGTCTCGACCCGGAGACCGTCACCCCCGAGGAGCTCGGCGCCCACATGACGGGGGTGGCCGGATGAGGCGCGTCCTCCTCGCCCTCCTCGCCCCGGTCGCCGCCCTCGTCTTCTCCCTCGCCGTCGCCGCGGTGGCCCTCGCCCTCGTCGGGCGGAGCCCCCTCGAGGCCTTCGCCGCGATGTGGGACTTCGCCCGGACCTCGACCTCGGTGGCGTCGATGATCAACCGGGCGGTGCCCCTCTACATCTCGGCGGTCGCCGTCGCCGTCGGGTTCCAGATGGGGCTCTTCAACATCGGGGTCGAGGGGCAGTACCTGCTCGCGGCGCTCTTCGCCGGCTGGGTGGGGGGCAACATCGTCTTGGCGGCGCCGCTCCACGTGGCGGTGATCATCGCCGTCGCCGTGGTCGTCGGTATGGCCTGGGCGGGGATCGCCGGGGCCTTGAAGGTCACCCGCGGCGTCCACGAGGTGATCTCGACGATCATGTTGAACTTCATCGCGTTCTCCCTCATCGCCTACCTCCTCCTCAACCACTTCCGCGACGATCCGGACCGCCTCAACCTCCAGACCCCGGCGCTGCCCGAGTCGGGACGGATCCCCTCGTTGAACTGGCTCTTCTCCGCGCTCGGGTTCTCCGAGCCCCGGGGCATCGACCTGCACGGCTTCGCGCTCTTCGCGATCGTCGTCGGCGTCTTCTACTACCTGCTCGTCTGGCGGACCCGCTTCGGTTTCGAGCTGCGGAGCTCCGGCCTGAACCCGGGCGCGGCACGGATGGCCGGTGTGGAGCCGAACCGGATGATCATGAACACGATGTTCCTGTCGGGCGGGATCGCCGGGCTCGTGGGGTTGTCGACGATCTTCGGGAACCTCCAGGCCTACACCCAGGACTTCCCCCGGTTCCTCGGCTTCAACGGGATCGCCGTGGCGCTGCTGGGTCGGAACCATCCGGTGGGGATGGCCCTCGGTGCGCTGCTGTTCGGGTTCATGGAGCGGTCCGCGCTCATCCTCGACCTCGAGGAGACCCCGAAGGAGGTGGTCACGATCATGCAGGGCGTCGTGGTCCTGGCGGTCGTGGTCGCCTACGAGGTCGTGACGAGGATCATCGAGCGGTACGAGATCCGCCGGGCGGCCGAGGCGACCCGGGCTTCGGGGGAGGAGGTGGGCGGATGACCACGACCGAGGTCCGTCGCCGGGAGGGGGGAGGCCGCGTCGTGTCCCGTCCCGTGCTCGTCGTCGGGGCGGCCCTCGGCGTCGTCCTCCTCCTGTCGGTCGTCCAGGCGGTGTCGGGCACCTCGGAGCTGACGACGTCGGGCACCTGGGCGGCGGCGCTCCGTCTGTCGGTGCCGATCATGCTCGCCGGGCTCGCCGGGATGTTCTCCGAACGGGCGGGGATCGTGAACATCGGCCTCGAGGGGATGATGATCGCCGGGACGTGGTTCGGCGCCTGGGCCGGTTGGTCGTACGGACCCTGGGAGGGGGTGGCCCTCGGCATCCTCGGCGGTGCCTTCTTCGGGCTCGTCCACGCGGTGGCGACGGTGACCTTCGCCGTCGACCACATCGTCTCGGGGGTGGCGATCAACATCCTCGCCGCGGGGGCGATGCGGTTCCTGTCGGTGGTCTCCTATCCGCCCGAGTCCGGGGGCGGGGCGACCCAGTCGCCGGGGATCCGGGCGCAGATCCGGACCTTCGACGTGCCGGTCCTCTCCGACCTGTTCAACTGGGTGGAGGCGAAGCGGATCTTCTTCGTCTCCGACCTCGCCGGGATCCTCGCCGGGGTCACCTCGAACCTCTCCTACCTCACGCTCCTCGGCCTCCTCGTGGTGCCGGCCTCCTGGTGGCTGCTGTGGCGTACCGCCTGGGGACTCCGGTTGCGGGCCTGCGGCGAGAATCCCTACGCCGCCGAGTCGCTCGGGGTGCCGGTGCTCAGGATGAAGTACTACGGGGTCCTCATCTCGGGGGCCCTCGCCGGGTTGGCGGGCGCCTACCTCGTGGTGGTGCAGGCCGGCATCTACCGGGAGGGGATGACGGCGGGACGGGGCTTCCTCGGGCTCGCCGCGATGATCTTCGGGAACTGGAATCCCTTCGGCACCCTCGTGGGTTCGACGCTCTTCGGCTACGCCGACGCCCTCCGCCTCCGGCAGAACGCCGCCGTGCACGCCCTGCTCCTCGCCGTCGCCGTGGGGCTCTTCGTCCTCGCCGCCTGGACGTGGTTCCGAGGCCGTCGGGTCGCCGCCGCCGTCGAGGCCGTCTTCGGGCTCGCGTTCCTGGGCTGGTTCCTCTTCACCGACACCGTTCCCTCCCAGGTCGTCGCGGCGACACCGTACCTCGTCACCCTCCTCGTCCTCGCCATGGCGACCCAGCGTCTTCGGATGCCGGCGGCGGACGGCCTCCGCTACCGCAAGGGCGAGGCCACCTGAGTCTCCTCAGCGCTTCGTGCCGAAGAAGCGCACCTCGGCGACGGCGAGCTCGTTGTAGGCCTCGGCGTCGCCGTAGGCCTGGGCGGGGTAGGTGTTGAGCACCTCGAGGGTGAGCTCGGTCGTCGCCAGCGAGGCGATCGGGATCGGCTGGGGATCCATGGTGTCGTCGAGGCGCCCGGTGATCACCGTGTCGAGGTCGTCGACCCGGATCGAGTAGCCCTTGATCCGGAAGTTCCGCTTGAACTTCTCCTCGTTCGTGAGGTTGTGGATGCGGAGCTCCTTGATCGACACGGGCTCGGAGAAACGGAACTTCAGCCAGGCGCCCTTGCCCTGGAGGGAGTCGTCGTTCCAGTAGGTCTCGGTGTCGCCGTCGATGAGGTGTTCGGCGGGGAGGTTCGGCAGCTCGGAGCTGGCGACGACCGAGCTGGGGAAGAGCTCGACGACGACGGGCGGCTGGGTCGTGGTGGTCGTCGACGTCGGGATCGTCTCGGCGGCGGGGTCGCCCCCACCCCGGAGGGTGTTGAGCACGAGCGCGCCGAGGGCCACGACGAGGACGAGGGCGGCGAGCATGCCGAGGGCGCGCATGCCGGGCGACGCCCCGGGGGTCGGCGGCGGCGCCAGGGGCAGGGGCTCCTTCCCCAGGCGGGCCCCACACTGCTCGCAGTGGTGGTTGGTGAGGGGGTTGGGGGATCCGCACGACGGACAGGTGATCGCCGCCGGTGCGGCCGCCGCGGGTGGGGGAGGCGGCGCCACCGGGGGCGGGCTCGGCGCGTCGAAGCCCTCGACGGGTGGATCGTCGAGTTCGAAGGGTTCGAAGAGCTCGTCGAGCGCGTCGAGCTCGTCGCGGGGGTCTCCGTCGTCGCGCACGTACCCTCCTCGCCGGCGCCTGCCGTGAGGTATTGTGCCACGATGCCCGTGTTGTCGACAGTGCGGACGGCCGAGCCGTGGAGCGTGGCGGGGCTCGTCGCGCTCTTCCTCCTCGCCGCGGCGCTCGGGCGGCTCGTCGTCGTCGCGATCGGCCGACTCGACCGGGGCGGCGACGGGCTCCCCCCGGAATCGTCGTAGCCGCCCGGTAGGGTGCCCCCGGCGCACCTGGAGGAGGGATGGCCCGGACGGCGAGGAGATACCGCTGCGGCGACTGCGGCTACGAGTCGGGTCGCTGGCTCGGGTTCTGCCCGCAGTGTTCCACGGGGGGTCTCGAGCTCGTCGACGGGCGGACCTCCCTCCCGCCGTCGGCGACTCGTCTGGGGGACGCCGAGGTGCCGGGCCGGCTCCAGTGCGGCATCGACGAGTTCGATCGGGTGCTCGGCGGCGGCCTCGTCCCCGGCTCCGTCGTGCTCGTCGGCGGGGAGCCGGGCGTCGGCAAGTCGACCTTGCTCCTCCAGGCGGCCGCCGGGTTCGAGGACGCCGGGAGCCCCACGCTCGTCGTCTCGGCCGAGGAATCGGTCGAGCAGGTGGCGCTCCGGGCCGGCCGGATCGGGATCGGGCCTCCGGCGCCCCGGGTCGTCGCCTCCACGGATCTCGACGACGTCGTGGCCGCGGCCCGGTCCGCCGGGATCGCCGTCCTCGTCGTCGATTCGGTGCAGACGATCGGGGCCCCGGACGTGCCCGGCACCGCCGGGTCCGTGGTCCAGGTGCGGGAGGTCGCCGGCCGCCTCGTCGAGTTCGCGAAGACCACGGGAACCGCCGTCGTCCTCGTCGGCCACGTCACGAAGGACGGTTCCCTCGCCGGGCCGAAGACCCTCGAACACCTCGTCGACGTCGTCGTCTCCCTCGACGGCGATCCCGATCGGGGCATGCGGTTCCTCCGGGCGCTGAAGAACCGATTCGGCTCGGTCGACGAGGTCGGCGTCTTCGAGATGGGGGAGTCGGGGCTTCGGGCCGTCCCGGATCCCTCCGCCGCCCTCGTCGCGGCGCACGATCCCGAGGTCGCCGGGACCGTGCTCTTCCCCACCCTCGACGGGCGGCGGTCGGTGCTCACCGAGGTCCAAGCCCTCGTCGTGGCCTCGGGCGCTCCGCAGCCGCGCCGGTCGGCCAAGGGCTTTCCCCCGGCCCGTCTCCATCAGGTCCTCGCCGTCCTCGCCCGCCACGGCGGGATCGACCTGTCGGGTCACGACGTCTACGCGAGCGTCGTGGGGGGTCTTCGGGTGGCCGAGCCGGCCATCGACCTGCCTCTGGCCCTCGCGCTCGCCTCGTCCCTCGTCGACCGCCCCGTGGGCCACGTCGCCGCCTGGGGCGAGGTCGGTCTCACCGGCGAGCTCCGGGAGGTCGCCCGGGCGGAGCGCCGGCGTCGAGAGGCCGAGCGACTCGGTGCCCGGTCCATCGTCGCCCCCGCCGACGATCTCCGCCGCCTCGGCGACGCCCTCGCCGCGGTGGGCATCCGGTCGTAGGCTTCCGGGCTCGGGGCGGGGGAGGAACTAACCTCCGAGGCCATGACTCCGAAGGTGAGCGTCCCCCTGGACGTCCTCCGTCGCTTCGCCCCCGGCACCCCGCTCCGGGAGGCCGCGGAGATGATCATGCGGCAGGGGACGGGGAGCCTCATCCTCGTCGGGTCGGGGAGCGTCGTCGACGCGGTCTCGACGGGTGGATTCGAGCTCGTCCCGGCCCCCTTCACCGCGCAGAAGCTCGCCGAGCTGTCGAAGATGGACGGGGGCATCGTCGTCGACGACGTCGCCGGGGTCATCACCCGGGCCAACGTCCACTTCATCCCCGACCCTTCCATCGCCACCGAGGAGACCGGCACCCGCTTCCGCACCGCGGAGCGGCTCGCCATCCAGACGGGGCTGCCGGTCCTCGCCGTCTCCGAGGAGGGCCGGGCCCTCGCCGTGGTGTTCTCCCCCGAGGGCAGGTTCGTGCTCCAGGATCCGACGTCGCTGTTCGCCCAGGCGAACCAGCGGCTCCAGGTCCTCGAGCGGTTCCGGCGGCAGCTCGACGACAGTCTTCGGCGCCTCGACCGCGACGAGCTCGCCGGGGTCGCCACGTATCGCGAGGCGGTGGCGGTGATCCAGCGGGCCGCGATCATCCTGCGGATCGCCGAGGAGCTCGAGACGATCGCCGTCGAGCTCGGGGACGAGGCGCCCCTCGTGAGGATCCAGGTGGAGGATCTCGTCGCCGGCGTCGCCGAGATCGCCGAGCTCGTGAACTTCGACTACCAGCCTCGCCGACCTCGGAAGGGCAGCTCGGTGTTCCGCAAGCTCGACGAACTCGGCGACGAGGACGTCTACAACCTGGGTCGGGTCGCCGCGGCGCTGGGTCTCACGCCCCTCGATCGGGAGGCGACGCCGAGGGGTGCTCGGCTCCTCGCCGGGATCCCGCGTCTGCCGGCCCAGGTGCGCGAGGCGATCATCCGGCGGTTCGGGGATCTCGGGCGTCTGAAGTCGGCGTCGATCGAGGCCCTCAGCGGGGTGGAAGGGGTAGGCCGGGCCCGGGCTCGGCAGATCCGGAGCTACCTCGACGGGCTGCTGCGGGCCGGCTCGCTGCCCGGACCCGAAGACTGACCGCCGGTTCCGCCGGCGGGGGTACACTGCCCGGGTCTCCGAGACACCCGGTGAGGGATCGTGCCCGCGAAGGACTCCAAGGCCTCCTCGAAGAAGACGTCGGCGAAGAAGACCGCGGCGAAGAAGGCCCCGGCGAAGAAGAC
>DRQR01000161.1 GCA_011371355.1 Actinomycetota bacterium
GCCGAGCGTCGGGCCTCCCGCAGCGACCGTCGGGTCCGCGACGACCTCGCCCGATCCGGCTTCTCCCCCGAGCTCATCGCCGCGAACGTCGCCCGGCTCCGCCGCGCCGTCGAGCGCCTCGAGTGGCGGCCCCCGACGACGGGATGGAGCGGCTACGCCGAACGCCCCCACGTCGCCGCCCAGCGGGAGACGAAGCGGGCCTTCGTGGAACGCCACCTGGGAGCCTGGGCTCCTCGGCTCGTGTGGGACCTCGGCACGAACGACGGCCACTTCGCCCGCCTCGCCGCCCGCCACGCCAACCAGGTCGTCGCCCTCGACGCCGACGCGGCGGTCGTCGACGACCTCTACCGGGCCCTCGCCGCCGAGGAGGTGACGAACGTGCTCCCCCTCCTCCAGGACCTCGCCGACCCCTCACCCGGCCTCGGCTGGCGCCGCCGGGAACGCCCGCCCCTCGACGAACGCGCCCGACCCGACGCCGTCCTCGCCCTCGCCGTGCTCCACCACCTCGTGGTCGGCAGGAACCTGCCCCTGGCCGAGGTGGTCGCCTGGCTCGGATCCTTCGACGCCCGGGTCGTCCTCGAGTGGGTGCCGCCCTTCGACCCCATGGTCGAGGCCCTCACCCGCAACAAGCGCGCCCACGAGGTCCACCGGGACTACACCGAGCCGGAGCTGCGGCGGCTCCTCGCCCGGTGGTTCGACGTCGTCGACGAGGTCGCTCTCCCCGACGGCGACCGGCGGTGCTTCGCCCTCGTCCCCCGGACATGAGGCGCCTCGACCTCGCCGCCTCGACGATCGTCTTCTTCGTCCTCGGGGTCTCCCAGCCCCTGCTGGATCTCCTCGGACGCAACGCCGAGTTCTTCCTCGCCCGGGCCGCGCCGGCCGGCGACATCGTCGTCCTCGGCCTCGTCGTCGGGATCGCGGCGCCCCTCGCCGCAGCCGGGGTCGTCGTCGGCGTCGACCGTCTCGCACCCCGGTTGGGGCCGGTCCTCCACCTCGGCCTCCTCTGGCTCCTCGGCCTCCTCGCCTTCCACCATCTCCTGAGGATCCTCGCCCCCGGCGACCATCTCCCGTGGCTGCGGGTCGTCCTCGCCGGGGTCTTCGCCGCGGCGGTCGTCGAGCTCTACCGACGCCACGAAGCCCTCCGCTTCGGGGTGCGCGTGGCCGCGGTGGCCCCGCTCGTCGCCGCCGGCTCCTTCCTCCTCGTCTCCCCCACCTCCCAGCTCGTCCGCGCCGAGCCGTCGGCCACCGACCCCGGGCGGGTCGAGGTGACCGATCCGGTGCCGGTGGTGATCGTGATCTTCGACGAGCTGCCCCTCGCCTCCCTCATCGACGGCGAGGGCCGGATCGAGGCCCACTACCCGAACTTCCGCCGGCTCGCGGCGACCGCCACCTGGTATCGGAACGCGGTGGGGGTCGAGCAGCAGACCGAGGAGGCGGTCCCGGCGATCCTCACCGGCCGACGAGTCGCCGACCGGGCGATCCCGACGGCGGCGAACCACCCCCTGAACCTCTTCACGCTCCTCGCCGACACCTACCTCCTCGACGTCCACGAGTCGGTGACCGCCCTCTGCCCGGCCTTCGCCTGCGAGGAGGAACGGGCCCGCCGCCGAGCCTCGACGCGGCGGCGCTGGGCGCAGCTCCTCGCCGACCTCCGGATCGTCGCCGGGCATCTCTTCCTCCCCGGCCCCCTCACCGAGGGGCTCCCCCCGATCGACTCGACCTGGGCGGACTTCGAGCCCGGAACCGAGGAGCCCCGGCTCGCCGGAGACGACGTCGAGCGCTTCTGGGACGCCCTCGAGGAGGAGGATCGGCGGGTGGCGATCCGCCGGTTCGTCGACGGGCTCGTCGTCGACGACGAACCGCGCCTGTCCTTCCTCCACGCCCTCGTCCCCCACGTGCCCTGGTCCTACCTCCCCTCCGGGCAACGCCACGGAGGCGACCGGGCCCCGGGCTCGGAGGGCACCGGCTGGGGCGACGATCCTTGGCTCGTCGCCCAGGGCTACCAGCGGCACCTCCTCATGGTCGGCTACGCCGACACGGCCCTCGGGGCGATCCTCGACCGGCTCGAGGCCACGGGTCGCTTCGACGAGACCCTCCTCGTCGTCCTCGCCGATCACGGGGTGGCGATCCGGCCGGGGGTCGAGCATCGTCGGCTCATCACCCCCGACACCGTCGGGGAGATCGCCGCGGTGCCGCTCTTCGTGAAGTATCCCGGCCAGCGGGAGGGACGGATCGACGACGTCCGGGCCCTCACCGTCGACGTGCTCCCCACCATCGCCGACGTCCTCGGGGTGGAGCTGCCCTGGGTGACCGACGGGATCTCCCTCCGCTCCCCGGAGCGGGCCCGACGCACCGAGTCGACGATGGAGGGCAGCCGCGGTCCGGTGACCTTCGGGGTAGACGGCCGCGAGGTCCTCGCCGCCGCCCGCCGGAAGGTCGAGCTCTTCGGCCCCGACGGTCCCTTCGGCCTGGCGCCGCGGGCCCACCGTGAGCTCCTCGGTCGCCCCGTCGCCGCGTTCGAGGTGCGTGAACCCCAAGGGGCTTCGGTGTTCGTCCCCGGGCTCTCCGCCCTCCAACGGGTCGACCTCGACGGCGAGACGCTGCCCACCTGGATTCGCGGAACCCTGCTCGGCGGCGACGTGGAAGGTCGTTCCGTCGGCATCGCCGTGAACGGGCGACTCGCCGCGATCAGTCTCGTCCGACCCGACGCCGCGGGGCGTCCGAGCTTCGGAGCGATGCTGCCCCCGGACACCCTCCGGGAGGGGGCCAACGAGCTCGAGTTCTTCCTCGTCCTCGACGACGGGAGCCTCCAGTCCCTCCCCCGCTGATCCCCGGCCCTCCGGATCGGCACGCCCCGCCACCGATTGCGAACGTGTGTTCGATTGGGTAGGTTGGGCGCTCGTCGCAGGAGGGGCGCGGGTGACGACCGGGGTCGAAGATCGTTGGCGGACCGAGGTTCGGAGGCTGACCGGGGAGCTGGCGAGGCTGACGGGTCGGCCGGGGAAGCCGCCGTCGCCGGCGGAGGTGACGGCGCCGGGACGGGAACTCGTCGCCCGGTCGGGGCTGCTCCGTTCGATGATCGCGCGCCGGGACGAGCTCCTCGAGGAACGCCGCTGGTCCGCCGCCGAGGTCGACGGCTACGAGCAGGCCCTTCGGCTCCTCGACGGCGAACCCGACGCCGACCCGAGGCTGCGAGCCCGCCTGGTGCGGAAGATCGAGATCCGCCGGGCGAACCTCGTCCAGGTCGACGAGCAACTCGATCTCCTCGACCGGCGCATCGAAGCCCTGCGAGCCCACGTCGCCGAGCTGCGCGCCCAGGTGGTCGAGGACCTGCGCCGGCTCGTCGCACGCGCCGCAGCGGAGCAGAAGCGGGCGGTGGCTCGACGCCGAGCCATGGAGCTCCGGTCCAAGATGGGAACGCCGTCGCCCGAGGTGATGTGGTCCCCGGTGCCGGTGGACGGCTACCGAATCTGGACGATCGGCGACGACGGCCTCTACGGTGCCCGGTCCCGCTGGACGGTCCCGACCCTGACGGCGACCTGCGAACACGGCGAGGGCGTTCCCCACACCGACGGTCGGTGCGCCACGGTGGCCTTCGGCTGCGGCATCTACGCGGCGAAGTCGGCATCCGCCCTCGTGCGCTCGGTGGGCGTCACCCCGA
>DRQR01000162.1 GCA_011371355.1 Actinomycetota bacterium
GGCCGCCCGCTCGGCGAGGATCCGCTCGACGTCGATCGGGAAGGGCACCTCGCGCACGAGGTGGACGAGGCGCACCCGGTCCCGGAGCTCCGGGCGGGGCACGACGGTGGTGACCGACAGCCACTTCGACCGGCCCTCCTTCGTGTAGCCCACGACGTCGCAGGTGGCGACGATCTCGTCGTCGGGGCCCCGGTCGACGTCCTTCATGCAGTCGGCACAGACGGCGTTGCCACACCGGTCGGACCATTCGAGGACCTCCCGGCACGATCGTCCGACGACCTCGGCCGCCTCGTAGCCGAAGAGCTCGGTGGCGGCCTCGTTCCAGCCCACCACCCTGAGGTCCCCGTCGACGGCGATCATCGCGTCACCGGTCCTCCCGAGCGCATCGAGCAGCTCGTCGACCACCGGGGCGATCTCCGGTACGGGTTCCCGTGACGCCATGCCGCCTACTCCTCAATCCGACTCTACGCCGGAACCCGGCTCGACGCCACCACGCAAGGTGGCGAGGATGCCCCCGGCGGCGAGGATCTCCCGCATCTCGTCGGGGAGCGGTTCCCCGACCACGACCGTATCCCGGTCGACGTTGCGGAACGTGCCGGCGGCGAGGTCGACCTCCCCCACCTCCCCGGTGGCGATGGCGTCCCGCGCCCCCGGGCAGACGAGGACGGGGAGGCCGATGGCCACCGCGTTGCGGAGGAAGATGCGGGCGAAGGAGTCGGCCACGACGCAGGCGATCCCCAAGGCGGCGAGGTTCTCCGGGGCCGTCTCCCGGGAGGAGCCGCACCCGAAGTTCGACCCCACCACGAGCAGGTCGCCGGGACGGACCGAGGACGCGAAGTTCGGGTCGAGGGCCTCGAGGACGTGGAGTTTCCGCACCTCGACGGGATCGACCGCGTAAGCGCCCGGCGAGAGGAGATCGGTGGAGATGTCGTCGCCGAACACCCAGACCTCGCCACGGATCACCTCATCCATCGACGACCTCCCGAGGATCGACGACCCTTCCCGCCACCGCGGAGGCGGCCACGGTCGCCGGGGAGGCGAGGACGATCTCGGCCTCGGTGGACCCCATGCGCCCGGGGAAGTTCCGGTTCGACGCCGAGATACCTCGCTCGCCCGGGCCGAGCAGGCCGCCGTGCCCGCCGAAGCACGGCCCGCATCCGGGCGGGAGGACCGTGGCCCCGGCCTCCACGAGGGTGGCGAGCACTCCCGAGGCGAGGGCCTCCTCCATGACCTTCCGGGACGCCGGGGCGACGAGGAACCGCACCCCGGGGGCGACGTGCCGACCCCGGAGGACCGCCGCCGCCGCCTCGAGATCGTCGAGGCGCCCGTTCGTGCACGATCCGAGGAAGGCCTGGTCGATCGGCAGGTCGCCCGCGCCGGCGGCGGGGACCACCCGATCGACGTCGTGGGGCAGGGCCACCTGGGGTCCGAGCGTCCCGAGGTCGAGGTGGTGGACCGCTGTGTAGGTGGCATCCGCGTCGGGGACCGGCGCCTCGCCCGGCGGCGCCCCGAGGTACGCCCAGGTCGTCTCGTCGGCGGGGAAGATCCCGAACTTCGCCCCGAGCTCGACGGCCATGTTCGCCAGGGTGAGGCGGCCCGAGACCGGTGCCGTCGCCGCACCCGGACCTCCGAACTCGAGGGCACGGTACTGGGCGCCGTCGGTCCCGATCTCGCCGGCGATGGCGAGGATCACGTCCTTCCAGGCCACCCACGGCCCGAGCTCCCCGACGAGCTCGTACCTGATCGTCTCGGGCACCCGGAACCACAGGCGGCCCGTGGCGAGGGCGAAGACCATGTCGGAGGTACCCACCCCGGCGGCAGCCGCCCCGAGGGCCCCATAGGTCGTGGTGTGCGAATCGGTGCCGATCACCAGCATGCCCGGGCGGATGTGGCCGCGCTCGGGGAGGAGCTGGTGGGAGATGCCCTCCCCGGCGTCGTAGAAGGTGCCGACCCCGAACCGCTCGACGTACTCGCGGATGCGGTGGTGGAGGTCGGCGATCGCCGCCGTCGGCGCCGGAACGAAGTGGTCGACGACGACGACGACCTTCGCCGGGTCGAAGAGCTTCTCGATCCCGAGCTCGAGGAGGGTCTCGAAGACCCGGACCGCGAAGATGTCGTGGATCATCGCCAGGTCGATGTCGGCGACGACGAACTCGCCGGCCCGCACCGCGTCGCGGCCCGACGCCCGGGCGAGGATCTTCTCGGCGACGGTCATCGACACGCGGGAGGCCTCCTGCTCATGCGCCGAGGCTCCGGCCGCCACAGACGTAGAGGAGCTGGCCGGTGACGTAGTCGGATTCGTCGGCGGCGAAGAAGAGCACCGCGTTCGCGATGTCGGCGGGGCTGCCGACCCGCCGCATGGGGATCGTCTCGACGAGCTTCTCCTTGATCTCGTCCTCGAGGCCCTGGAACAGGGGCGTGTCGACGAGGGCGGGAGCGACGGCGTTCACGGTGATCCCGAACTTCGCGAGCTCGAGGGCGAGGCTCCGGGTGAGGCTGACGACCCCACCCTTCGATGCCGAGTAGTTGGCCTGCCCGGCGCCGCCCAGCCACGCCCGGGACGAGATGTTCACGATCCGGCCGTACTCCCGCTCCATCATCTGGGGGATGACCGCCCTCGAGGTGTAGAACTGGGACGACAGGTTCACCCGCAGGACGGTCTCCCAGTCCTCGTCGCTCATCTTCGCCACGTACCCCGGCCGAGAGATCCCGGCGTTGTTGACGAGGATGTCGACTCGTCCGAAGGCCTCGGTGGCCCCGTCGACGAGGGCGCCGGCGCCCTCGGCCGTCGAGATGTCGGCCACGACGGGGGCCGCCCGGTCGCCGATCGCGGCGGCGACGGCCTCGGCCTTGTCGGCGTCGACGTCGTTGACGACGACCTTCGCTCCCCGCTCGGCGAAGGCGTGGGCGATCCCTTCGCCGATCCCCTGCCCGGCGCCGGTGACGACGGCGACCCGATCCTCGACTCCTGCCATGGCTACCTCCCGACGAACTTCGGCGTGCGCTTCTCGACGAACGCCTTGATGCCTTCTTCCCGGTCCTCGCTGTGCCGCAGCACCGCATGGCACATGGCCTCGAACGCGAGGCCCGAATCGAGGTCGACGTCCATCGCTCGGTTCACCGCGGCCTTGATGCGGCCGAGCGACAGCGGCGCGTTGCGGGCGATCTTCCCGGCGAGTTCGGCGACGGCGTCCTCGAGCTCCCCGGCGGGTACCACCCGGTTGAGGAGTCCCCACGACAGGGCGGTCTCGGCGTCGATGCGATCGCCGGTGAACATGAGCTCCTTGGCCCGCGCCGGCCCGATGAGGCGGGGGGTGCGCTGCGTGCCGCCCACCCCGGGCATCGAGCCCACCCGCGCCTCGGGGAAGCCGAGCTGGGTCCCCTCGGCGGCGATCCTGATGTCGCAGGCGAGGGCCATCTCCAGGCCACCGCCGAGGACGTAACCGAAGAGCGCGGCGACGATCGGCTTGTCGCTCGTCTCGAAGCGGCGCTGGACCCGGCGGATGAGATCCCCGAGGGGATCGTGGACGGTGCCCGCCTCGTATTCGGCCGCCCTGGCCTTGAGGTCGGCGCCGACGCAGAAGGCCTTCTCCCCCGCGGCGGTGAGGACGAGCACACGGAGGGACGGGTCGCCTTCGGCGTCGTCGACGATCCGCTCGAGGGTCTCGAGCATCTCGACGGTGAGGGCGTTCATCGCCTCGGGGCGGTTGAGGGTGATGACGCCGTAGTCGCCGCGTCGATCCCACAGGACGGGTTGGTCGCTCACGGGTCCTCCTTCCGTACCTCGGGTGCCTCGACGACACCTCGTTCGATGAGCCGTCTGATCTCCTCGTCGTCGTATCCGGCCTCGCCCAACACCTCGCGGGTGTGTTCCCCGGGTCGGAGCGGCGCCGCCGAGCGATGGCGAGCCGGGGTCTCCGAGAACGTCGCCGGCTCCCGCACCGCTCGGAGCTCACCCACCTCGGGATGGTCGTAGCGGGGAAGGGCCTCGATCGCCTCGAGGTGGTCCTCGGCGAGGAGCTCCGGATAGCCGAGGATCGGGGCACAGAGCACGTCGACTTCCTCCAAGACGGCGATCCACTCCTTCGTCGTCCGCTGCTCGAAGGCTCGCTCGAGCTCCTCCCGAAGCGCGTCCCGGTTCGTGACCCGGGCGGGGTTGTCGACGAACCGCGGGTCCTCGACGAGGTCGGGGCGGCCGATCGCGCGGCACAGCCGAGGCCACCGCTGCGGGGTGTAGGCGGCGACCTGGATCCACCCGTCGGCGGTGCGGTAGGCCTCGTTCGGCGCCGAGTAGGGCGCCGCCGAGCCGAGCCGCCGCGGTGGGCTCCCCGAGGCGAGGTACATCGACAGGGGCACGACCTGGAAGGCGAGGAGCGCCTCGAGGAGGGAGAGGTCCACCCGTTGCCCCCGCCCGGTGCGCGCCCGGGCGTAGAGCGCGGCGACGATCGCCTGGGAGGCGAAGATCCCCGCCACCATGTCGGCGGCGGGTACCCCCACCTTCACCGGACCCGAGTCCTCGGTGCCGGTGACGCTCATGATGCCGCCGGTCGCCTGGACGATCCCGTCGACGCGGGGACGATCCCGCCACGGACCGCGCCGACCGAAGGCCGAGATCGTCGCGTAGACGAGCCGCGGATTCCGGGCGGCGACGTCGTCGTAC
>DRQR01000163.1 GCA_011371355.1 Actinomycetota bacterium
CGGCGAGGCCGTAGCCGGGGACGATCATCACCCGCTCGGCGTAGGCGAGGGAGATGGCGACGTCCTCGGGGGTGGCCCGGTTCACCGGCTTGTCGCTCATCTCGGCGGCGCCCCCGCCCCCACCGAACCCGGAGAAGAGCACGTTCGTCAGGGACCGGTTCATCGCCTCGGACATCTGGACGGTGAGGATGAGGCCCGCCGCACCCACCAGCGCTCCGCCGATGATGAGCGCCTGGTTGCCGATGACGAAGCCGGCCATCGCCGCGGCGACCCCCGACAGGGAGTTGAGCAGGGAGATGACCACCGGCATGTCGGCGCCGCCGATGGGGATCACGCCGGTGATCCCGAGGACGAAGGCGAGTCCGGTGAGGACCCAGTAGGCGGCGGCCTGCCCCGAGGCGACCGCCCAGACGGCGGCGGCGACGGTGAGCGCACCGAGCCCGGCGTTGAACCACGGCCCGCCCGGGAGCGCCACGGGCCGACCCGAGACGAGGCCCTGGAGCTTCGCGTAGGCGACGAAGCTGCCCGAGAAGGTCAGGGTGCCGACGAGGAGGGAGAGGACGACGACCACGGCGATCTCGAGGGTGAACGCCGTGGGGTCTCGGACGACCTCCATGGCGGCGACGAGGGCCGAGGCGCCGCCGCCGAACCCGTTGAAGGCGGCGACGAGCTGGGGCATCGCGGTCATCTGCACCCTGAGGGCGAGGGCGGCTCCGACGACTCCACCGACGACGAGGCCGGCGATCACGACGCCCCAGGCGACCTGGGGCTCGTCGTAGATGTCGCCGACGGTCACGACCACGGCGAGGAGCATCCCCACCGCGGCGAGCTGGTTGCCCCGACGGGCGGTGCGGGGCCCGCCGAGCCCCTTGAGCCCGAGGATGAAGAGGACCGCCGCGAGGAGGTAGAGGAGGGTCGTCACGGGCCCGACCTCGGCTTCTTCTTGAACATCTCGAGCATGCGGTCGGTGACCAAGAAGCCGCCGACGACGTTGATCGTGGCGAAGGTCACCGCGAGGAAGCCGAGCACGACCGCCGCCGAGCCCTTGTCCAAGGCGGCGGCGGTGATCGCGCCGACGATCGTGATGCCCGAGATCGCGTTCGCCCCCGACATGAGGGGGGTGTGGAGCGTCGGGGGCACCTTCGAGATCACCTCGAAGCCGACGAACGCGGCGAGGACGAACACGACGATGCCCTGGATGAACAGGTCGCTCACGTCCCCTCCTCGAGGCCCATCGCCGATCGGGTTCGGGGATGGACGACCTCCCCGTCGCGGACGATCGTGGCCGGTCCGACGACGTCGTCGTCGAGGTCGACGGCCACCGTGCCGTCTTCGGTGATCATCCGGCCGACGAGGTTCTGGAGGTTCCGCGCGTACATCCGGGAGGCGTCGGTGGCGACCCGGCTCGGCAGGTCGACGGGACCGTGGATGCGCACCCCGCCCACCTCGACGACCTCGTCGGGTTTCGACCCGGCGACGTTCCCGCCCGTGGCGGCGGCCATGTCGACGACGACGGCGCCGGGACGCATGCGGGCCACCACGTCC
This sequence comes from Actinomycetota bacterium, assembly GCA_011371355.1. GTDB lineage: Bacteria > Actinomycetota > Acidimicrobiia > Spongiisociales > UBA5794 > DRQR01. The sequence goes on from DRQR01000163.1 coordinate 1,546, forward strand.
TCGGGGACGAGGAGGGGAGCGGGGCGTCCCGGGATCTGGGCGGTGGTGACGAGCACGTCGGCGTCGGCGACGTAGTCGGCGAGGATCTCCTGCTGGCGGCGCTGGGTCTCCTCGTCCACCTCCTTCGCGTATCCGGACTCGTCGCCGGCCTGGGTGGGGGCTTCGACGAACTTCGCGCCGAGGGACTCGACCTGCTCTCGGGTCTCGGGCCGGATGTCGTAGGCGTGGACGACCGCGCCGAGCCGCCGGGCGGTGGCGATCGCCATGAGCCCGGCGACGCCCACCCCGAGGACGAGGACCCGGGCGGGTGGGATCGTCCCGGCGGCGGTGGTGAGCATCGGGAAGAACCGAGGGGACTCGGCGGCGGCGAGGAGCACGGCGGCATACCCGGCGGCCGTCGACTGCGACGAGAGGGCGTCCATCGACTGGGCGAGGGTGGTCCTCGGGATCGCCTCCATCGCCACCGCGTCGATGCGGCGGGCGGCGAGGGCCTCGACGAGGTCGACGGCGACGAAGGGATCGAGGAACGACACGAGCACCGCCCCTCGGGGGACGAGCTCGAGCTCGGCGATCGTCGGCGGCCCCACCCGGAGGACGAGGTCGGCGTCGTGGGCCGCCTCGGCGTCGGGGACGATCTCGGCCCCGGCCGCTGCGTAGGCGTCGTCGTCGAAGCCGGCGGCGGTGCCGGCCCCGGCCTCCACGACGACGTCCCAGTCGTGGCCGACGTAGAACTCCACGGTCGCCGGCACGGCGGCGACCCGCCGTTCCCGTCGTCCCCGTTCCCTCGGGATGCCGACTCGCATGGCCGCAACGCTAGAGCCCGGCGGGGCGGTGGGGGAAATCGGCGGGCTCATCGAAGCCCCACCGTCTCGAGGGCGGCGGCGATCTCCTCGGTCGACACCGCGTCGAGGGGGAGGAGGGGACGGCGCGGGGACCCGGGGTGGAGGCCGACGAGGCCGGCGGCGGCCTTCGTTCCGGCGACGCCGAAGGCCTCGACCACCCGGGTGAGGTGGGCGAGTTCCTCCTGGCCTTCGCCGGTGGCGACGAGCCGGTCGACGAGGGAGAAGGCGTAGTTCGCGCTCGCGGTGATCGCCCCGTAGGCACCGAGGCCCACCGATTCGGCGATCGCCGCCGAGGCACCACAGTAGACGAGGAACCCCGCCTCGATCACCGGAGCGAGGGGCGGGAGCCGGCGGGGATCACCGCCGGAGTCCTTGAGGCCGACGATGTTGGGATGCGTCGCGAGCTCGTCGACGACGTCGACGGGCAGCTCGTAGCCGGTGACCGGGGGAACGCTGTAGAGGAACACGGGGAGGGGCGAGGCGTCGGCGACGTCGACGAAGTGGCCGGCGACGAGGTCGGCGCGGCCGCGGACGAGGGAGGTGGGGGTGACGACGAGGACGGCGTCGGCCCTCGCCACGGTGGCCTCACCGATCTGGGCGATCGCCGCGCGGGTCGACTCGGCCGAGACGCCGCAGAGGAGGAACGGCTCGTCGCCGAGCTCGGCTCGGGCCGCCTCGAGGAGGATTCGCCGCTCGTCGGGCTCGAGGTAGGGACCCTCGCCGGTGGAGCCGCCGACGACGAACCCGGCGACGCCGTCGGCGGCGAGGCGACGGAGGTTGTGGCGGAAGGCGACGACGTCGAGGGCACCGTCCTCCCGGAAGGGCGTGACGAGGGCGGGGAGCACGCGGGGCGGCCGTCTCATGGGGCGAAGGTCTCGCAGGCGTTCGGGTCGGCGGTGGCATAGCCCCGTTCGAGCCAGTCGACCCGTTGTTCGGAGGACCCATGCGTCCAGGTCTCGGGGTTCACCTGTCCCTGGACCCGCGCTTGGATCCGGTCGTCACCGACCGCCGCCGCGGCGTCGAGGGCCTCGGCGATCTCGCCGGGTTCGAGGACCCCCTCGTCGAGGCTCGCCGCCCAGACCCCCGCGTAGCAGTCGGCCTGGAGCTCGAGGGCGACGGACAGCTCGTTCGCCGCGGCGGGGTTCGCCCGCTGGCGGTCCCGAATCCAATCCATCGTGCCGGTGAGGTGCTGGACGTGGTGGGCCACCTCGTGGGCGATGACGTAGGCCTCGGCGACGTCGCCGCCCCGGGCGCCGAAGCGGTCCTGGAGCTCGTCGAAGAAGGTCTCGTCGAGGTAGATCGTCTCGTCGAGGGGGCAGTAGTGGGGTCCCACCGCCGAGGTGGCGCCCCCGCACGCGGAGTCGGTGCGACCCCGGAAGAGCACGAGGGTGGGTTCCCGATACTCGAGGCCGCTTCCGGCGAAGAACCCCCGCCAGGTGTCGTTCGCCGAGCCGAGCACCGTGGCGGCGAACACTTCGTAGGCGTCCCGGCCGGCGAACTCGTCCGTGGCCGTACCGGCGGGGGCGGCGGGCTGGAGCTGGTCGGCGAGGGTCCCGAGGTCGCCCGGGTCCCCACCCAGGAGCACGAGGAGCAGGAACACCACGAGCCCGGCCCCGCCGAGCCCTCCGACGGCCATCGCGGGCCCGCGACCACGACGGTCCTCGACCCGACCTCGGCTCCGGATTCGCTCCCAGCGGGCCATGCGCCTCCTCTCGTCGGCGGCACCCTACCGGGTCCGTCGTTCGACGTGGGCCGGTCGAGCGTCGTCCGCGCGCTCGTCGGCCGCGTGACCCGGGACGTACAGGCATCCGACCGGCACGAGGGGGGGAGGACCGCTCGCCGCGACGGAGCCGCGGTCGGAGACGGTACGACGAACCCGGCCGAGTCCCGTGCGGCTTCGGTGCCTCGGCGCCAGGCGCACCCGATGGGGCTGCGACCGTGGCAACGAACCCGACCGCGTGCGAGTACCACGTCGCCGAGTCGATGGCACGGGAGGGCTCGGACGTTCCCGTGACCCCGCCTCGGCGCGGCCGCGGCACGAACCGCGACCGTCGGGATCGAGGGGCTTGTCTCGGTTCCCGAGCCAGGTTCGGCTTCCTTCGTGGGATCCGGCTGTCGCGGCCCGAAGCGCCCTCGGGTGCGGGCATCCCTCCGACAGAGGTCGTTCCCGTCGGTGGCTCGGGGAATCGGGGCCGGGCGAGTCGGAGTACGCCCCCACGGTTGGGCGCCGTGTCGCCGCGGCGGGCCGGTGGTTTCCGGAACGGTCAGGGCGACTCGGCGGCCGTCCAGGCACGCCAGCGGGTGACCGTCACGTCGATCACCGGCCCGGCGGGTGGTCGCTCGGCGTACTGGGGGTAGCGGGCGACGAGGGCGGCCACCGCCTCGTCGAACCGGGGACCGGAGGTCACGATCTCGGCCACGCCGTCGGCTCGGACCCACCACAGGGTCGTCCAGTCGTCGTCGTCCCAGTGGTCGACGAGGATCGCCACCCGAGGATCGGCGCGAACGTCGTCGAGGCGGGCGAGGCGGCGGGAGGTCTTCGGCTTGTGATCGACCGCGGTGACGATCCGGTCGCCGACGACGGCGAAGGTGATCGGGACGATCCTCGGCCCCCGCGGGCCGATCGTGGCCAGCCGCGCCACCCGGGCGGCGGCGAACCGGCGGCGGGCCTCGGTGACGTCCACGGGATCGACGCTACCGGTCGCCGCGCAAGTCCGGTGCGCATCGGGCGACAGGAGGGGGCATGAAGGAACCGATCCAGCGAGTCGTCGCCCCCGGCCTCGCCGGCGTCGCCATCGGGGTCGCCGTCGGGATCGTCGCCACCCTGCCGTGGTGGGGCTGGCCCGCCGTCGTCGTGGTCGCCTTCGTCGCCGCGGTGGGGATCCGCGACGTCGTCCAGCGACGCCACGCGATCATCCGCAACTACCCCGTCATCGGCCATCTCCGGTACCTCCTCGAGTCCATCGGTCCCGAGCTGCGTCAGTACATCGTCACCGACAACGACGCCGAGCGTCCCTTCTCCCGTGACCAGCGGCGTTGGGTCTACGCCACGGCGAAGGGGGAGAACAACCTCTTCGGGTTCGGCACCGACAACGACGTCCTCGCCGAGCCCGGGTACCTCGTCATCCGCCATGCCGCCTTCCCCGCCCCCGAACCGCCACCCCACTCGCCGGCGGGCTCCGACCTCCACCTCGTGCCCATGGCCAAGGTCCTCGGCGCCGCCCGCAACCGGCCGGGGGCGTTCCGGCCCGACTCGGTCGTGAACCTCTCGTCGATGAGCTACGGCTCCCTGTCCGGCTCGGCGGTGCGGGCCCTCAACGCCGGCGCCCGCCTCGCCCACGCCCTCCACGGGACCGGCGAAGGCGGGATCAGCCCCTACCACCTCGAAGGAGGCGACCTCGTCTGGCAGCTCGGCACCGCCTACTTCGGGGCCCGGGACCACGAGGGTCGCTTCAGCCTCGACCGGTTCCTCGACAAGGTCGAGCGATATCCGGTGCGGGCCGTCGAGATCAAGCTCTCCCAGGGAGCCAAGCCCGGGCTCGGCGGCATGCTGCCCGGGGCCAAGGTGACCCCCGAGATCGCCGCGATCCGTGGGATCCCCGTGGGGGTGGACTGCAAGTCGCCGGCCCGGCACACCGCCTTCACCACGGTGCCCGAGCTCCTCGACTTCGTCGAGCTCCTCGCCCGGGAGTCGGGCCTCCCCGTGGGGATCAAGGCCGCGGTCGGCCAGATGGACTTCTGGGAGGAGCTCGCCGACCGCATGGCCACCGACGAGGCGGGTGTCGACTTCATCACCATCGACGGCGGCGAAGGAGGCACCGGCGCCGCGCCGATGATCTTCGCCGACCACGTGTCCTTGCCCTTCCTCCAGGGCTTCGCCGCCGTCTACCGGATCTTCGCCCGACGGGGCATCCACAACGACGTCGTGTGGTTCGGCTCGGGTCGGCTCGGCCTCCCCGACCGGGCGGTGCTCGCCTTCGCCCTCGGCGTCGACGGCATCAACGTCGCCCGGGAGGCGATGCTCGCCCTGGGATGCATCCAGGCCCAGAAGTGCCACACCGGCCACTGCCCCGTCGGGGTCGCCACCCAGTCCAGGTGGCTCGAACGGGGTCTCGACCCGAGCCTCAAGTCCGTCAGGGTCGCCAACTACCTCGTCGGCTTTCGCCGGGAGCTCCTCCGGGTCGCGAACGCCGTCGGGGTCGACCATCCCGCCGAGATCGGCGTCGAACACCTCGACCTCCTCGACGAGGCCCACGGGTCGACGCCGGTGGCCCGGGTCTTCGACTACAAGCCCGACTGGGGATCCCCGACGATCGAGCAGCTCGCCGAGGCCCGTCGGGCCCTGCTCGGGATCCCGACCCCTCAGGAGGCGTAGAAGAGCGCCCCGACCGCGTCGGCGGGCACCGCGGGCCGTCGCGGCGGCACCGGCTCCAGCCCACCGTAGGGGGCGCCGAGGGGCGGTCTCCGATCCGGCTCACCCCGGTTCGGCCACGCCGCCAGGGCCCGCTCCGCGAGGGCGGTGATCGTCAGCGACGGGTTCGCGCCGAGGTTCGCGCCGATCACCGAACCGTCGACGACGTGGAGGCCGGGATGCCCGAACACCCGGTGGTAGGCGTCGACGACCCCGGTATCGGGTCCCTCCCCGATGCAGACACCCCCGATGAGGTGGGCGGTGATCGGGGCGTCGAGGAGCACCTCGTTGAGGCTCGAGGTGGGATCCCCGTCGACGAGCTCGGCGGCGATTCGAGCCGCCTCGTTCGCCACGGGCAGGTAGCTGGGGTTCGGGCGGTCGTCGTCGAGCTCGGCGACGAGTCGTCCCCGGCGCAGCCGGCCCCTGAGGGCGTTGTCGTGGGCCTGCATCACGAGGAGGATCACCGTTCGGCGGGCCCAATGCCGCACCGACAGCGAGCGCAGGAAGGCGCCGGGCCTCTCGGCGACCGCCGCGACGAAGCGGCGCCACCGCGGCGTGGAGCCGTCGCCGTCGACGAGGATCGTCGCGAGCAGCCCCATCGCGTTCGAGCCCCTCGGATAGCGAACCGGCTCGATGTGGGTCCGCGCGTCGGGGTGGATCGACGAGGTGATCGCCACCCCCTCGGAGTAGTCGACCCGGTCGCTGCGGGCGGTGGCTCCGACCACCGCCTCCGAGTTCGTGCGCAGGTTCTCGCCGAGCCGCGGCGACAGACCGTCCAGGTGTCCGGCGGCCCGCATCCGCAGGAGGAGCTCGAGGGTGCCCCGGGTGCCGGCGGCGATCACCACCTGCTCGGCGGTGACCGGGGGCCGACGTCGGCGCCGACCCGGGACCCGGGCTTCGACGAGATACCCGCCGGCGTGGGGACGGACGGCGACCACCTCGTGCTCGGGGAGGATCTCCACGCCGAGGCGCTCGGCGAGGTGGAGGTAGTTCTTGTCGAGCCGGTTCTTCGCCCCGTGGCGACAGCCGATCATGCA
>DRQR01000164.1 GCA_011371355.1 Actinomycetota bacterium
CACGTCCGCGAGGTCGAGCGCCCCGGCGGCATGTTCGACGAGATCCTCGCCGAGGCGCCGCGACTCGAGCCGGAGGTGCGGTGGTTCATCGAGGACCACCGGCGCCTCGCCGAGCGCGTGGCCGAGCTCGCCGAACGGGTCCACCGCGAGGATCCGGCGATCATGCGCGACCTCGTCAGCGATCTCGTCCGGGACCTCCACCGGCACCGGCAGCGGGGCGCCGACCTCGTCTACGAGGCCTACTCGGTCGACATCGGCGGCTGGTGAGCCGGTTTCGAGGGGAGCGGTCCCTCCCGACGCCCGGGATCTTCAGGACGTCGGGCCGGCGGCGGGGATCACGAATCCGACCCGGCCCCCCGGCCCGGGTTCGGCCCACATCTCCCCGCCGAAGGCCTCGATGAAGCCGCTGGCGATCGCCAACCCCAGCCCCGTGCCCCCGGTGTCCCGACGCCGGGAGGGATCGGGCCGGGTGAAGGGCTCGAAGGCCACCTCGAGGAAGCGTTCGTCGAAGCCCGGCCCGTCGTCGGCGACGACCACCCGGGCCCCGGTCTCGTCCCGCGAGACGCTCACGACCACCTCGCTGTCGGGCGGCGCGTGCCGGACGGCGTTCTCCATGAGGTTCCGCAACACCCGGCCGAGGGCCTCCGGACCGGCGGGGACGACCACCGCTCCCGGAGCCGACACCCGGAGCCGCACCCGGTCCCGGTCGGCCATCGGTCGGAGCACCTCCACGGTCTCGTCGGCGATCTCGGCCACGTCGACCGGTACGAGCTCGATCGGTACCCCACCCGACTCGATCCGGGCGAGGAGGTAGAGATCGGCGACGAGGGCCTCGAGGGCCGCCACGTCCCCGGCGATCGAGGCGAGGTACCGATCGGGGTCGGCGGCGACGCCGTCCTGCAGGGCCTCGAGGGCGGCACGGATCGCCGCGAGGGGAGAGCGGAGATCGTGACCGATCGCCGTGAAGAAGTCCCGGCGGGCCTGCCGGTCCTTGGCCCGCTGCGCCTCCGACGCCTCGAGGGTCGCGGCCATGGCGTCGAGCGCCGCGGCGAGCCGCCCGAGCTCGTCGGCCCTGTCGACCCCGGTCCTCGCCGTGAGGTCACCTCCGGCGACGCCGGCGGCCATCGTCGCCATGGTGCGGAGATCGTCGGTGAGCGGATTCGACACCGTCAGGGAGAAGCCGAGTGCGGTGAGTACCCCGAAACCGAGCGCCACGAACAGGAGTCCCAGATCGTGGGTGGAGAGGAACATCCGGCCGGCGGCGGCGACGAGCACCGCGGCGACGATCCCATACCCCGACAGGGTCGACACGACGACCACCGTCCGGATCGACCCGGAACGCCTCGCCCACCGCGGGAGCGCCCAGGCCGCCGCGGCGGCGAGGACCGCGACCGCGAGGAACAGGACCGTCAGCTCCGTCCGCTCGGCGGCGGTCGGCCGCATGGTGATCTCGAAGGCGGCGAGGGCGGCCAACGCCGCGGCGAGGGGTCCCAGGAGTACCTTCACGGTTCGAACCGGTAGCCGACCCCCCACACCGTGGTCACCCAACGCGGCTCGTCGGGGTCGGGTTCGATCTTCTGACGGATGCGGCGCACGTGGACCGTCACCGTCGAGGGATCCTGCCACTCGACCGACGACGCCCAGACGTGTTCGAGGAGCTGCCCCCGAGAGAAGACCTGCCGGGGCGAGGAGGCGAGGAAGGCGAGGAGGTCGAACTCCTTCGGCGTCAGATCGACGGGTTCGCCGGCGACGAGCACCTCGCGGGTGCGAGGATCCACGACGAGGTCGCCGAAGTCCATGCGGCGCTCCTCCTCGACGGGCGGCGGGCGTTCGCTCGAACGACGCAGCACGGTCCGGACCCGGGCCGCCACCTCCCTCGGCGAGAAGGGCTTCACGACGTAGTCGTCGGCGCCGAGCTCGAGCCCGAGGATCCGATCGGGTTCCTCCGACCGAGCCGTCAGCAGGATCACCGGCACGTCGCTCGTCCGCCTGAGCGCCGTGAGGATCGAGAAGCCGTCGACGTAGGGGAGCATGACGTCCAAGACGACGAGATCGGGATCGAGTCGCTCCAGCATCTCGAGGGCCTCCCGTCCGTCGTCGGCCTCCTCGACGACGAACCCCTCCCGCTCCAGGTAGGTGGAGACGACCTCGCGGACGATCGGCTCGTCGTCGACGACGAGGATCGTCCGCTGGTCGGCGACCCGTTCCATCTCCCCATCGTACGGCGACCGTGCGCGTCCGTCGGGGGCGGCGCGCGATGTTCACCCTTTGTTCATCGCCCGTTCCGTGCACGGCAAGACCCGCCCCTCACACTGGCGACCGTCAGGAGGAGGCGCCGCCGGTGGATCCATCCGTCCGGTGGGGAGCTCCTCCCCGAGCCACCCCTGAGGAGGTGCACGTATGCGAAGGAAACGAATCGGGATCGTGGCGCTCGTCGTCGCCGTCACGTCCGCCCTGGTGGCCACGTCGGCCCCGGCGTTCGCGTCGGACGAGCACGACCGTCCCCGCCAGACCTATCGAATCACCGTCGAGAACCTCACCGAGGGTCAGCCCCTGACCCCGGCGGTGTTCGCCACCCACCGGGGACGCCACGGGGTGTTCCGGCCGGGCCGTCCGGCGTCGGAGGGGCTCCAGCAGCTCGCCGAGAACGGCGGGGTGCCGGTGCTCGTCGACGAGCTGTCGGGCCGCCGGGGCATCGGAACGGTCGCCGTCGTCGGCGACGCACCCATCGCCCCGGGAGGATCGACGACCACGACGATCGTCGTCGCCGACCGGTACCGCCGGGCGACCCTCGCGGCGATGCTCGTGTGCACGAACGACGGCTTCGCCGGACGAACCCTGCGGCTCCCGAAGTGGATCGGCGACGAGAAGACCGTCTACGCCCGGGCGTTCGATGCCGGGACGGAGCTGAACACCGAGGCCTACGTCGATCTCGTGCCGCCCTGTGACGGGATGGGGGGCTCGGGTTCCACGAACCCGGCGTTGGCCGAGGGCGGGGTCGTGCATCGTCACGAGGGCATCGAGGGTCGTGGAGACCTCGACCCCGAGGTCCACGGCTGGGACGGTCCCGTGGCGAAGATCACCATCGAGCGGG
>DRQR01000165.1 GCA_011371355.1 Actinomycetota bacterium
CTTCCGGGCCCGGTTGATGCGAGGCTGCTGCCCGGTGATCGTCCGCAGGTCCTCGACCGCGGCGTCGATGAGCTTGGCGTCCTGGGCGGCGTCGCCCACGCCCATGTTCACCACGATCTTGACGAACCGCGGCACCTCCATGACGCTGCCGAGGCCGAGTCGTTCCATGAGCTGAGGAACGACCTCCTCCCGGTACTTCTTCTTGAGGCGTGGTTCGCTCACAGCTCGCCTCCACACTTTCGACAGATCCGCACCTTCGTCCCGTCCTCGTCGATCCGGAACCCGATCCGGGTCGGGCCGCACTCCCCGCAGACGATCATCACGTTCGAGGCGTCGATCGGCATGTCCTTGTCGATGATGCCTCCCTGCATGGCCTGTCCCCGGGGACGCTGGTGCCGTTTCGCGGTGTTCACGCCCTCGACGATGACCTTGTTCTCGTCGGGGAACACCTTGGCGATCCGGGACTCCTTGCCGGCGTCCTTGCCGGCGATCACCTTGACGTGGTCACCGCTGCGCAGCTTCATCAGAGCACCTCCGGTGCCAAGGAGACGATGCGCATGAACTGCCGATCCCGCAGCTCCCGACCCACCGGACCGAAGATGCGGGTCCCCCGCGGCTGCTTCTGGTCGTTGATGAGGACGCAGGCGTTGTCGTCGAAGCGGATGTAGGTCCCGTCGGGACGCCGCTTCTCCTTCTTCGTCCGGACGACGACGGCCTTGACCACGTCGCCCTTCTTCACGGCGCCGCCCGGCGAGGCGTCCTTCACCGTGGCCACCACCACGTCGCCGAGGGAGGCGTACCGGCGACCCGAGCCCCCGAGCACGCGGATGACGAGGACCTCCTTGGCCCCCGTGTTGTCGGCGACCTTGAGTCGCGTCTCCTGCTGGATCATCGCGCCCGCTCCAGGATCTCGGCGACCCGCCACCGCTTCGTCTTCGACAGCGGACGCGTCTCGACGATGCGCACGGTATCGCCCACCTTGGCCTCGTTGTGTTCGTCGTGGGCGTGGAAGCGCTTCCGCACCGGCACGGTCTTGCCGTACTTGGGATGGCGCTTCGTGTCGCGTACCTCGACGGTCACGGTCTTGTCCCGGACGTCCGAGATCACGACTCCCACCCTCGTCTTCCGACGGCCTCGCTCGGTCATCGCTCCTCCTGCTGCGCCCGCCATGCGGCGATCTCCATCTCTCGCATCACCGTCTTGATCCGGGCGATCTCGCGCTTGACCTGCCCGATCCGGGCGGTGTTGTCGAGCTGGTTCGTGGCGAGCTGGAACCGGAGGTTGAAGAGCTCCTCCTTCGCCTCGGCGAGTCGTTCGCCGAGTTCCTCGTAGGTGAGCTCACGGAGCTCGGCGGCCTTCATACTTCCTCCCGCGTCACGAACCTCGTCTTCACCGGCAGCTTGTGCCCCGCCAGGCGCATCGCTTCGCGGGCCAGATCCTCGTCGACCCCGGCCATCTCGAACATCACCCGCCCGGGCTTGACGACGGCGACCCAGTACTCCGGGTTGCCCTTGCCCGATCCCATGCGGGTCTCCGCGGGCTTCTGGGTGATCGGCTTGTCGGGGAAGATCGTGATCCACACCTTCCCACCACGCTTGATCTTGCGGGTCATCGCGATCCGGGCGGCCTCGATCTGCCGGGCGGTGATCCACCCCGGCTCGAGGGCCTGGAGCCCGTACTCGCCGAAGGACACCTTCGTGCCGCCCTTCGCCTTCCCCTTGATCCGGCCCTTCTGGGTCTTGCGGTACTTCGTCCGCTTCGGCATCAACATCAGGCGTCCTCCTCCTCCTCGTCCCCGGCCTCGGTGGTGGGCTCGGTCTCGTCGGAGGAGGTGGGCTCTTCCTCGACGGACGCGGCGTCGGCCTCCACGGACGCAGCACCCTCCTCCTCGACGGACGCCGCGCCGGCCTCCACGGGAGCGGCCCGCGTCTCCTCCGCCGCGACGAGCGACGTTCCGACCTCCTCGACGCCGGCGCCCTCCGAGGAGGGGGACTCCGGCGACGTCGCCTCGGCGACCTCGTCGGTGAGCACGAGGGGCGCCTCCTCGGCGGCGACCTCCACCTCCTGCTCGAAGGCCGCCGCGGCCTCCGCGGTGGTGGGCTTCTTCTTCCCCCCGCCGGCCTCGATGATCCGGCGGCCGCCTTCCTTCCGAACGGGCTCGGCCGGGCGCTTACCGCCGCCGGCCTCGATGATCCGGCGTTCCCGGCCCCCGGCGGCCGCCTCGGCCCGTGCCTTGGCCGATCGACGCCGCTTCGCCGGCCCGCCGGTGGCGAGGCGAGCCTCGGCGGCGATGCGCTGGGCGCTCACCCCTCCGGTCTCGACGACGTCCCCCTTGTAGACCCACACCTTCACCCCGACGGCACCCACCGTCGTCCGGGCGGTGGCCCGACCGAAGTCGATGTCGGCCCGGAGGGTGTGGAGCGGGACCCGACCCTCGAGGTACCACTCCCGACGACCCATGTCGGCACCGCCGAGTCGACCCGATGCCTGGACCCGGACGCCCTCGGCGCCGGCCTTGAGGGCGGTCTGCACCGTTCGCTTCATCGCCCGGCGGAACGAGACCCGACCCTCGAGCTGGTCGGCGACGCTCCGGGCGAGGAGCTGGGCATCGAGCTCGGGGTTCTGGACCTCGATGACGTTGAACTTCACGACCCGGCCGGTGATCTTCTCCAGGCCCGTGCGGATCCGCTCGGCCTCGGAACCCCCGCGGCCGATGACCACGCCCGGGCGCGCGGTGTGGACGTCCACCTGGACCTTCTTGTCGCCGATCCGTTCGATGTCGATCCGGGAGATCGCCCCCCGGGCGAGCTCCCGGTCGATGAACGACCGGATCTCGTGGTCCTCGGCGACCTGGGCCGCGTAGTCCTTCTCGGAGTACCACCGCGACTTCCAGTCCGTGACGATCCCGAGTCGCAGCCCGTAGGGGTGGATCTTCTGGCCCACTATTCCTTCTCCTCTTCGTCTGCGACGACGATCGTGATGTGGCACGTCCGCTTGCGGATCTTCGTGGCCCTCCCCCGGGCCCGAGGACGCCACCGCTTCAAGGTCGGCCCTTCGTCGGCGTAGGCCTCGGCGACGAAGAGCTCGTCGGGGTCGAGGGCGAGGTTGTGCTGCGCGTTCGCCACCGCCGAGTCGAGACACTTGAGGATCGGCTCGGCGGCACGACGGTTCGTGTGCTGGAGGACGACCCGCGCCTCGGGGACGGGCAGCCCCCGGACGAGGTCGAGCACCCTCCGCACCTTGTAGGGCGACTGGCGGATGAACCGTGCCTTGGCGTGGGTCCTCATCGCTTCCTCGCAGACTTCTCGCCGGCGTGGCCGCGGAAGGTCCTCGTCGGGGCGAACTCCCCGAGCTTGTGGCCGACCATCGCCTCGGTGATGTAGACCGGCACGTGCTTCCTGCCGTCGTGGACCGCGATCGTGTGACCGACCATCTCGGGGATGATCGTCGAACGACGGCTCCAGGTCCGGATGACCCGCTTCTCGCCCCGCTCGTTCAACCGCTCGATCTTCCGCAGCAGGTGCTCGTCGACGAACGGTCCCTTCTTCAGACTCCTCGCCACGGCCTACCTCCGACCCTTCTTCGTGCGACGACGAACGATGTACTTGTTGGACGCCTTGTTCTTCTTCCGGGTCCGGCCCTCGGGCTTCCCCCAGGGGCTCACCGGATGCCGACCACCGGAGGACTTGCCCTCGCCACCGCCGAGGGGATGGTCGACGGGGTTCATCGCCACGCCGCGCGTCTGGGGACGCTTCCCGCGCCAGCGGTTGCGACCCGCCTTGCCGATCTTGATGAGCTCGGCCTCGGGGTTGCCGACCTGGCCGAGGGTCGCCCGGCAGTCGAGGTGGACGTACCGCATCTCCCCCGACGGGAGCCGCAAGAGCGCGAGATCGCCCTCCTTCGACATGAGCTGGATCGCGGTCCCGGCGGCGCGCCCCATCTTCGCCCCGCCTCCGGGCCGGAGCTCCACGGCGTGGACCACCGAGCCGGTCGGGATGTTCCGGAGCGGGAGGGCGTTGCCGGGTCGAATCTCCGCCGACGGGCCGGACTCGAGGACGTCGCCGACCTCGACGCCCAACGGGGCGAGGATGTAGCGCTTCTCCCCGTCCCGGTAGTGGAGGAGCGCGAGGCGGGCGTTCCGGTTCGGGTCGTACTCGATCGCCGCCACCTTCGCCGGGATCCCGTCCTTCGTGCGCCGGAAGTCGACGATGCGGTACCGACGCTTGTGTCCGCCGCCCCGGTGGCGCGAGGTGATTCGCCCGTAGGCGTTACGGCCCGACGAGCGCTTCTGCTTCGCGAGCAGCCGCTTCTCCGGTTTCTTCTTCGTGATCTCCGCGAAGTCGGACACCGTCTGGAACCGGCGGCCCGGAGAGGTCGGCTTGAGCTTCTTCACACCCATCTCACACCTCGAAGATGTCGATCGAGTCGCCGGGCGCCAACTTGACGAGCGCTCGCTTCGTGTGCTTGCGGCGGCCGAGGGTCCTCCCGGTCCGCTTCACCTTGCCGCGACGGTTCATGGTGTTCACCGAGAGCACCTCGACCCCGAAGATCGCCTTGACCGCTTCCTTGATCTCGGTCTTGTTCGCCCGGGGGTCGACGATGAACGTGTAGGTGTTGTGGTCCTGGATGAGGTCGTAGGACTTCTCCGACACCACGGGCTCGAGGATCACGTCCCTGGGATCCTTCACGCGCCCTCACCTCCTTCACCGCGCACCGCCGCGGCGTGTTCCTCGGAGCCACGCGGGGCGGACTGGCCGAGTTCGAGGGTGCCCTTCGACATGATCACGGTGTCGGCCCAGAGCACGTCGTAGGTGTTCGCCTGTCCGAGGTTCGAGGCGATCACCCCCTCGAGGTTCCGGAACGACTTGATCGCCACCCGCTCGTGATCCTCGGCGATGAGGAGGACCTTCCCCTCCACGCCCATCGCCTCGAGCAGCTTCACGGCGTTCTTCGTCTTCGGCGTCTCCCACACCTCGAAGGTGTCGACGACCTTGATCCGACCCTCGGCCGCGCGCGCCGACAGGGCGCTCCGGAGGGCGAGCCGACGCATCTTCTTCGGCGTGCGCTGGGAGTAGTCCCGGGGCTTCGGACCGTGGACGACCCCACCGCCCACCCACTGGGGAGCCCGGATCGATCCCTGGCGGGCCCTCCCGAGGCCCTTCTGACGCCATGGCTTGCGACCCCCGCCCCGCACCTCGCCGCGCGTCTTCGTCGAGTGCGTGCCGGCTCGGGCCGCGGCGAGCTGGGCGGTGACGACCTGGTGCATCACCGGGACGTTCGGCTCGATGCCGAAGATCTCGGGGTTCAGCTCCACCTCGCCGAGCCGTTCCCCCTCGGCCGAGTAGAGCTCCGCGGTCAGCTCAGCCATGGGACTTCACCGCCTCTCTGATCACGACGACCGCGCCCTTCGGGCCGGGGACCGCGCCCTTGAGCATGACGAGGTTCCGCTCGGCGTCGACCTTGACCACGTCGAGGTTGAGGATCGTCGTCCGCTCACCGCCCATCCGGCCCGGGAGCCGCTTCCCCTTGAAGACCCGGGCCGGCGTCGCGCAGGCCCCGATGGAGCCGGGGGCTCGGTGGATCTTGTGGGCACCGTGGCTGGCTCCCTGCCCCTTGAAGCCGTGACGCTTCATGACGCCGGCGAAGCCCTTGCCCTTCGAGATCCCGGTGACGTCGGCCTTCCCGCCCTCGGTGAGGACGTCGGCGACGTTGATCTCCTGCCCGAGCTCGTAGGCGTCCGGGTCGTCGACCCGCACCTCGACCACGTGGCGATGGGGGGCGACCCCGGCCTTGGCGAAGTGTCCCGCCTGGGGACGGGTCGCCTTCGAGGCCGCGAGCTCCTTGAAGGCGATCTGGATCGCCCCGTACCCGTCGGTCTCGGGCCGCTTGATCTGGGTGACGCGGACCGGCCCGGCCTTCACGACGGTCACCGGGATCGCCCGGTTCTCGTCGTCGAAGACCTGGGTCATGCCCAGCTTCTCTCCGATGATCGCCTTCACGTCTTGATCTCCACTTCCACGCCTGCGGGCAGGTCGAGTCGCATGAGCGAATCGACGGTCTTCGGCGTCGGATCGAGGATGTCGATGAGCCGTCGGTGGATCCGCATCTCGAAGTGCTCCCGACTGTCCTTGTCCACGTGCGGACCGCGGATGACGCAGTACCGGTGGATCTTCGTCGGGAGCGGCACCGGACCCTTGATCTTCGCCTGGGTACGGATCACGGTTTCGGCGATCTTGCGCGCCGACTCGTCCACGACCGCGTGGTCGTAGGCCTTGAGTCGGATTCGGATCCGGTGCTCGGATGCCATGGCTTCCTCGTCTCTCGTCGCTCGCTACTTGATGATCTTGGTGACGCGGCCGGCGCCCACGGTGCGGCCACCCTCACGGATCGCGAACCGCAACCCCTCGTCCATCGCGATCGGCGCGATCAACTCCACCCGCATCTCCGTATTGTCCCCCGGCATCACCATCTCGGTTCC
>DRQR01000166.1 GCA_011371355.1 Actinomycetota bacterium
CCGGTGGCCGGCGACTTCGGGCTCCCCGACGATCTCCCGCCGCCCGGGGAGGTGGTCTTCACCGCCGCCGGGGACCTCGGTGCCACCTCCCGAACTCGGCGGGTCCTCGAGGCCATCGGTCGGGTCGGTGCCGACTTCCACCTCGCCCTCGGCGACCTCTCCTACGACGAGACCCCCTCGGCGGAGGCGTGGTGTTCGATGGTGGCCGACGCGGTGGGAGCCGGCCACCCCTTCGAGCTCCTCGTCGGCAACCACGAGGACGACGCCCGGGTCGACGGGTTCATCCGCGACTTCGCCGCGTGTCTCCCCGATCGGATGGGGTCGTCGGGCGACTACGGGGTGGAGTACGTCTTCGACGCCGGGCCCCTCCGGGTCGTCATGATCGCACCCAACCTCACCGTCGACGGGGTCGACTACGACTACACCGCCGGGGCCCGTCGAGCCTGGCTCCTCGCCCGGATCGACGAGGCGGAGGCGGCGGGCCGCTGGACGGTCGTCGGCATGCACGAGAACTGCGTGACGGCCGGCGTGAAGTCGTGTGAGGTGGGCGAATCGCTCATCGACGACGTCATCGCCCACGGCGCCGACCTCGTCCTCCAGGGTCACGAGCACAACTACCAGCGGTCCCATCAGCTCCGGTGCGTCGACGCCGGGCGCACCACTGCGGGATGCATCGTCGACACCGACGGCGAGTTCGTCGCCGACGCCGGGGCGGTGCTCGCGATCACCGGGTGGGTGGGGCGGTACGGCTACGAGGTCGATCCCGACGATCCCGAGGCGGGATACTTCGCCGTCCTCGCCGGGCCGGGCAGCCCCGGCTTCGGGCCCGGCTTCCTGACGATCGTCGCCTCGGACGAGGCGCTCACCGGGACGTGGACCTCGGTCGACGGCACCGCGACGGATCGGTTCACGATCCGTCGCTGACGGGGGCGATCGCGGCGTCGTCGGGTCGGAGGATCAGCCACCACAGCGGGAGGCTCGCCAGGCAGAGGAGGTAGACGCCGAAGGCGAAGCGGAACTCCTGGGCGGGGGTGGTGGCGGCGGCGTTGAGGAGCTGGGCGGCGATGAGGGAGCCCGGCCACAGTAGAGGACGGAGGCGACGACGCAACGCCAGGGCGCCGTAGGTGAGGATGCCCGCCCACACCACGAGCGCCGGCCGCCAGGTGAGCCAGAGCCGTTCGGCCGGCTCGATCCACACATAGAGGGCTTTCGTCATCGCATAGGCGCGGTCGGAGATCGGCCGTCGCTCGACGCCGAGGGTGTTCGGGGGGATGTCGAAGGGGGGACGGTGGAAGAAGGCGTCGGTGGGCTGGGGCGGGACGAAGAAGTAGCTCGCCGCGCACCAGCGATGACCGAGGACGACCGGCAGGTTGCCGATGACGATGCGAGCCACGAGGCTGCGGTAGGTCGCCGGGTCCTGTCGGATCGCTGTGGTGTCGAAGGCGGGATCGAAGGCGAGGGGCGTCGAGTCGTGGCAGTCGTAGCGGCTCGTCCACACCGCCAGGGGGGCGACGGCCCGGAGGCGCTCGAGGTCCTCGGGTCCGAAGGCGTCGGGGCGGTATCGGTACACCGCGGCGAGGTCGGAGACGAACACCTCGGCCGGTTCGATCGACGCCGGATCGACGGGGAAGGCCCGGAGGACGACCGCGTCCGCCACCACGCCGACCACCACGATCGCTCCGACGAGGGGGAGGAGTCTCCGGAGGCGTCTCCGCTCGGCGACGGCGAGGGCGACGGCGACGAGGCCGACGGTGATCCAGCCGTTGTGGCGATAGAGCATGAGCAGCCCGAGGGCGGCCCCGAGCCGCAGTGGCCCCCACGGGCTCGTCCAGAACCCCCGCCGATCCCGGGCCATGCCGAGGAGCTCGGCGAAGGCCCAGGTCAGGGCGATCGTGTAGGGGACGTCCTTCCACATCGTGATCGTCGTCACCGCGACCATCGGGATCGCGGCGACGAGGATCATCGAGCCGCCGGCGAGCCACCAGGGAACGCCGAGGCCGGTGAGGCGCCGGGCGACGAGGGCGAGGACGACGCTCATCGCCGCGACCTGGGCGAGGGTCACCGCGCCGGGGTGTTCCCAGAGGCGGGTGACGGCCCAGATCGAGATCGTGTGGAAGGCGGGATGGAAGTTCGCGAACTCGAAACGGTAGGCCTGGCCGAGCTGGTCGATGGAGTCGCTCGACAGGAAGCCGGGGAACCAGCCCAGCCACCACACCAGGAGGGGCAGGGCCGAGGCGAGGCCGAGGCGGAAGGCACGGGAGGCGGGCGCGGTGGACATCGGAGACCCAGCAGGGTACCGCCGCGCCGCTCGCAGGCTCCGCTGCCCGGCCCGAGGTGGTGACCGCCGTAGGGGTCGGCGCCCGATAACATCGAGCGCCATGGTGCACATCCGGGGGGCTGCGTCTGCTCCATCGCAGCCCGTCTACGACTCGGCGGCGAGACGTCGCCCGGTGATCGACGAGGTCCGGACCCTGTGGACCCACCGCTCGCTCATCCGCCTCCTCGTCGTCCGCGACCTCACCGTGCGTTACAAGCGTTCCGTGCTCGGGGTCTGGTGGACGCTCCTCAACCCCATCCTGACGGCCTCGGTCATGTGGGTGGTGTTCTCGAAGATCTTCGACCGGGTCGCCCGGGGCGAGTCCGTGCCCTTCATCGTCTACCTCCTGTCGGGGGTCCTCCTCATCCCGACGTTCTTCGGCCAGGGGGTCATCGCCGCGGGATCGTCGCTCATGGGCAGCGGGGCGATCCTCAGCAAGATCCGGGTCCCCGGCGAGGTGTTCGCGTTCACCGCCGCGATCGCCGCGGCGGTGAACTTCTGCTTCGGTCTCGTCCCCCTCTTCGGCATCATGGCACTCACCCGCACTCCGATCCCCTGGACGGTCCTGGCCCTCCCCGTCGCGATCGTGGCGATGCTCATGCTCGTCACCGGGGTGGGGATGCTCATCGCCTCGGCCGCCGTCCACTTCTACGACGTCATCGACTTCACCCGGGTGATCCTGCAGCTCGTCGTCTGGATGGTGCCGACGTTCTACCCGATCGAGATCATCCCCGACCAGTACCAGATCTTCGTCAAGCTCAACCCGCTCTACTCCTACCTGCAGCTCTTCCGGGGTCTGCTCTACCGAGGCGCCTTCCCGCCCCTGTGGAACCTCGCGGTGGTGGCCGTGAGCTCCGTCGTGCTCCTCGTCGTCGGCGTCTGGGTGTTCTCGAAGAGCTGGCGCCGGGTGGTGGTGAAGCTGTGAACGATCGGCAGCCCTCGATCGTCGTCGACGGGGTGTCCCTCGCCTACGAGATCCCCGTCAACGCCACGAGCAGCGCCAAGGAGTACCTCATCAACCTCGTCAAGCGCCGCATCATCTACGAGAAGTTCTGGGCGCTCCACGACGTGGACCTCGAACTCCACCGGGGCGAGGTCCTCGGGATCATCGGACCCAACGGGGCCGGCAAGAGCACGCTCATGAAGGTCCTCGCCGGGGTGCTCCCTCCGACCACCGGCCGGGTGATCGTACGGGGGACCGTCTCGCCGATGATCGAGGTGAGCGGCGGGATGAACGGCGAGCTGACCGGCCGAGAGAACATCGTCCTCGTCGGTGCGCTCTTGGGCCGCAGTCCGCGGCTCATGCGGGAACGCGTCCCCGCGATCGCCGAGTGGGCGGGGCTCTCCGACTTCCTCGACGTGCCCGTGCGGACCTACTCCACCGGTATGCGGGCCCGGCTCGGCTTCGCCATCGCGACCGACCGCAAACCCGACGTGCTCCTCATCGACGAGGTCCTCTCCGTCGGCGACGAGAGCTTCCGCGGCAAGTCCCTCCAGCGCATCCGAGACCTCATGGACGGAGGCACCACCGTCGTCATGGTGTCCCACGCCCTCGCCATGGTCGAGCGCCTCTGCCGCACGGTGATGTGGCTCGACCGGGGCAGGGTCAAGGCAGTCGGACCGGCGGAGGAGATCATCGCCGCCTACCGAGAGGCGGTGTGAGGCGGCTCGGGGGTCTCGGCGCCGCGCCGAGCTTCGATCCAGGCGACCACGTCGGCGAAGGTGTCGACCCGGGGCACGTCACGGTTCCAGGGCGCCGGGGGTCCGACGACGAGCGGTCGGGCGCCCACCTCCACGGCGGCCTGGAGATCGGAGGGCTGGTCGCCGACCATGAGCATGCGCTTCGGCCCGACTCGGAGTCGAGCCGCGTAGTCGGAGAGGATCTCGGCTTTCGTGGCAGGGCTTCCCTCGATCGCCCAGAAGAACTCGGTGATGCCCTTGCGGTCGCAGATCCGCCGGAGCTCGGTGGTGGGCGTCGCCGAGGCGATCGCCACCGGCAGGGTCTCGTCCCGCAGGTAGGGGAGGACCCCGGGGAACAGGGGGGCGTCGACGACCGCGTCTTCGACGAGCATCGAGAAGCGGGCGGCCATCGAGCGGAGCCGCTCGGGGGTCACCCGCCGTCCGAGGAGCCGCTCCTCGGCCCAGCGGATCTTCTCGTAACGGGACACCCCGGCGTGACGTCGGTGGTAGTCGACGAGGGCCGCCGCCACCTCGGGACCGTGCTCGTCGAGGTAGAGCTCGTAGAAGGCCTTCGTCTTGATGTCGGCGGAATCGCAGAGGGTGCCGTCGAAGTCGAAGACGACGAGGGCGAGACCCGTCGGATCGTCGGCCGGCGCGGTCACGGTGTGAGGTCGAGGTGGGTGAGGAGGTTCTGGAGCGCCTCGGTCTCCATGGCGGCCCGGACCTGACGGGCATACGAGCCCATGTGGCAGGTGAGGACGACGTTGGGGAGCGACGAGAGCGGCCCGTCGTAGGGTTCGGTCTCGAAGACGTCGAGGGCCGCGCCGGCGATCCGACCCTCCCGAAGTGCCGCGAAGAGCGCCTCCTCGTCGACGAGCCCGCCCCGAGCCGTGTTGACGACCACGCCCTCGGGACCGAGGGCGTCGAGGACCGCGGCGTCGACGGTGTGGTGGGTCTCCTCGTCGTGGGGCAGGTGGATCGTGAGGACGTCCGCCCATCCGGCGAGGGAGAGGACGTCGGGGAAGCGCCGGTAGGCGTCGTCGGTCACGTAGCGATCGGTGTAGCCGACCTCGGCGCCGAGCGCTCGGGATACCTTCGCCACCCGGGATCCGACGTGGCCGAGGCCGACGATGCCGATGCGGCTCCGGCCGTAGGAACGCCCCATCAGCGCCTTCCACGTGCCGGCCCTGACGAGGCGGTCGGCTTCGCCGATGCGTCGGAGCACACTGATCGCGAGGGCGATCGTGAGCTCCGCCACGGCCTCCGCCGGCGCCTCGGGCGTGCGGTAGAGGCCGATGCCGCGCTCGGCGGCCGCCTCCACGTCGACCGAGTCGAGCCCCGATCCGCATCGCGAGATCACCCGGAGCTGCGGGTTGGCGTCGAAGACCCGCCGGGTCAGGGGCTCCACCCCGGCGACCATGGCCTCGGCGGCGCTGGTTCGGAGGAGATCGAGGACCTCGTCTTCGGTCATGCGCCGTCCGAGGGGATTGCGGACGATCTCCCAGCCGTGGTCGCGGAGCTTGTCGAGGTACGGATTCTCCATGTCGAAGTTCGAGGTCGTGATCGCGAGGGTGGGCATCGGCGGATCTCCCTGTGGGTCGGGCGGGCGACACCGGCCGGACCGGTGAGCCGAATGGCGGATCGAAGCCGGTAGATTGCTGGGAGCATACCGAACCCGGAGCGGTGATGTTCGACCCCTCGCTGACGACGATCGGATCGTGGCTGCAGCTCGCCGATCCCGCGATCACCGAGATGATGGCGCGAGCCGGCTTCGACTGGCTCGTCGTCGATCTCGAACACACCGCCACGGGCATCGATCGCGCCGCAGAAGCCATCCGCATCGGCGACCTCGCCGGGGTGCCGATGTTCGTCCGGCTCTCCGGGCACGACCCGGCGCAGATCAAGCGGGTGCTCGATGCGGGCGCCCGGGGCATCATCGCCCCCACGGTGCGTTCCCGCGCGGAGGCCGAGGCCCTCGTCGAGGCCGCCTTCTACCCGCCCCGAGGACGGCGCGGGGTGGGGCTCTCCCGCGCCCAGGGGTTCGGCCTCACCTTCGAGGCCTACCGCGACGGGGCTGCCCGGGACGTCGTGGTCGTGGCCCAGATCGAGGACGCCGACGGGGTGCGGAACCTCGACGAGATCCTCGCCGTCGACGGGATCACCGGGTTCTTCGTCGGTCCCTACGACCTCTCCGGTTCGCTCGGCCGCCCCGGGGAGTTCGACCATCCCGAGGTCCGCTCGGCCCTCGACGAGCTCGACCGTCACCTCGAGCCGGGTGGCCCCATGGCCGGGATCCACGTCGTCGAGCCCGATCCGGCACGCCTCGCGGCCGCCGTCGAGCGTGGGTACCGTTTCGTCGCCTTCTCGTCCGACATGCTGATCTTCTCCCACCGGACGGCCGAGCTGGCCGAGGCGGTGGCGGAGGTACGCCGCGATGCTCGTTGACGCGTTCGTACCCCTCAAGGGCCATTCCGAGCGGGTCCCGGGGAAGAACCTCCGGGACTTCTGGGGCCGACCTCTCTTCGAGGTGATCGTCGAGACCCTTCAGCAGGCGGCGTCGGTGCGGCGGATCTTCATCGACACCGACGACGACGAGATCGCGGCTCGGGCCGCGCGCCTCGACGACGTCACGGTCATGCGGCGACGGCCGGAGCTCGTCGGAGACGACGTGTCGGTCAACCTGCTCATCCGGGCCTGCCTCGAGGCCCACGAGGACATCGAGCATCTGCTCCAGACCCACGCCACGAACCCGCTGCTGCGACCCGAGACCATCGACGCCGCCGTCGAGCGCTACGAGGAGGATCCCTCCATCGACAGCCTCTTCGGGGTCACCCGGTATCAGGCGAGGTTCTACACCGCGGAGCTGGAACCCATCAACCACGATCCCACGGAGTTGATCCCCACCCAGCGGCTCGCCCCGCTCTTCATGGAGAACTCCGCCCTCTACCTCTTCTCCCGCTCGGCCTTCTTCGAGCGAGGACATCGGATCACCGCCCGGACCGCGATGTTCGAGATCGACCCTGCGGAGGCCGTCGACATCGACGAAGAGCGCGATTTCCGGCTCGCGCTCGCGCTCGCGAAGGCGGGAGGACGATGAGCGCCCCCTTCCGACGCCGTCTCCGGTGGCTCCTCGCCGCGGTCCGCTCCTACGCGACGGGGTGGCGGCTCGGCCTCGTCGCCGTCGTCGTTGGCGTCGCCGGGGTCGTCGTCGGGGCTGCAACGGGCTCCGCCGTGGCTGGGGCCGGTGCCGCGGTGGTGACCGCGGTCGTCCTGGGAGCCGTGCTCGTGCTCCTGGCGAACCAGGAGAGCCGGCTTCGCCACCGCCTCGCGGAGCTCCCCGGCGGGGGTACGAGCCCGGCACCGGCGAACGCCGTGACCCCGGCCGTCGAAGGCCCTCCCGCGCCCACCGAGGTGGCCGAACCCCTCGTGTCGGTCGTCGTGGTCGCCCGCAACGAGGCGCGGTTCGTCGCGACCGCCCTCGAGAGCCTCCGGGCCCAGACCCTGCGGGAGTTCGAGTGCATCGTCGTCGACGACGCCTCGACGGACCAGACCCTCGACAGGGTGCTCGACGTGGTCGGAGACGACCCCCGGTTCCGGGTCGTGACCCTCGACGGTGCCCGAGGTCCGGCGATGGCTCGGAACCTCGGGATCGCCCGGTGTCGTGCCCCGTACGTCGCCTTCCTCGACGGGGACGACTTCCTCTACCCGGACGCCCTCGCCATGCGGCTCGAGGCGCTCCTCGGCCACGAGGACGAGCCCTGGGTGGCCGGGACCTACTGCCAGTGGGTCAACGTGCCCGAGACCGCCACGCTCGGGGCGGAGCCGCCGGCCGTCCGAACCCTGCCGATCGTCTCCTGGCTCCGGAACCTCACCGACGCGCCGTTCATCGTGAGCGCGCCCCTCCTGCGAGCCGAGGTGATCCGATCGATGGGCGGCTTCCCCGACCTCCCGACGGCCGAAGACGCCGCCTTCTGGAACCGGTTGCTGCGGGCCGGGTACGTGGTGCTGCCCGTCGACCGGGTGGGCGTGGCCTACCGGGCCAAGGCCTCGTCCCTCTATCGTCGGTCGGCACCCGAACACGCCCTCCGCATCGTCGACGCCTTCGCGGCGAATGCGGAGGTCGCCGACGGACTCCCGGGCCGAGGTCCCTATCCCTACGAGAAGCCCTGCACCGAGTATCTCTGGGAGCTCACGCGCGTCCGTCGGCTCCTCGGCGCCCTCGCGAACGCGCTCGAGGCCGGGGACCGTTCCGAGGCCGACACGCTGGCGGCCGAGGTGGCGTCCCGGCTCGATGCCTACCACCTCTGGGAGCTCCCCCTCGACGAGGTGATCCGCGGGCAGGCGACCCGGGTGGCCCGCCACCTGTCGTCGCCGGCCTTCGAGCTCCACCGGGACCGGGTCGTCGCCGAGATGGAACGGATGCTCTCCGAGCGGGTCGATCGGCTCGCCGCCGAGATCCGGGACCGGGTCCCGCGGGAGCGGACGGAGATGGAGGTGGACGTGCCCGCCCGGCCGGTCCGACCCGTTCGGCGGCTCCGGGTGACGCCCGAGCTCCTCGACCGGTCCGGCTCGCCGATCGAGGGCCGGGTGATCCTCATGCCCTCGGCCACCTACCACGTCGCCGAGACGGGTCCCCTCGCCGAGCAGCTCGAGGCCAGGGGTGTCGAGTGCGTGGTCATGGTGAGCGATCGCCGCTGGCCGCTCGTCGAGAAGCCGCAGGCGGCCTACGACACCCCCGTGCTCGGCTCCGTCGAGGGCGGCGAGTGGCTCCGACGGGCGGCCGCCGTGGTGGTGATGAACGACTGGGGAGAGGAGTACAAGGAGTACGTGGAGCTCGCGAACGCCTTCGGGGTTCCCACCTTCGCCAAGGTGGAGGGAGTCCAGGACTTCCGGGACGACGACGTCTCCTGGGATCGCCGCGCCTACCAGCGCGCCCGCTGGATCCTCGCCCAGGGCAGGAACGACGTCGAGGCACTTCCCATGAAGGACACGATCGTGGTCTCGAGCTCACGCCTCGAGCGGATCTGGCTCGAGCCCCCTCGACCGCCGGGACCCCGCCTCGCCGTCGTCAACCTGAACTTCACCTACGGGGTGCTCGACGACGCACGGGATCTGTGGTTGTCCACGGCGATCGAGGCTTGCGAGCGAGTCGACCTGCCCTACGTCGTGTCGCTCCATCCCGCCGAACGGGACCGATGGTCGGGTACGCTCCCGGTGGCCGACGCTCCGATCCGTCACCTCCTCACCGAAGCGTCGGTCCTCATCAGTCGCTTCTCGACGGTGCCCTTCGAGGCGATGGCGAGGGGAGTCCCCTTCGTCTACCACAACCCCCACGGCGAGCGGGTCCCCACCTTCAAGCAGCCGGAGGGGGCCTTTCGGATCACCACCTCCATCGCCGAGCTGGCCGACGCCCTCGTCGAGGCCGAGGGCTGGCAGCACGACTACCGGGAGCGGGCCGCGGCGTTCTTCCTCCGCCAGGTCGACGTCGATCCCGGACGTCCTTCGGAGGTTCGCGCCGCCGAGGCGATCGTCGAACGGCTGTCGTCACGGTGATGGCCGATGCCGACGCCCGGGGCGCGGGATCCGGCGGGAACTCGCCGGAGCGGCCCTGGTTCGACGAGTTCGATCTCCTCGTCCGCCTCGCCGCGGACCTGCGGCCCGGGCTCCTCGTCGACGTGGGCGCGCACATCGGTCGGTTGAGCATGCGGTTCGCCGAGGCCGGCTGGCGGGTGATCGCCGTGGAGGCGTCTCCGGAGATCTTCTCGGAGCTCGAGGAGAATCTCGCGCCGTACCCCGATGCCCGACCCGTTCACGCCGCCGCCGGTGACGTCGACGGGACGACGACCTTCTACCTCAGCGACGCCTACTGGGGCATCCACTCGCTCCGTCCCTTCGACGAGAGCCACACGAAGACGGTCACCGTGGACGCGGTGCGACTCGACACGCTCCTCGGCGACGAGGAGCTCCCCGAACCCACGTTCCTCAAGGTGGACACCGAAGGAGCGGATCTCCTCGTGCTCCGGGGTTGGGACTTCGCCCGATCGCGGCCGAAGCTCGTGATGTGCGAGTTCATGGACGCCCGGACGGAACCCCATTTCGGCTACCGGACCCGCGACCTCGTCGACTTCATGGGCCGGTGGGGCTACGCCGCGTACGTCAGCGAGTGGTCGCCGGTCGTCGAGTACGCCCGGCGGGGCGTGGCCTCGACGGTCTCGGTGCACCTCGGCGTCTTCTCCTCGGACCTCCATCACGATCCGAGCTGGGGCAACCTCGTCTTCGTCGCCGAGGAAGACCGCGGGTGGTTCGAGGAAGGGCTCGTCGACTACCTCACCGACCTCCACCAGTCGGCCTGGGAGCTCCTCGCCGATGCCGATCGACTGCGACGCCGGAACGAGCGGATGGAGCAGACGATCGCGAACCGGGAACGCCGGATCGCGCAGTTGGATCGGGCGGTGGCGGCTCGGGACGGCCGGATCGCGCAGTTGGATCGGGCGGTGGCGGCTCGGGACGATCGGATCGCGCAGTTGGATCGGGCGGTGGCGGCTCGGGACGATCGGATCGCCGAGCTCGAGGCGGAGCTCGCCGCCATGGAGGCTCGGCGGTGGAAGACGAGGCTCCGCCGGTACGCCGGTCGGCTCCGGAGACGCCTCGGGAGCCGATGAAGGGGGAGGAGATCGGGTGGCGACGGCGAGGCGACTCCTGCGGGCCTTCCCGGTGCGACGCGACACCGACGGCACGGTTCGCCTCGGCGATCCCGTCGAGGTGACGACGCCGGCGGAAGGCCTGCGGCTCGGCCGACGATCGCCGTCGATCTCCGCGGTCGCCCTCGTCGCGCACGACGTGCTCGTGAGCCGGAGGTTCACCCTCGAGGTCGCCGCCGCCCTCGAAGATCCCGGGCTCCGCGGCGTTCGGTGGGTGGCGCTCGCCAGCGACGGCATCGACCTCGACGGGATCCCCCACGACACCGGGGTCACCCTGGAACGGCCGGGCACGCCCCGGGCGAGGCCCCTCCGGGTGGCGGGCTGGGCCGATCCGGCGGTGGCCCTCGTCGATCTGCGGAGGCTCGAGGAGACGACCGCCGGGTCGCCCCCCGAGACCTTCCCGGAGCTCGTCCACCTCGGGCTCACCCGCCGATCCCCGGTGTTCCTGACGAGATGGCTGCGCTATGCCCGCCGTTCCCCGACTCCGTCGGACGGGGCGTCCCCGTCGGGGATCCCGCACGACACGGCGCGATCCGTCGGCCTCGACCTCGGGGCCGTTCGACCGGATCCCTCGATCACCGTCGTCGTCCGCACCACCGGGCGACGTCCCCGGCTGCTCCGTCGCAACCTCGAGGCCCTCGCTACGGCCCACGAGCGTTCCGAGATCGCCGAGGTCCTCGTCGTCGCGACCTCGGAGTGGGGAGACCCCAGGGAGGCCCTCGCCGAGCTCGACGGTCGACACTCCTCGTTGCCGATCGGGACGCTGTCCGTCGCCTCGTCGGACGTCCCCTCCCGGTCGGCCGCGCTGACGGCGGGCCTCCGGGGTGCGTCGGGCGACTACGTGTGGTTCGTCGACGACGACGACTGGGTGACTCCCGAGTCCGTCGCGAGCCTCAAGGGAGCCGTCCATGCCGCAGACCGGCCGGTCCTCGTCGGGAGGTCCGACGCCTACGCCGAGGAATGGCGAGACGGGCAGCTCGTCTCCCGTTCCTTCGCCCGCACCTACCACCCCGATGAGTGGTACCGGGCCTTCACCGGATGGAACTTCCTCCCCGTCTGTAGCCTCGTCGTCCCCCGGAGGTCGGCGTTGGAGCGGCTCGAGGGTCGACGGATCGATGCCGATCTCGGCGAGGACTATCTCCTCCAGCTCCTCGTCCTCACCGCCCCGGGGACGGCCGTCCAGGTCGTCGACGAGACGATCGCCCGGATCTCCTGGCGCGAGGGCGGGGACAACGCGGTGACCATGGAGGACCGCGGTCCGTGGCTTCGAGAGATGACCTCCCACGTCTCGAGTCTCCTCGACGACCCGGTGCTCTCCATGGAGGCGTGGTGGCGTCTCGGGGAGGCGATCCGCGAGCTGCCGTATCCCGAGGACGGGACGGATCCCGGTGCCCCCGAAGCCGAGCGGCCGCGCTCGTCGCCGTGGCGCCGCCTGGAGGCACGGCTGCGCCGCCGGCGAGGTCGGTCGTGAGCGCAGCCCGGCGTTCCGGGAGCGGGGAGGCCTCGAGGGCTCACCCTACACTCGGGGTGTCGTCGGACGGGAGCGTCGCTCGATGCGAGTCCTGACCACGTCCCTCCCCGGCGTCGTCGTCCTCGAGCCGAGGGTGTACGAGGACGAGCGGGGCTCGTTCACCGAGGTCTGGAACCGTCGCGAGTTCACGGAGGCCGTCGGCGGGTTCGGAGACTTCGTCCAGGACAACGAATCGACGTCGAGGCGTGGGGTGCTTCGGGGCATCCACTACCAGCTCCCGCCCGCCGCCCAGGGCAAGCTCGTGCGGGTCGTCGTCGGCGAGGTCTTCGACGTCGCCGTGGATCTCCGGCGCTCGAGCCCGTCGTTCGGCCGGTGGTTCGGCATCCGCCTGTCGGCCGACGACCGCCGGCAGCTCTGGATCCCGCCGGGATTCGGCCACGGGTTCCTCAGCCTCGTGGAAGGGACGGTCCTCTCCTACAAGGTCACGCACTACTACGATCCGGCACGCGAACGGAGGATCCGATGGGACGATCCCCAGCTCGCGATCGAGTGGCCGCTGGAAGGCGACCTTCCGCTCCTGTCCCACCAGGACGCGAACGCCCCACCGCTCGCGGCCGCGGAGGTGTTCGAATGAGTCGACGGCGGGTGATCCCCACCAGGGCCGTCCTGCGTGGTGAGGTGGAGCGATGAGGCCCAGGATCGTCGTCGAGGACCCGGGCGTTCGATCCGCTCGGACCGGATGGCGCATCGGCCGTGGGCGACGGCGAGGGTGAAGGGCGACGCCGTGGCAGCACGACGCTACCTCGTCACCGGCGGCGCGGGATTCATCGGCTCGAACTTCATCCGCTATCTCTTCGAGCACGAACCCGATGCCGTGGTCACGAACCTCGACGCGTTGACCTATGCGGGAGTGCCGGCGACGGTGGCCGAACTCGACGAGCATCCCAACCACCGGTT
Organism: Actinomycetota bacterium; assembly: GCA_011371355.1. GTDB lineage: Bacteria > Actinomycetota > Acidimicrobiia > Spongiisociales > UBA5794 > DRQR01. Next base: position 13,127 of record DRQR01000166.1, read on the forward strand.
CGTCGAGGGAGACGTCCGGGACGCCGGGCTCGTCGACGAGCTCGTGCCCGGCCACGACGTCGTCGTCCACTTCGCCGCCGAGAGTCACGTGGACCGTTCGATCTCGAGCCCTCGGGACTTCGTGGAGACGAACGTGGTGGGGACCGGGGTGCTGCTCGACGCCGCCTACCGTCACGGGGTCCCACGATTCCTCCACGTCTCGACCGACGAGGTGTACGGCCCGGTCGTCGAGGGGTACGCGCCCGAGACGGCTCCCCTCGCCCCTTCGTCGCCGTACGCGGCGTCGAAGGCGGCGGCGGATCTCCTCGTCCGGTCCTACCACGTCACCTACGGGTACGACGTCGTCGTCAGCCGATGCACGAACAACTACGGCCCCTACCAGTTTCCCGAGAAGGTGATCCCGCGCTTCGTGACCAACCTCCTCGCAGGGGAGAAGATCCCCGTGTACGGGGACGGGAAGCACGAACGTGACTGGCTCCACGTCGAGGATCACTGTGCGGCACTCCACCTCCTCGTCGACCGGGGCGCGTCGGGGGAGATCTACAACGTGGGAGCGGGCCGTCAGCTCCCGAACCTCGAGCTCGCTCGGGCGATCCTCGACGTCTTCGACCTCGGGGACGAATGGATCGAGCACGTATCGGATCGGCCGGGCCACGACGTCCGCTACGCCGTCGACTCGTCGAAGATCCGGGCGCTGGGGTGGGAGCCCGCCCACGACTTCACGGCGCGACTCGCCGACACCATCGCCTGGTACCGGGAGCGGGAGGACTGGTGGCGTCCCCTCAGGGAACGGGTCCGATGAAGGGCATCGTCCTCGCGGGAGGCGCGGGTACCCGCCTCTACCCGATCACGCAGGTCGCCTCGAAGCAGCTCCAGCCCGTCTACGACAAGCCGATGATCTACTACCCCCTCGCGACCCTCCTCGAGGCGGGGATCACCGACGTGCTCCTCATCTCGACACCCGACGATCTCCCTCGCTTCCGAGCCCTGCTCGGCGATGGGAGCCGGTGGGGATTCACGATCCGATACGCACCGCAGCCCCGGCCCGAGGGCATCGCCCAGGCGTTCCTCATCGGCGAGGACTTCGTCGATGGAGATCCGGTGTGCCTGATCCTCGGGGACAACATCTTCTACGGGGGTTCCGAGACCGAACGGGCGGTCGCCGAGTTCGAATCCGGGGCCTTGATCTTCGGCTACCCGGTTCGGAACCCCCGTCGGTACGGAGTCGTCGAGCTCGACGCCGACGGCAACGTCGTCTCCCTCGTCGAGAAGCCCGAGCGACCCCGGTCGAACCTCGCGGTGCCCGGCCTCTACGTCTACGACGCCAGGGTGGTCGATCTCGCCCGGGCCCTCCGGCCGTCGGCCCGCGGCGAGCTCGAGATCACCGACCTCAACCGCGCCTACCTCGAGCTCGGTGAGCTGCGGGTCGTCCGGCTCTCCCGAGGTGTCGCCTGGCTCGACTCGGGCACCCACGACAGCCTCCTCGACGCCGCGAACTACGTGGCGACGATCGAGCACCGCCAGGGCACGAAGATCGCCTGCATCGAGGAGATCGCCTACCGGCGGGGACTCATCACGAGGGACCACCTCGCCGCGCTCGTCGCGGCCATGCCTCCGAGCGGGTATCGCGAGTACCTCGAGCGTGTCGTGCTCGCCGAGGAGTTCACCGGGTGATCGTGGTCCTCGGCGCCGGTGGACAGCTCGGCTCGGCCTTCCTCCGTCTCCTCGGCCGACGAGCGACGGGGCTCACCCGAGCCGACCTCGACCTCACCGACCTCGATACGATCTCGCAGGTCCTCGACCGTCTCGCCCCCGAGCTCGTCGTCAACTGCGCCGCGTACACCGCGGTGGACGCCGCCGAAGACGACGAGGCGACCGCTCGGCGGGTGAACGCCGAGGCCGTCGAGGTCCTCGCCAGATGGACGCACCGGGCGGGGGCGAAGCTCGTCACCTTCTCCACCGACTACGTCTTCGACGGTACCAAGGAGACGCCCTACGTCGAGTCCGATCCGCCTCGACCGATCAACGTGTACGGCGAGACGAAACGGGCGGGCGAGGTCGCCGCCTTGGCCACCGATCCCGAGGCACTCGTCGTGCGTACCTCCTGGCTGCTGTCGAGCACCCATCCGAACTTCGTGACGACGATCCTGCGGCTCCTCCCC
>DRQR01000167.1 GCA_011371355.1 Actinomycetota bacterium
CGCCTCGTCCACCTCGTGCGCGAGGTGCCCTTCCCGATCGACGTCGAGCGGATCCTCGCCGAGCGGGCGGCCCGTCCCGAGCCCGACCCCGAGGCGCGTCGTCGCCTCGAGCGGCTGACGCCCCGAGAGCGTGAGGTCCTCGGGCTCCTCGCCGAGGGAAAGTCGGGGGGCGAGATCGCCGAGGAGCTCTATGTGTCGCCGACGACGGTGCGGAACCACGTCCAGCACATCCTCGGCAAGCTCGAGGTCCACTCTCGGGTGGAGGCGGTGGCGCTCTACCTGCGGAACCGCTGAACCGGCCGAGGGAGGGCTCGGCGGTACGGCGACGTGGGCTCAGGTGGCGATGAGCTTCGCCTTGAGCCGCTCGTACTCCTCGTCGGTGAGCTTGCCTTGGTCGTGGAGCTCGGCGAGCTTCGCCAGCTCCTCGGCGATCGAGCCGCCGGCGACCTCCTGGATGTAGGCCCGCTGGGCCTGCTCCACCTGCGCGGCGTGGGCCATGGCCCTCCGCTGCATGTCGTCGCCGTTGACGATGAGGTAGATGAGCACCCCGAGGAAGGGGAAGACGATGATGAAGAGCGTCCACAGCGCCTTCGCCAGCCCGGACATCTCGCTGCGGAAGAGATCGGAGAAGATCGTGATGAGCAGCCAGATCCAGATGACGAAGAGGAAGAACCAGAGCATCGACCAGAAGATGTGGAGCAGGCTCATGGGGGCTCCTTTCGGGAGTCGTCCGCGGCGGCGTCGGGTGCCGCCGTCGGGGGGAGTCTACCGGCCGCCCCGGCGGCCCCGCCGGAGCGCGACCGCGACCACGACGACGAAGAGGGCGAGCGCGGCGGCGTTCCCGAGGGCGCCGACCCGGAGGAAGGTCGGCGCCGCCCCGAGCCCACCGGCGACCCGGAGGAGGACCGAGACGTGGAGGAGCCCGAGAGGTCCCCAGAGGGCGGCGTGCCAGGGAACGGTGGCGCCGGTGAGGGCGGGGAGCACGATCGGGCCGTGGGCGAGGATCATCGACATCACGAAGCCGAGGAAGAGCGAGTGGAGGGCGGCGTCGTAGGTCCGACCGGCGGGATCGAGACCCGAGGTGAGCCAGAGGAGTCCGGCGACGGCGAGCCAGACGTATCCGGCGAGGAGGCCGCCGGCGACGTATCGGGGGAGGCCGGCGGTGCGGATCGTCCGCCGGGCCACGTCCCAGGTGAGGAGCGAGGCGGCGACGAGGAGATGGCCGATCCCGGCGAGCTGCGCTCCCGGCCTCGGGTAGGCCCAGGCGACGGTCGCTCCCAGGAAGAGGAGACCGATCGCCCCGAGGAGGAGCCGGCGAGCCGCCGGATCGATGGCGGTGAGCCCGGCGAGCTCGAGCCGTTCCCCGGCGATCGTCGCCACGAGGAACGTGGCCGCCCAGGGCACGATCGCCGGGACCGCGCCGGCCCGGATCCAGGTCGCGGCGGCGAGGAGCCATCCCACCGCACCGGCGGTCATGACGACGAGGTGGTCGGCCGGGCGGGTCCGGAGGGCGGCCCCGTAGACGGCGACGAGCAGTCCGCCGGCTCCCAGGGAGCACGCCGCGGCGAGGCGAGGTGAGCCCAGGATCATCGCTACCACCGAGCACGCCCCGAGGAAGGGAACGCCGAAGGTCCAGGCCCGGCCGGCCGCCGCGGCGCGTTCGAGGCCGATGAGCGTGCCGAGGAACCCGAGGACGAGGAGGGCCCCGTGGACCTCGGGCGTCGGAGGGGCGCCGAGGGGGATCCCGAGCCGTGCGAGCCCCATCCAGACGCCGACCACGAGGGCGACGACGGCCACGGGGCCGGGCAGGAGCCGGAGGACGGTGGTCCGGGACACGCCCGGAGCGTACCGCCCGGCCCAGGACCCCTACCATGTCTCCATGGACGTCGAGCGGCTCCTCGCCGCGGTCTGGGAGGCCCTCGGAGAGGTCGTGGACCCCGAGCTCGGGCTGCCGATCACCGATCTCGGCCTCGTCTACGACGTGAGGGTCGACGGAGGCCGGGTCGAGGTCGACATGACGACGACGACACCGGTCTGTCCCCTCGGATCCCATCTGGCCCGGCTGGCCGAGAGCCGGGTGGCGGCCGTGCCCGGCGTCACGGCGGTCGAGCTTCGCGTCGTCCACGAACCGGCCTGGACGCCCGATCGTCTCTCGAACCGGGCCCGGCGGGTCCTCGGACTCCGAGGCGAATGATCGCCGCATCCGTTCCGACCTCCAGGTAGGGCCTTTCGGCCCTGGTCTGGGACCGATGTTGCCGCAATGGTGATTTCCGTAGTTCGAGACTAAGGAAATCCTGTGTGCTCGAACTCAGGGTTTTGCCGTACCGGCAACGCGGCGCGGTGAAGACGGCATGGAGGGAGTGCGATGGACGACGAGAAGGTGGAGGAAGAACGGCGGATTCCCGTCGGGCAGATCGTCTTCGACGAGATCTTCTTGTGGCTCCTGATCTCGATCGTGATCAGTGTGGCCTTCTACAACGTGTGGGGACTGTTCGATCTCATGCGGACCCCACCAGCTCCGTGACGCGACCGAGGAGGGTGTGAGCTCATGTATCCCCCGGCAGAGGTCTGGTGGCGTCCGATCGACCGGCTCGAGCGGAGCTGGGTCATCATCGCCTTCGTGTGGGCGCTCGTGCTCACCGCGATGATGCCCCTGTGGTTCGTGGTCGGGAAGCAGAACGTCCCGGTGACCACCTATCGCACGACCCCGGAGCGCTTCCGGGAGACCGTCGAGGCCTTCGCGGCAGAACACCAGGTGGGCGAACGTGCGGGGATCCCCGTGGTGGCGCCGCCGCCCGGCGGCGACGCCTACGTGTATGCCCAGCGGTTCAGCTTCTATCCGATCCTCCAGCTCGAGAAGGGCGAGGAATACCGCATCCACGTCTCTTCCTTGGACGTGCAGCACGGGTTCTCGATCCAGCCGGTGAATCTGAACTTCCAGATCGTTCCCACCTACGAGTACGTCATCACCCTGACACCGACCGAGAGCGGCGAATTCCAGGTGGTCTGCAACGAGTATTGCGGGCTCGGGCATCACGTGATGACGGGAACGATTCTGGTGAACGAGTGAGGGAGAAGCGCGCGTGACACTCACCAGCGAACGAGCAGAATACCGGGTCTGCCCGGTCACGCAGTTCAAGGTCGACCTGCAGTCGGAGGCCTTGATCAAGGTCAACGCGGTGGCCGCCGTCGTCGCCCTGACCATCGGCGGCATCGCCGCGATCCTCATCGCCCTCACCCGATGGGAGGCCGTCGGGCTCTTGCCGCCGGAGTGGTTCTACCGGCTCCTCACGGTCCACGGCACCAACATGCTGATCTTCTGGATCGTCTTCTTCGAGATGGCCGGCCTCTACTTCGGGGCCACGATCCTCCTCGACGCCCGGCTCCCGAAGCCGGCGGTCGGCTGGCTCGCCTTCGGGCTCATGGTCGTCGGGGCGCTGTTCGTCGAGATCACCGCCCTCACGGGGAACTCGACGGTGATGTTCACCGCCTACGAGCCGCTCGGCTCCAACGAGGCGAGCCCACTGTTCTACCTCGGCCTCATCCTCTTCGCGGTCGGCGCCCTCGTGGCCGTGGGGCTCTTCTTCGCCACGGTGGTGATGGCCAGGGTGGAGAAGACCTACGAGGGCTCGTTGCCTCTCGTCACCTACGGGCTCGTCGTCGCGGCGATCATCGCCACCTACACGCTGCTGTCGGGCGCCGTCGCGCTCGTCCCGCCCTTCCTGCGGACCATCGGGATCATCGAGCACGTCGATCCGGCCTTCTACCGGAACTTCTTCTGGAGCTTCGGGCATCCCGCCCAGCAGATCAACCTCGCCGCCATGGTGGCGATCTGGTACGCGATGGGTGTGATGACGGTGGGCGGCTCGCCGGTGAGCGAGAAGCTCTCCCGGTTCGCCTTCATCCTCTACGTCCTGTTCATCAACCTCGGGTCGGCACACCACCTGCTCGTCGACCCCGGGCTCAGCTTCGGTTTCAAGACCTTCAACACGTCCTACGGGATGTACCTCGCGGTGCTCGGGTCGATGATCCACGCCTTCTCGATCCCCGCCATGCTCGAGGTCGCCCAGCGGAGGCGGGGCTTCACGAACGGGCTCTTCGAGTGGCTGCGGAAGCTGCCGTGGCGTGAGCCCGGGTTCGCCGCTCTGGCCGTCTCCATGTTCGTCTTCGGGTGGATCGGGGGCGTCACCGGGGTGACGATGGGTACCGAGCAGATCGACATGGTCGCCCACAACACCCTTCGGGTGCCCGGCCACTTCCACGCCGCGGTCGTCGGTGGGACCACCCTCGCCTTCATGGGGTTCACGTACTACGTGATCCCGCTCGTGTTCCGCAAGCGCGTGAAGTTCCTGAAGCTCGCCACGTGGCAGCCGTACCTCTTCGGGCTCGGCATCTCCCTCGTGGCGGTCGGGATGATCACCGCCGGGATCCAGGGCGTGCCCCGTCGGACCGCGGACATCGACGTGGTCCGGGAGGTGCCGGGCACCGTCCACCTGAGCCTCGCCGTGGTGGGGATCGGGGCGCTCATCGCGTTCACCGCCCTGTGCATGTACCTGGCGGTGGTCCTCGCGTCGGTGTTCACGGGACCTCGGGTCGAGGCGACCTCCCTCGCCCTCGTCCAGCCGATGGAGCCCGTGCCGGCGGCGGCGGAGGGAAGCCACGTCGCGCCGAAGGGGACCTTCGTGATCGTGCTCGTGTTCCTCGCGTTCTTCGCGGCCTTCTACCTCGCCAACTGGTGGATGCTCGGTCGGACCTGGTTCGTGAGCTGAGGGCCAGAGGCGCGTGGTAGGGGCGTTCCTCCTCGGCCTCACCGGGAGCCTCGGCCACTGCGTGGGCATGTGCGGGGGCGTCGCTCTGCTCCTCGGAGGAGCCGGGGCGCCCCCGGCACGGCTCCTCCGGCTCCACGTCGGCCGGGTGGCGACCTACACCCTCCTCGGGGCGGGTGTCGGGTTCTTCGGGGCGAGTCTCGAGACCCTCGGACGGGGTGCCGCGGTGGTCCAGGGCCTCCTCGCGCTCGGCGCGGCCGGCATCGCCTGGTACTCCGCCCTCGCCCTCGTCGGGAGGGTCCCGGCGCTCGACCGGGCCCTCGCCGGACCGGCTCGGCGATGGCGTGGACTCGTCGGCGAGGCCGTGGCGAGTCGGGCGGTGTCGCCGGCGGTGCTCGGCGCGTTCTGGGGCCTCCTGCCGTGCGGGCTCGTGCTCGTGGCGCTGTCGACCGCGGCGTCGACCTCCTCGGCGCCGGCCGGGGCGGCCACGATGCTCGCCTTCGGGCTCGGGACCGTCCCCGCGCTCGTCGCCCTCGCCCGGGTTCGCCGCCTCGAAGGGACCGCCGGCGGGGGAGTGGCGACCGCGACGCGGCAGCGGCTCGCCGTGGCGGGGCGCCTCGCCGCCGTCGTCGTGCTCGCCCTCGTCGGTTCCCAGATGGCGCTCCGGGGGCTCGCCGCGTTCGGGATCGTCGGCCATGGACGGCTCGGAGGTCTCGTCCTGTGGTGACCGAAGTGGCGACGGCGTGCCAGGTCTGCGGGCTCCCCACCCGCCATCCGGTGCGGGAGGGAGATCGGGTGTACTGCTGTACGGCGTGCCGAGAGGTCGCCCGTCTCCTCGCCGAGCCCCGGGCGGCCGAGCCGGCACGGGGGGAGTCGGGCGCGACCGTGGTCCTCGAGGTGGCCGGGATGTGGTGCGCTTCGTGCACCTGGGTGGTGCGAGAGGTGCTCGCACGCGCCGACGGAGTGACCGACGTCGACGTCAGCCTCTTCCAACGTCGGGCCCGGGTCGGCTACGACCCCGCGCGCATCGATCCGCGACGCATCGCCCGTTCGCTGCGACGCTTCGGCTACCGGGCCTGGGTCGAAGGCGAGGAGGCGCCCTACGACGAGGAGGAGGCGGTGTCGTATCGGCTCCTCGCCGGGATCGTCCTCACGATGAACGTGATGATGATCAGCCTCACCCTCTATGCGCACCGCTGGCTCGGCTGGTGGGACACCCCGAGCGGCGAGGCCCTCGCCGCGTTCTTCGAGCTCGTGCTGCCGATCGGGGCCCTCCCCGTCGTCGCCCTCCTCGGGTGGCCGATCTTCCGCGCCGGCCTCGCCGGAGCCCTGCGCGCCAAGCCGAACATGCACACGCTCATCGCCGTCGGGGTCATCGCCGCCCTCGTCGTCTCGATCGTGAACCTCCTACGCGGCGATGGTCGCACCTACTTCGACACCGCCTCGGTGCTCCTCGTGCTCGTCACCGCCGGCCATTGGCTCGAGCTTCGGGCCCGCAAGCGGGGTGGAGAGGCCATCGAACGGCTCTTCGAGCAGCTCCCGGCCACGGCCACGTGGCTCACCGTCGACGGGCCGCGGGAGGTGCCCGCCGACGAGGTGCCGCTCGGCGGGCGGGTCCTCGTTCGACCCGGCGCCCGGTTCCCCGTCGACGGCGTCGTGGCCGTCGGCCGGGGCGACGTCGACGAGAGCCTCCTCACCGGCGAACCCATCCCGGTCGAGCGCGGAGCGGGAGATCGGGTGTACGCGGGGACGGTCAACGTCGACGGGGCGTTCGAGGTCGTCGCCGCTGCGGTGGGGAGCGACACCGTGGCGGGCACCATCGGGCGCGATCTCCATGCGGCGTTGTGGAGCCGGCCGACGGCGGTGAGGCTCGCCGACCGGATCGCGGCGCTCATGGTTCCCGCCGCCCTCGGGGTGGCCGCGCTCACTTTCGTGTTCTGGTGGGGTCGGTCCGGCTTCGAGCCGGCGCTCACGACGGCGCTTTCCGTGCTCCTCGTCGCCTGTCCTTGCGCCCTGGGGATCGCGACACCGTTGTCCCTGTGGATGGCGATCGGTCGTGCCGCCGACGGCGGCGTGGTCGTCCGGGACGGAGAGGCGATCGAGCTCCTCGGCTCCGCCGACGCCGTGCGATTCGACAAGACCGGGACCCTCACCGCAATGCCCCTCCGGCTGGAGCGGCTGTGGGTGGACGGCGACGTGGATGGGTTCTTGGGAAGGGTCGCCGCCGTCGAGGCGTGCTCGGAGCACCCGGTTGCGGCCGCGCTCGTCGAGGCGGCCCGAACCCGCGACGTGGAGCTCGTTTCCGTCGAGGCCGTGGAGGTGGTGCCGGGTGGGGGCATCCGGGCGACCGTCGACGGCTCGGAGATGCGAATCGGATCGCGGCGGTTCGTGGGTGCGGCGTCGTCGAGGCGGGTCGACGAGCTCGCGGCGGCGTGGGAGGCGGAGGGGTCGACGGTGATCTACGTGGCGGTGGACGGCGAAGTCCGCGGCTTGTGCGGGATCGGGGAGCGGGTGCGGAGCGACGCCCGACCCGCGGTCGACGGACTGCGCGGGGCGGGGCTCGACGTCGCCGTGCTCACCGGCGACAGCGACGCGGCGGGGGAGCGTTGGCGTCGGCGCCTCGACGTGGCCGTCCATGCCGGCCTCACGCCGCAGGACAAGCTGGCGCACCTCGAGTCGGTCGATGGGGTGGTCGTGATGGTGGGCGACGGCGTGAACGACGGCCCCGCCCTCGCCGCCGCCGACGTGGGCGTCGCGGTGGGGTCGGCCACCGACGTGGCCCGCTCCGCCGCCGACGTGCTCCTCATCCGAGACGACCTTCGGCTCGTCCCCCGTCTCGTCGCCCTCGGACGTGCGACCGTACGGACGATCCGGCGCAATCTGGCGTGGGCCTTCGCCTACAACCTCGTCGGCGTCGGGTTGGCGGCCGCCGGGTACCTTCGGCCGGTGCTCGCCGCCGCCGCGATGCTCGCGAGCAGCGTCCTCGTGATCTCGAACGCCGGTCGTCTCCGGCGGTGTTCTCTCGAGGACGGAGCCGGGACGTGAGTCGACCGCCCTACGCTCGCCATCGCCTCCTCGTCCGGCTCGAGCGCGCCTGGGGGCAGCTCGAGCGGGTCGTCGACCGAGCGGCCACGCCGCGGTTCGATCCCCTCTACCACACCGGCCAGCTCGCGATCTTCCTCCTCGTCGTCCTCGCGGTCACCGGGATCTACCTCACGGTCTTCTACCGGCCGGGAGCCGACCGCGCCTTCGCGTCGGTGGCCGGACTCACCACCCAACCGCTCGGCGTCGTCGTCCGGGGAGTGCACCGCTACGCGTCGGCGGCGCTCCTCGTCGTGGCGGTCGTCCACGCGCTCAAGAGTCTCCTGCGCGACCAGGTGGGCGGCGCCCGATGGTTGGCGTGGGTTTCGGGTTGGGTGCTCGTCGTGACCTTCTGGGCGATCGCGGTCACGGGTTACTGGCTCGTCTGGGACGGCACGGCCCAGTGGCTCACCGAGTGGGCGATGACCTTCGGGAGAGCCCAGGGGATCATCACCTTCTTCGGCGAGGACCTCGCCGGCGGAACCTTCATGTTCTTCGTCATCGTCTTGTTCCTCCACGTCTTCGTGTCCGTGGTCGTGATCCTCGGGCTCCTCGTCCACGTCATCCGCATCTCCCGGGTGCGGATCTGGGCACCTCGGTGGGCGATGGTCGCCACGGGAGGAGCGCTCGTCGCGATCGCCGTGGTCGCCCGGGTGCCCGTCGGCGAGGAGGCCGACCTCCATCGGCTCCTCGGACCGCTGCTCCTCGACCACTGGTACCTCGGTTTCCTCCCCGCCGCGACCCGTTGGGGATCGGGCATGGTGTTCGCGGTCGCCGCGGCCGTGGTCGGAGGGCTCGGTTCGATGCCCTGGTGGGTGCCGTCCCGACGCGCCGAGCCGCCGACGGTGATCCCCGAGCGCTGTCACGGCGACGGGCGTTGTCAACGGGCCTGTCCCTACGGGGCCATCGAGCTGGTTCCCCGAGACGACGACACGGGACACGAGCGGCTCAGCTCGGTGGTGCCCTCCCTCTGCGTCGGCTGCGGCCTGTGCGTCGGGGTGTGTCCCACGGACGCGCTCACCATGCCGGACCCGTCGACCGACGACCTGCGGAAGGGGTTGGGACGCACCGTCGCGGGCCTCGACCGGCCCCTCGTGACGTTCGCCTGCGTGCGCCACCGGGTCCTCGGCGCCGCCGGGACGGAGGTCGAGGCGCCGATCGCCATCGAGGAGGTCGAGGTGGACGGCGAGCCGGTGGCGAACGTCGTCGTCACCGACGTGTGCGCCGGGATGGTGAACCCGCGTTGGATCCGGCAGGCGGTCGACGAAGGGGCCCGGGGGGTGGTCGTCCTCGCCTGTCCGCTCGAGGACTGCCGCAACGAGGAGGGCTCGGCCCAGGTCGCCGAGCGCCTCGGGAGAGGGTGGATGCGGTCCCGGGAGGAGATCGTGCTCGTCGAGGCCTCTCCGGTCGACCCGGTCCCGTACCGGACCGCCCTCGAGCAGGTCGCTGCCGGCCGGCCGGTGTCGCCGTGGCCTTCGGGTTGGCGGCCTCGGCTCGTGGGCGCCGCCGTCGTCGCCCTCCTGCTCGCCTCGGTCCTCGTTGGATTTCGAGAGACCGTCGTCCGGCATCCCGCCGACGCCGCGTTGCGAGTCGCCTTCGTCCACAACGGGGAGGTCGTCACCGCGCCGGAGCAGGGGATCGGCGGGGAGTTGGCCCCGGGCGTCGACGCCGGCAGCGTGCGTGGCGGGAGGCGGTATCCCGTCGAGCTGCGCCTCGTCGTCGACGGCGTCCCCGTCCACGAGGCGTCGTACGGTCCCGCCGGCCTTCGAGGTGGCGGAGCCTCCTCGGCGGTCGAGTACTTCTGGCTGGGTTCGGGGAGCTACGACGTCGAACTCTGGCTCCGTGACGACGGAGCGACGTGGATCCTCGACTTCGCCGGTGAGGTCGAGCTGCAACCCGGACGGATCGTCACCCTCTATCGAGGGCAGCGAGACTCTGCGTTCCGGCTCCTGGCGAGCTGAGGGTCGCCTCCTCCTGGGGTCCGTCGAGGAGGACGGCTGGAGCCGGGGCGTGGTGCGCCGGGTGGCGCGGCGAGGACGATGGGGTCCGTCGTCGACCGGCGCTCGGTGCCGTGGCCGAGGTTTCGCTCACCGGGTACCGAGGAGCGGCACGAGGGTGGCGGCGACGAGGCGTTCGACGCGCTCGTCGTCGATCGGCTCGCGGTAGAGGAGGCGGCGGAGGTAGAGGGGACCGATGAGCCGGTCGACGAGGAGGGAGACGTCCACCGATGGGTCCAGCTCCCCGCCGGCGACCCCGCGCCCGAGGAGGTCGGCGAGCATCCCGGGGCCGATCCCCGCCATCTGCCGGAGCGCCGCCGCCACGTCCTCGTCCCATTCGGCGAGGCCGACCATCGCCGCGAGGACGCGTCCGCCCTCACCGGACAGCGCGGCGGCGAAGGAACGGAGGAGGAGCGTGACCCGGGTGAGGAGGTCCGCGTCGGGGGGCGGGGGGGTGACGCGCAGCTCGGTTCCTCGGCGGAGGAGGTCGAGGAGGATGGATCCCCGGTCGGGCCAGTGTCGGTAGACGGTCGCCCGGGAGACGCCCGCCTCCTCGGCGATTCGGAGGTGGGTCACGGCTGCGGGTCCGTGTTCGGCGAGCAGCCGGTAGGCGGCGTCGAGCATGAGGCTTCGCGTGCGTCGCGCCTGTGGGTGCGTGGGTTCGTCCATCGTGACAGCTCCCTTCGGGGCCGGCACCACTCTACAAGTGATACAGTATGTCTTATCTAAGACAGATTGTCCCACGAAGGAGCTCCCATGCTGTCCCGTCTCGGTCGGGCCGCCGCCGCCGAACCTCGCAGGTTCGCGGTGGCATGGCTGATCGTCGTCGCCCTGCTCGGCGCGACGGCGATCGCCGTCGGGCCCGCCTTCCTCACGAACATCACCGCCCCCGACTCGGAGAGCACTCGAGGGCTCGCCGTCCTCGCCGGCGAGTTCCCGGGGGCCGGAGGCGAGCCCGCCACGATCGTGTTCAAGGCCGCTGGCGGCGTCGACGATCCGGCGGTGCGGCGGGTCGTCTCCGACTTCCTCGAAGAGGCGCGACGAGTCGACGGCGTCGTGAACCTCGTGAGTCCCTACTCGCCGATCGGCGCGGGGCAGATCTCGGAGGATCGGACCGTCGCCTACGCCCGGCTCGTCCTCGCCGCGGACCTCACGACCGACGAAGGCGAAGCCGTCCGGGACGAACTCGCCGCCCTCGCGCCGTCGGACCCGGGGATCGAGGTCGCCTACGGCGGCGAGGTGTTCCGCGAGCGCAGGCCCCCCAGCTCGGAGACCCTCGGCCTCGCCTTCGCGGTCCTCGTGCTCGTCTTCACCTTCGGATCCGTGCTGGCCACGGGGCTCCCCATCGCCACCGCACTCGCCGGAGTCGGCACCGGCGTCCTCGCCACGGCGCTGCTCAGCAACGGGATCGAGATGCCGGACTTCGCCGCGACGATCGGGGTGATGATCGGCCTGGGGGTCGGCATCGACTACGCGTTGTTCATCGTCACCCGATTCCAGGAGTACGTCGCGGGCGGCCGTTCCATCCCCGACGCGGTCGCCGCCGCCCTCGACACCTCGGGGCGGGCCGTGCTCTTCGCCGGAGTGACGGTCGTCGTGTCCCTCCTCGGCATGCTGCTCATGGGCATCACCTTCGTCACGGGCCTCGCCGTCGCCGCATCGACGACGGTCCTGGCGACCATGGTCGCGTCCGTGACCCTGCTCCCCGCGTTGCTCGGCTGGGTCGGTGAGCGCATCGCGACGACCCGTCGGGGTGGACTCCTCGCCGCGGTGTTCCTCGCCGTCGCCCTCGTGGGTGTGGCACTCGACCTCCCCCTCCTTCGAGGCGCGATCGCCCTCGCGCTCGTCGCGGCGATCCTCGGCCGGGTGTGGTCTCCCCTCGCGGCGCCGGTGACCCTCTCGTCGGCGGTGCAGCAGGAGCGATCCCTCTCGTACCGATGGAGCCGGTTCGTCCAGCGGCGGGCGGCCGTCGTCACCGCGGTGGGTGTCGTCGCGCTCTCGCTCGTGGCGCTCCCGATCCTGTCGATCCAGCTCGGGTTCGCCGACGCCGGCAACGACCCGGAGGGGACCACGACTCGGCGGGCCTACGACCTCCTCGAGGAGGGCTTCGGCCCGGGAGCCAACGGACCGCTCCTCGTCGTCGCCACACTGCCGGGAAGGACCGATCCGGCCCGACTGGGTCGTCTCGGTGAGGCGCTCGTCGGGGTCGACGGCGTCGCCACGGTCTCCCCGCCGCTGCCCAACGATCCCACTGCTCCGACGGCGGCGCTCGTCGAAGTGATCCCGCAGACGTCGCCCCAGTCGGAGGCGACGACCCAGCTCGTCCACCGCCTCCGCGACGAGGTCCTGCCCGTCCTCGCGGAGGACACCGGCGCCCAGTTCCTCGTGACCGGACCGGTGGCCGCCAATCTCGACTTCTCCGACTACCTCGCCGCCCGGATCTGGTGGTTCTACGGCGCGGTGTTGGCCCTGTCCTTCGTCTTCCTCATGACCGTCTTCCGCTCGGTGCTCGTTCCGTTGAAGGCCGTCGGGATGAACCTGCTCGCCATCGGCGCCGCCTACGGCATCGTGGTGGCGGTCTTCCAGTGGGGATGGGGTGGTGCGTTGCTCGGTATCACTCCGGGCCCGATCGAGCCGTTCATCCCGATGATGATGTTCGCGATCGTCTTCGGCCTGTCGATGGACTACGAGGTGTTCCTCCTCAGCCGGATCCGGGAGGAGTACGCGGTCACGGGGGACAACTCCACCGCGGTCGCCGACGGGCTCGCCGCCACCGCTCGGGTCATCACGGCGGCGGCGCTCATCATGGTGTTCGTCTTCGGCAGCTTCCTCCTCGAGGACACCCGGACCGTGAAGATCCTCGGCCTGGGACTCGCCGCCGCAGTCGCCATCGACGCCACCGTCGTGCGGATGCTCCTGGTCCCGGCGACGATGGAGCTCCTCGGCGATCGGAACTGGTGGATTCCCCGCCGGTTGGATGCCGTCCTCCCCGCGGTGGCGGTGGAATCGGCGGGGCGGGCCGGGCAGGATCCGGGGGTCGTCGGGTAGATGGCGGCGCGCGAACGCTGGGACGGCCCCGCGACCGGCGCGTTCGAGGTCCCGCCGTCTCACCGACTCGCCGGGCGAAGGCCTTCGACGGCGTCGTCTCGGTCCCCGGGACGAGACCGGGCCGGTCAGCTCCCGGCGAGATGCCGGAGCTCGACGACGACGTCGCCCAGGAACGCCGCAGCGGGCGCTCCGTCGACGAAGGCGTGGTCGAAGGTGAGGCTGAAGGTCACCTCCCGTACGGGGACCAGGGAACCAGACCGGTCGAACCCGGGCCGGGTGCGGATGGCGCCGACTCCGAGGATCGCGAGCTGGGGCGGGTCGATGATCGGGGTGAACCCGTCGATGCCGTAGGGACCGAGGTTCGTCACCGTGAAGGTCGCGCCGGTGAGATCCTCGGTGGTCAGGCGCCGTTCCCTCGCCCGCCTCGCCACCTCCTCGAGGGCCGCCTCCACCTCGGGTAGGGTCCCCGTCGCCGCCCCGGGCACGATCGGGGCGACGAGCCCGTCGTCGGTCTGTACGGCGACCGCCACGACGGGCTCGTCGGCGGGAACGAAGCGGTCGCCGTCCCGCGTACCGTTCAGGCGCGGGTGCCGTCGCAGGGCCCTGGCCGCGGCGGCGAGCACCCGGGCCGTGAACCCCTCCGTCGGGACGTCGCCGATCGCCTCGGTACGGAAGAGCGTGACCGGCGCCGTCTCCCGAAGGCTCTCCCGGAGCCGCCGGGCGATCACGGCGCGGAACCCGGTCCGCTCCTCGCCCACCTCCGGGGCGGCGGCCCGCACGTCTGCCTCGGTGATGCGACCGCCGGGTCCGGAGCCCCGGACCGTCGTCAGGTCGATGCCGAGCTCCCGGGCCAGACGCTTCGCCGCCGGCGAGGCTCGGACCACCCGGGGCTCGGGGGTCGCGGTGGGCTCCTTCGGCGCTCCCGTCTCCTCGATCCGACAGATCGGCGAACCCTGGGGCACGGGTTCGTTGATGGCCACGAGCCCGTACACCCTCCCCGCGACCGGGGCGCGCACCTCGCTCGACACCTTCTCGGCCTGGACCTCGGCGAGGAGCTGGTCCTCGGCGACCGAGCCACCCTCGTCGACGAACCAGGCCGTGACCACCGCATCCTCGCCCGCCTCGGTGATGACGGGCATGAGGACGTCGGTCGTCATGCCCGTCAGGCGGCGACGAGGCCGCGGACCCCGGCGACGATGTCGTCGACGCCGGGCAGGACGAAGCGCTCGAGGGGCCGGCTGTAGGGGATCGGCACGTCCGGTTCGGCGATGCGGATCGGCGGTGCGTCGAGGAAGTCGAAGGCACCCTCGATGGCCGTCGTGATCACCTCGCCGGTCATGCCGAAGCTGCGGTAGTCCTCGTCCACGACGAGGAGGCGGTGGGTCTTCTTCACCGATTCGACGATCGCCTCGCGATCCAGCGGTACGAGGGACCGGAGATCCAGGACCTCCACGGAGATGCCCTCGGCGTCGAGCGTTTCGGCGGCGTCGATGGCTCGGTGCACCGAGAGGCCGATCGTGACGACCGTGACGTCGGTGCCCTCACGGACGACCTCGGCCTTCCCGATCGGGACCGCATAGGGCTCCTCCGGGACCGGGCCGGTGGCGTGGGGATTGTGGGTCATCCAGCCCAGGCCGAGGGCCCCCTTGTGGAACATGTAGACGACCGGGTTGTCGTCGCGGATCGCGGAGATCATGAGCCCCTTGGCGTCGTAGGCGCTGGAGGGCACCACCACCTTCATCCCGGGAAGGTGGGCGAAGGTCCCCCACAGCGTCTGGGAGTGCTGGCCGGCATCGGAGTAGCCCCCGCCGACGGCCGTCGTCAGCACCATCGGGACCTTTACGGCACCGCCGGAGAAGTAGTGGATCTTCGCCATGTTGTTGTAGATCTGATCCATGCACACCCCGAAGAAGTCCACGAACATGAGCTCCGCGATGGGGCGCATCCCGTGGATCGCGGCACCAACCGCGGCCCCGATGAACGCCGTCTCCGAGATGGGGGTGTCGATCACCCGATCGGGTCCGAAGCGGTCGAGGAGGCCCTCGGTCGCTCCGAAGATCCCGCCGTACACGCCGACGTCCTCGCCCATGACGAAGACCGACTCGTCCCGTTCCATCTCCTGGCGGATCGCCTCGGCGATCGCCTTCTGCATCGTGAGCTTGCGCTCGGTCATCGTTGCGGTCATCGGCGTCCTCCTATGCGAACACGTGCCGGAGCGCGTCTTCCGGGGCGGGGTACGGGCTGGAGCGGGCGAACTCGATGGCTTCGTCGACCTCCTCGTGGGCGGCCTTCGTGAGGGCGTCGATCTCGGCCGGGGTGGCCACGCCTTCGGCGATCAGCCGCTCGGGGTAGGTCACCATCGGGTCGTGCTCGGCCATCTCCTGCTTGTACTCCTCCGAGCGGTAGGCGTCGGCGTCCCCCTCGAAGTGCCCCCACAGGCGCAGGGTCCTCACCTCGATGAGGCTGGGACCCCGACCCTCACGGGCGCGGCGGATGGCGGCGCCGGCCGCCTCGTAGACCCCGATGGGGTCGTTGTCGGGGACGAGGACGCCTGGCATGCCGTACGCCGACGCCCGGTCCGAGTTGTCGGCGATCGCCGTCGACGCGTGCTTCGGGACCGAGATGGCCCAGCCGTTGTCCTCGCAGATGAAGACCACCGGCAAGTTCCACAGGGCCGCCAGGTTCAGGGACTCGTGGAAGGCGCCCTGATTGGCCGCGCCCTCGCCGAAGAAGGAGATGGCGACGTTGTCCTTCCCCTGCCGCTTGAACGCCAGGGCGGCGCCGCACGCCACCGGCATGCCCTCGCCGATGATCCCCGAGCAGCCGAAGCTCGGTTCGACGGAGAAGAGATGCATGTGGCCGCCCTTCCCATGGCCGAGGCCGGTGTCCTTGCCGAAGATCTCGGCCGCCATCCGCCCGAGGTCCACGCCCTGTGCGATGGCGACGTGGTGGGGCCGGTGGGTCGCGGTGATGGCGTCTCCCGGGCGGAGGTGGGGCATCACCCCGACGGCCACGGGCTCCTGTCCCGCCGCGAGATGCATCTCTCCGGGGATCGGCCCGGCGGCGATGTCGAAGGCCGGGAGCTTGTCCTCGTAGTAGATCTCGCGGATACGTTCCTCGAAGTAGCGGATCTTCGCCATCGTCGCGTACATGGCGACGAGGTCGTCCCGTGGGATCTCCATGGCCACCTCCTTCAGGTCGTGGCGACCGCGGGCGGCCCCGACGATCGCCTCGTCGTGGAGCCTCACCTCCGAACCTACGCGTCGGAGAGGTCGATCGGGAGGGCACGGCGAGATTGGTTTTCGCGAACCGTTCGATGGCGGGGCTCGGCGACGCCGCGGTGTCCGACCTCGGCGCGAGGCTCCGGCGTCTCCCCGAGGGTGTGGAGATGGGCCGGCTCGGCTCGGTGATCGCCGATTCCACGCGGAGCGCCGTCCTCAGGCGTCGTCGCCTGTGAAGGCCGCGTCGAGGTCGAGGATCGAGGGTCCGCCGGCGACCGCGACCGTCGCCTCGTCGCCCACCACGCGGCGCTCGCCGTCGAGGGCGAGGAGCCGGTCGCGGGGGTCGATCGGAACGGCGACCCCCCTGGCCAGGTCCTCCACCTCGGCGATCTCGACCTCGGTGACGAGACCCGGTGCGAGCGGTACCCGCAGGGACCGACCCGGGCCGAAACGGATGCGACGGGCGGTTCGGGGCGGGATGGTCCCGAGGGCGGCGGCGACGGCGGCGATGCCGGTGGCCGTGCGTGTGGCGTTGACCACGAAGGCCTCCACGAGCTCGGTGGCCTCCCAGATCGCGCGGGCTCCCGTCCACGGGGTGCGCACGCCGACGACGTCGACGAGAGCGGTCCACGAGCCTCGGGGGCTCGTGACGACGAGGCGGTCGAGGGGGCGGAATCCGTGGCCGCGTACGGCCTGGGCGGTGGCCAACCCCACGATCGTGGGCTCCTCGGTCAGCCCGATGGCGTTGTTCGTCCCTGCGGCCATCGGTACGAGACGGGCTTCGGGCCAGCCCTCGACCGCGGC